>JAVVRO010000052.1:0-3636 GCA_036654695.1 Angelakisella sp. | reverse complement strand
AATGGAGTACTGTTATTCTAGCAGGTAATTCAAAAATGCAGGAGCGAAAGGGAGCACGATAATGTCCAGTTTAAGATGGGGATTTCTGGGTACCGGCTGGATTGCAGAGGAGATGGCGCGAGCACTGCAATCGGTGGGAGGAACCATTACCGCAGTGGCCTCGCGCAAGGGTGCCAAGGCGCAGGCATTTGCCCGGCAGTTTGGCATTCCGGCTTATTGTGACAGTTACCGCGCGCTGTGCCAGCGTGAGGATGTTGATGTGGTTTACATTGCCCTGCCCCACAGTATGCACCGGGAACTAAGCCTGTGTGCGCTGGACTGCGGTAAGCATGTGCTGTGCGAAAAACCTTTTACGCTAAACAGCGCTGAGGCCGCCGAAATATTCGCCCTTGCCCGCGAACGGCATTTGTTTGTAATGGAAGCCGGCTGGACGCGGTTTATTCCGCTACTGGGCGAAATGATTGACTTTGTAAAAGCGGGCAAGCTGGGCAAGGTACGGATGCTAAAGGCCGATGACGCGTTTTGCATGTCGGAGGCCTCGCCCGACAGCCGGATTCTGGATCCGAAGATGGGCGGCGGGGCATTGCTGGATGTGGGGTACTACCCGCTGACGCTGGCCGCCATGCTCTTTGGCAAGCCACAGGAGATTTTAAGCACCGCCGCGCTTTCCGGCGGAATTGACCTGTGCAATGCCGCTATTCTGCGGTACCCCGGCGGCGAAATGACGCTGCTCTGCTCCAGCATTGGCGGACAGCTGCCCAATGACGCAGTGATTATGGGGGAACGCGGTTATCTCCGGCTCTGCGACTTTGTGGGCTGTACCCATGCCGAGCTGTGCCTTGACGGCAAAACCGAACATATTGACCGGCCGCACGCCTGCAACGGCTATGAATACCAGATGCGGCATGTGGAGGAGTGCATTTTGGCAGGACTTTGCGAAAGCCCGGTAATCCCCTACGCCGCCACCATGGAGATGATGCGGGAGATGGATGTAATGCGCAGTCAGTGGAATTTGGTTTACCCCGGCGAACAGGGGAATTGATGCTGCCACCGAGCAGGATTCCCCAGTGCAATATAAAATACAGCATAGAGCAAAGAGGAGGCAAAACATGTCAAGCTACATCACTCGCCCAACACCCGGTGACACAGCATGGTTCCGGCATGACCGCTTCGGAATGTTTATCCATTGGGGTCTGTATGCCATGGCCGCCCGCCACGAATGGGTCAAAAACTACGAGAAAATCCCGGAAGTCAAGTACGACAAGTATCTGCAATACTTTAACCCCGACCTGTACAACCCCAAGGAGTGGGCGCGGCAGGCCAAGGCCGCCGGGATGAAGTATGTGGTGATGACCACCAAGCATCACGAGGGCTTTTGCATGTTTGACAGCCAGTACACCGACTACAAATGCACCAATACCCCAGCCGGGCGCGACCTGATTCGTGAGTATGTTGACGCATTTCGTGCCGAGGGGCTGCACATTGGCTTTTACTACTCCCTCATTGACTGGCACCACCCCGAGTTCCCCATCGATGCGGTACACCCCCGCTGCGACGACCCCGATGCTCAGGCGCAAAGTCAGGGACGGGACATGACAAAATATGCGCAGTACATGCGCAATCAGGTCACGGAGCTGCTGACCAACTACGGCAAAATTGACATTCTGTGGTTTGACTTTTCCTACTCCGGCGACAAAAACGAAGCACACCCGTGGATGAAAGGTAAGGGCAAGGAGGACTGGGAGGCCGAGGCGCTGATTGCCACCGCGCGAAAGCTGCAACCGCATATTATTATTGACAACCGTACCGAGATTGAGCAAGATTTGTGGACGCCGGAGCAGTACCAGCCGCAGAGCTGGGTGCGCCATGCCGAAACCGGCGAGCTGGTGACATGGGAGGCCTGCCAGACCTTTTCCGGGTCGTGGGGCTATTACCGCGACGAGATGACTTGGAAGTCCCCCGCCATGCTGCTGGAAATGCTGATTAACACCGTTGCCCTTGGGGGCAATCTGCTCATGAATGTGGGCCCGACCTCCCGGGGGTACTTGGATAGCCGTGCCGAGGCGGCGCTACAGGTATACGCCGACTGGATGAAATACAACAGCCGCGCTATCTACGGCTGCACCATGGCCGAGCCGGGGCTGGTGGCTCCCAACGGCTGCAAGTTTACCCAGAGCGAGGATGGCAAGCGGCTTTATGTCCACCTGCTGAGCTATCCCTTTGCATTTTTGGAGCTGCACAACCTTGCGGACAAGGTGGATTACGCCCAGTTCCTGCACGACGGCAGCGAGGTTTTGTACGCTGACAAGGTGGAGCATTTTAGCGAGGGTAAAACGCAGGAGGAAAACCTGCTGGTGCTTAAGCTCCCCCCGGTCAAGCCGAATGTACTGGTTCCGGTCATTGAGCTGTTCCTAAAATAAACGACACGACAAAGCGGGTTACCGACAAAAATCGGTAGCCCGCTGTTTTGCATCGGTTAGGGAAGCTCCGGTGTGGCAGGCTGTACCGCCTCGCTATTTTGCTTGCGGGACAGCAGCACAGCGGTAATCGCCAAGGCAAGGAACCCCACGCCGCCCACAATTCCGGTGGGGGCAGGACCCAGCAGCATGGCGGTGGGGCTGGCAGTGCCGGGGGTAAAGTAGAGGGCAGCGGCGGCCAGCCCGTTGAGCACAGCGTGGCCGATGACTGCCGGCCAGCAGCTTTTTACCTTCAGCGACAGGTAGGACAGCAGGGTGCCCACCGTGACGCAGAACAGGCACATGGCCGCAATGCCGGTCACAGGAAAGCCCCAGTAGCCCATGCCGTAGTTGTGCCCCATCATGGTCAGCGGGGCATGCCACAGCCCCCAGATCACGCCCCCCAGCAGGCAGGCCTTGCCAAAGGACATCCGCGCGGCCAGCTTGGGCATCATGTACCCGCGCCAGCCCCATTCCTCCCCAAGGCAGGTTACGGCATTCAGCAGCGGCGCGAGGAACAGGCCGGTCAGTATCTGGGTCAAAATCAGGATGCGGGTGGCAGCAGGGTCAAAGGGCATGCCCTGCGCGGCATACATCGTCGCCATATACCCCATGTTAAGGTCAAACTGGGTTGGAAAAATTACAAAGTAGACCACAGCCCCCACTGCAATTGCCGCCGCTGGCAGCAGCCATGCGGCTAGGTAGTGCCTCATGTTGCCCCGCAGATTGGGGGCAAGCCAAAGATTCTTAAACCCCTCCTTGGTCACCAGCCGGGTCAGCAGCATGCCAACGGTGGGAAAGAACATTGCCAGCGAGATAAGCAGGGAAATCACGGGGGCAAAATTTTGATTGCCAATTAATCCGCCAACCACAAAAATTTCGTATAGGTAAGTAAGGGCAAAGGTAATGCCGAGATAGACCCACAAGCTGCGATCCTTCCCTTTTGTCTCCTCTGTCATCATATCCAGTTCCGCCTTTCGTTTTCTAAATATTGTTGTTATTATACTCCCGTGGAAGGGCAAGGTCAATCGAGAATTTTTTGCACAGCTTGCCAAAAATCTTGTGCAGTTGTGCAAAATCATTTGACTATTCTGCCGCCGGGCTCTATAGTATAATAGCCACAAGGGCTATTATACAGTGATGTCCCCACTCGCGGAGCTCGGGGATGACAATTATACCA
>JAVVRO010000051.1:10438-11533 GCA_036654695.1 Angelakisella sp. | reverse complement strand
GAATCTGTCAAGTTCCACTTTAATAGCAACACCCTGTGGGAACATGACAACGCCTTGCAGTGCAACCAGCCCCTGCCGAAGGATTCTATCGGTATGGTAGTTCTGTGGCCACAAAGCGTGACCGAGGACAAATCCAGCTACGTTTCCGGCGGCCTTGACACGCTTTTTCTGACCTTTCAGCGGCCGGAGGTTACCTTTGGAACGGGGAAACTCACCGTTTACAATGAGGACGGCAGTGTCTACGATGTCGTTTCTACCGACCGGATGCAGAGCGCGCCGGCAAAACCAGAAGAATTGGTGGGTACGCATTTTAAGAACGCAACCTGCGTGAAGATTGCGCTGAACAAACTATTGTTGCCGAGCAAAAGCTACCAAATCGGATTTGATGCAGGACTTTTTGTAGGCGGAACTGCTTCCAACAAGGAGCTTTCCAAAGAGAACTGGAGCATTATCATGTCAAATTATGGTGTTGTTGCCGATAATTTACCTGCCAATCGCTCCAAAACCGTAAAAGTCGGGCAGCCAATCACCTACGATTTTGTGTTGGGAGGAACCGCTTCCCAGTGCGAAATAACACTGTATGACTCTGAGATGGCCGACATTACACCCGCAAAAATTACCGCCGACGGCAGCATTACCGTCACACCAAAAAAGGCGGGGGTGCTCACCCTCCAAGTGTGGTATACGTTAAAGGATACCGGAGAAATCATCGGCGATGTGGACTATTTGACTGCGGTAGAATAATCGGGAACACGGGAATTACTTCATTCGATGTCTTGGAAAACCATTGGTACGGTGAACGGCATTGGGGGAGAGCTTGCCGGCTCAGCCCACGGCAAGGCGCAATTTAGCTGGCTAAAAGGAGAAAGAACATGCAACAACTACTGCCATCCATCCCGCTTATTACCTGCGACCCTTATTTTTCCCTGTGGTCACCGGCGAACCGCCTGACCGATGCCCCCACCTGTCACTGGACAGGTGCTGTCAAAAAAATGGAGGGAGAGGTCACGGTAGACGGTAACCGCTATCGCTTTATGGGGCAGGACGACAGCCTTGCTGCCATGGAGCAAACCGCTGTGGAGATAACCCCTACCG
>JAVVRO010000051.1:6745-10338 GCA_036654695.1 Angelakisella sp. | reverse complement strand
GACATCACAATTGATTGGGGATATTTGTATCTGGCCTCCCGGGGCTGCAACGAGGTAACGTACCGTCAGGACGGACGCAGCTGCCTGACCGCCGCCCTTTCCATGACGGCAGAGGACGGGAAGCGCTCCGAAAAAGTGCTGGCCATAGCTTACGATGATATTGCCTCCATCCAGTACTTTGGGGACGTGTGCAAGGGCTATTGGGCAAGGAACGGCAAAACTATTTTGCAGGCCATCGGTGAGGCGCTGGCAGAGTACAAGACGCTCCGCTCGCGCTGTCAGCTCTTTGACGAAGGGCTGTTGTCGGAGGCCGAGACACTGGGGGGAAAAAGCTATGCCAAGCTTTGCGCTGCTGGCTATCGCCAGTCCATTGCGGCGCACAAGCTGATTGCTGACAAGGATGGCAATGTGGTGTTTATCTCCAAGGAGTGCTTTTCCAATGGCTGCGCCGCTACGGTGGATGTCAGCTACCCTTCTGTCCCGCTGTACCTGCTGTACCAGCCTGAGCTGGTAAAGGGGATGCTGCGTCCGGTGTTTGAGTACGCCAAGCTGCCGGTGTGGGAGTACGACTTTGCCCCCCACGATGTGGGCAGATACCCCTATGTTTGGGGGCAGGTATACGCCTTGCAGCAACATGTGGGACAAGATGGGGTACACCCTGCCAATTACAGCTATCCCAAAGGCTCCAATATCTTCGACGACCGCTACCAGATGCCGGTGGAGGAATGCGGCAACATGCTGATTATGACGGCTGCGGTGGCGCTGTCCGACGGGGATACCGCCTTTGTGCTGGAGCAGATGCCGCTGCTGGAGCAGTGGGTGGGCTATCTGCTGGAATACGGCGCAGACCCCGGCGACCAGCTGTGTACCGACGACTTCGCCGGCCACCTTGCACACAATAGCAATCTGGCGGCCAAAGCCATCCTGGGTGTCGAGGCATACTCTATTCTTCTGGACATGCTGGGACGCGCCATGGAGGCTGCAAGCTACCACAACAAAGCGGCGGCAATGGCGAAGGACTGGGAGCGCAGAGCAGCTTCCGGTGACCACACGGTGCTGTCCTTTGGTGAACCGGAGAGCTGGAGCCTGAAGTATAACCTTATCTGGGATAAGCTGTTTGAAAGCAATTTGTTTCCCGAAAAAACCTACGAGCGCGAGCTGGCATGGTACCTTGCTCATTGCAATGAATTTGGTGTGCCGCTGGACAGTCGAAAGGACTACACAAAATCCGACTGGATGATTTGGGCGGCTTCCTTTACCGACACCCGGGAAGTTCTGGAAAGGTTTGCGGAGCCGCTGGTAAACTTTTTGGAAAACGCACCGGCGCGCACTCCGTTTTCCGATTGGTTTGACACCAAAACGGCAAAGCAGGAGGGCTTTCAAAACCGCACCGTACAGGGTGGCTTGTTTATGCCACTGCTAAAAAAACACTGGTCGATGGAAGAATAGATAAAATAGTGCTCCTTGCAGCGCGGCAATACCGCGAGCTGCAAGGAGCACTGTTTTGTTACAGGTCTACCCTCATGCCATCATAGGCAATTTGGAAGTTCTCACCGTGTACCGCATGCTCCAGCTCCTTGTGCAGCAGTCCCCCATTGTGGGAAAAATGGGTTAACACAAAGGTAGTGTCTTCCCCTGCGCACCCCATTGCCAGCAGACGTTCCTTGACCAGCCGGTTTCCGCTTAGCCCCATATGCCCCGGGCTGTCCGGCGTTTTGCCATGGGTGCAGTCCAAACTGACCAAGTGAAACCGCAGTCCGGCCAGCTGCGCCCAAGTTTCCTCGGGGAAGTAGGCGGTATCATTGCCGTACAGCATGCAGCTGCCGTCGTCGGAACGGATGACATACAGCATACAGCACTCGGCTGGGTCATGCTGCGCCACCAGCGGCAGAATGCGATAGCCCGGAATACACAGCACCTCCAGCGGCCGAATGCGGCGAAAGCCCACGCAGTCCCGCAGATTTTTGGAGTCGTCCTCCTCCTCCAGCATCCGCTGAAACATGGCCTCGCACTTGGCGTTACCGTACAGCAGCAGGGGGTTTTGCTCCCGCTCAGTAGCATAGGGCAACCCCCGCAGGATAAGCTCGGTGGGGTAAAAGTGGTCGGTGTGGGAATGGGTCAGCAGCACGGTGGTCACCTGCGCCAAGTCCAGCCGCTGCTGCTGGGCGTGGTAAAAGGTATCGGGGCCAAAATCCACCAGCAGGGTGGAATCAATGAGCACCTGTGACCGGCTTCGATAATCCTTGCCGCCCTGAGCCCGGGCGCGTTCACAGCTGGAGCAGTGACAGAACAGCCCTGGCCAGCCCTCGGCAGCGGCAGTTCCCAGATATTGTACCTTCATAGCGCTACTATGCCTCGGTGTTGCCCCGGACGACCGACGGAGGGGCTACCTTCCACTTGCCGTTGTACACCAGCGGCGAAATAACCCGCTTGACCTGCGCCAGCTGGAATGCAACGTTGTTGTACTCATTAAAGGACTTGTGGCTTTCCACGCTCCAGCAGCCGGAATAGCCAGCTTCCTTAATGGGAGGCAGAATGCGGTCTGCTTCGGCGCAATGCTCGTAGTTCAGGTGAATGTGCATGGCGCGGGAGGCAAAGAGCGCGTCGCAGCGATCCTTTTCCTCCTCGGTGCCCTGCCAGTTGCCCAGATGAAGCAGCAGTGCAAAGTTTGGTGCCGTGACGCGGGCAAACAGACGCTCCATCGACGGGTAGTTTTGTGAACCGCCCCAGTGGTTTTCCGGCCCCAGCCTTGCGCCAAATGCCGCCGCGGCTTTGCAGTATTCCTCGTATTTGGGGACGATGTAGTCCATCTGCTCCTCCGAAACGCTCTCCTCGCGCACGCCTACATCAATGCGGATGCTCTGTGCGCCAATGATTCTGGCGGTTTTAATGCAGTCCCACGCCACCGCCTCGTTTGCTTGCCGGACAGCAGGGTCGTTGTCCCAGATGTGCGCGTTGTCGCAGCACAGGTTGACCACCGTCAACCCGCGTTCGTCAATGTTCTGTTTGACAATGGCCAGGTAGTCATCGTCGTAGCACTTTAGCGTACCGTTCCAGAGGTCGGCGGTGTTCAGGTTGTAGCGATACTTGACTGTTTCCAAATAGCCAAACAGATCCATTGCTCCGATGTTCTTGAGTCCGTGGAACGAATAGGAGGCAATCCCATAGTTATTAAATTCATTCATCATGCTGTCCCTCTCTTATAGCTGATAATTAAAGCTGCCCCAAGCTGTCTCCTGCTGACGAATTGCGTTAGATACCGACATCGCGCCGATTTCGTCGGCGGTAACCTCCCGCCCCAGCTTGCCGGACAGGAAGATGCCCTCGCTGACTAGCATGGTTTGCAGTGCGACCCAGGCAGTGTCAATGCGCTGGGGAAGCTGTCCGCTCAGGTAGGCAATCCAGTGGGTTTGGTCATTTTCGTTCAGGCACAGCAGCGGGTCGGCGGTACGGTTTATCTTTTCGTTGCGGTCCAGGTCAATGACCGACTCGGTGGTTTGTCCGTTGACTAGGTGCAGGTACTTTAATCCGCCGTAGACACTGCCCGGCGGGTCCATAATCCGCAGGCCGCCCTTGCTGCCCACAAGAAAGTT
>JAVVRO010000051.1:0-6735 GCA_036654695.1 Angelakisella sp. | reverse complement strand
TGCCAAAGTCATCCATATGAATGGCCCATGACTCCATAATGTCCAGCGTCAGGCCGTTTTGGTACTTGGCAAAGCCCAGCCCCAGCTCCTCCACCTGAAATACCAGGTCCTTTTGCATCCGCGGGTCAACCTCTACCTCTTGGTAGGTCATGCCGGAAACGCGCTCCAGCGTGGGCATTCCCAAAATGTACAGCAGCTGGGAGATGTGGTAGACCCCCATGTCGTACAGTGCGCCGTGGCCTGCCCATTTTTGAGTCAAAAAGTCCGGAGAAAAAGAATCCTTGCCGGTAATGTCCAGCCCGGGGCGCATTCTTCTGCGGTAGCCCAAGGAACGGGCGTGGTACACCCGACCCAGTGTTCCGTTGTCCACCATCTCCTTGGCAACACGGCTTTGGGGGAAAAACAAAAAGTCCAGATGAACCGCCAGCTCCTTGCCGTAGGTTTTGGCAGCCTCGTACAACAGCTTGGCATCCGCATAGGAGCCTGCCATTGGCTTTTCGCAGTAGCAGTGCTTACCGGCGCGCAGCACCTCCAGCGCCATGGGGACATGGAGGTTGTTGTGCAAGCAAACGTCAACCGCATCCAAGTCGTCCCGCTCCAACAGCTTGCGGTAGTCGGTGTAGCCCTGCTGCACCTGATATTTGCTGCACCAAGCGTCCAGTCTGTCCTGATTTAGGTCGCAGACGGCCACCACCTTCGCGTTGGGAATTTGCTGGTACCGTTCCATGTGCTGGTGCGATATCATGCCGGCGCCGATGATTCCAATTCTAATTTCTTTCATCCTTATACTCCTGTCCTTAACCCTTGACTGCGCCAAGGGTCATTCCCTTGACAAAATATTTTTGGAAAATGGGGTAGATGACCATAATTGGCAGTGTGCCCACCACTGCAATTGCCATGCGCAGGGAGGTCGAGGGCAGGTTACGGGCAATTTCCGAGCTGCCAATGTCAATGCCGCCCTCCTGCAACAGCTGCATGTTGCGCATCATTTCGGTCAGCATCTGCTGCACACTGTACAGGCTTTTGTCTGTGATGTAGTACAGCCCGTTGGTCCAGTTGTTCCAGTACGCTAAGCCGGTCATCAGTCCCAGCGTGGCCAGAATGGGCAGCGCCATGGGCATTACAATTTTAAACAAAATCCGCGCTTCGTTTGCGCCGTCAATGCGGGAGGCCTCCACCACCTCGGGAGGAATGCTGGTTTCAAAATAGCTGCGGGCGATGATGACCTTGAACGCGCTGACCAGCAGAGACGGTACAATGAGCGCCCAGATGGTATTTTTGATGTGAAAGGTGCCGGTGTACAGCATGTAGGTTGGCACCAGTCCACCGTTAAACAGCATGGTAAAAAAGACGAAGAATGCCAGCAATCTGCGCCCGGGCAGATCCCGAATGGACAGGGCATAGGCCAGCAGTACGGTAAACAGCAGCCCGAACACCGTACCCACCGCCGTCACCAAAAGGGTAATTCCATAGGCGCTAAAGATATTGCCGGCACCGGAGAACAGATACTCGTAGGCCAGCAGGCTGATTTTTTCGGGGAACAGCGAGTAGCCATTTTTTAGCAGTACCTGCTCGTCGGTAAACGAGGAGGAGATCATGAGCCAAAAGGGAACGATTACCGCCAGCGACATCAGCATCAGGACAATATGCCCCACCACACGGATTCCCTTGTTTTGATTTTCCATCGAAGCTATCTCCTCCTTTTAAAACAGCGCGTTTTCTTTGCTGATTTTTTTGACCGCGAAGTTGGCGGTCAGCACAAACAGTAAGCCGACAATGGACTGGTAGGCACCGGCCGCGCCAGACATGCCAATGTTCGGCGTTTGCAGCAGTCCCCGGTAAACATAGGTGTCAATGGTGTTGGTCACATCGTACAGCGACCCCACGTTCATGGGCACCTGATAAAACAGCCCAAAGTCCGAATAGAAGATTTTGCCTACGGCCAGCAGTGTCATGGTAATAATAATCGGTTTTAAAAATGGCAGAGTAATGTGCCGAATTTTTTGCCATGAGGTCGCCCCGTCAATGGAAGCGACCTCGTAATACCCTTGGTCAATGCCCACAATGGTTGCCAGATACACAATGCAGTTGTAGCCGGTGTTGCACCACAGGTTGACCAGAACCAGAATGAACGGCCAGTACTTTGGCTCGCTGTACCACGAAACGGTGTCCAGCCCAAAGTGCTTTAAAATTTGGTTGAGCAGCCCCAAGTCGGGGCTTAAAAAAGAGTAGACCACATAGGCCACAATGACCATGGACAACAGATAGGGTAGTAGTACGACGGTTTGGTAGGCCTTTTTAAATATCTTGGATTTTACTTCATTGAGCAGGATAGCCACCGCAATGGAGCAGACCGTTCCCAGCAAGATAAACGCCAGATTGTATAGGAGTGTGTTGCGCGTAATAATCATGGCGTCCTGTGTTTTAAACAGAAATTCAAAGTTTTTTAACCCGCACCAGTCGCTGCCAAAGATACCCTTGTCATAGCGATAGTTTTTAAACGCAACCACCAGACCCGCCATGGGGATGTAGTTATTGATAATCAGGTAGATAATTGCGGGCAGTGCCATCAGGTAGATGGGCAGGTAACGGACGACCCGTTTTTTCAGGGTCGACTTAGGCTTGTTGGTTCGGTCTGTTCGCACGCTGTTTGCCCCCCTCGTTTGATTGTGTACGTAGTTTACTTTTTAGTTTTTGCCCACTTATCCAGCTGCGCCTGCTTTTCGGCCATAATGGTTTCAATGCCGGCGCTCTTAAGCGCTGCCTGAAATTCCGGTAGTACCTCGTCGGGGTTGACCGCGCCACGCTCCAAGCCGGGGCCATACTTGGCCAAAACGTTGGTGCAGGCGGTAATCTCGTTTTGCACCTTGGCATTGTCAAACACAAAGCCGAGGGCGGCGGAACGGGGAGCTGCCGCGTTGTATTTGCTGACGTCATCCCACAGAGTGGGGGAATCGCCCTTCCAGATGTAGGCAAGCAGTTGGTTGCCCCACTGCCAGCCGGTGCCGTTGTCCACCTTTTTGGCGGCGGCGGTAACGCCTGCGGGGTAGTCAATGACCTTCTTGGTGTCGTCGGTAAAGACATAGTGCTCGTTTTCCAGACCATAGCAGAGCATGTTTACCAGCGTTGCGTCGGTATACATTAGGTTAAGCAGCTGCATGGCATGTTCCTTGCTTGCGGTATTGCGGGAAATGGCCCAGCTAACGTTATTAATGCTCTGGGAGGTCATCAGACCAGATAGCCCCTCGGCAATGGGTGCCCGGGCAACCTCCTGTCCGCAGTTGCGGCTCAGCTCGTTTTCCATGCCCGGCTTGTAGTTGTTAAAGTAGCCCAGCACATTGCCGGTGCCCATGCCGTCGCGCTCGTTCAGGGAAATGGTGACAGCCTCGGGGGAGATGTAGCCCGCCTGATTCCATTTTCTCATGCGGGTAATCCACTCCTTGTAGCGGTCGGTGGTGTACAGGTTTTCAATCTTTAGCTCTTTTCCCATGTTCATTAGAACGCCAAAGTTGTCGTTGCCAATGCGGTCCCAGTCGCAGGTAGCGTTCATGGGGCTAATGCTGGTAGAGGCCAGCACGCCCAGCAGGGCAGGGTTCTGTGCTTTGGCCGACTGGAATGCCGCTTCCAGCTTTTCGTAGCTGTCGGCTTTGTCCAGCCCCAGCTTGTACTTTTCGTTTAAATCCTTGCGGTAGTAATAGCCAAATCCCTTTGCCTGCTCCCGGTTGGTGGGAATGGCGTAAACCTGACCCTCGTAAGCGCAGCTTTGCAGGATGCTTTCGTCATACAGCTTGCGAATGCCTTGGCCATACTGATCCAGTAGGTCGTTCATGGGCACCAGCGCGCCCTGAGAGCTAAAGGGAATCAGCTGTGTGGTGTGGGGGGTAATGAGGTCGGCACGTTCGCCGCTGGACGCAATCAGGCTCATCTGCTGTGACAGCGAACCAAAATCGATGAGCTGGTAGTCCACCTCAACGTTAATCTTGTCCTTGAGGTACTCATTAATTTTTTTATTGACATTCGGCCAATCCGCATTGCTGCCGGAGGTGCGGGCAAATGCCTTTAGCTTTACGGTTTCTTGGGGCTTGGAGGATGCCGCCTGCGAAGCGGAAACGGAGGTTGCAGCAGAGGACGAGGATGGACTGTCGGTGGAGCCGGTTGCTCCCTTGCCGCAGCCTGCTAGGGTGGAAAATGCCATGATTGCCGCTAGGGTGAATGTAAGTACTCGTTTCATGTTTAAGACCCTCCTTTATTTGGTGCCCTCATTATCGCATTTTTTTTGTTGCTTTTCTTCTATTTTGGTATCCTGTTTTGTCACTTTGGTTACCTGTCCGGTGGGGAAAAAGCAAAAAGTACTCCAATATTTCCCTGTAGCTATGCTAAAATTTTCCTACTACAATAAAGAATAGCGGAAGCGAAATTATTGATTGAGAGGGAAAATTATGAGCCAAACCTACGGTTACATACGAGTGTCAAGCAAAGACCAAAATGAGGACAGACAGGTGATTGCCCTATCGGAGTTTGAAATTTTAAAAAGCAATCTTTATTTAGATAAACAATCGGGAAAGGATTTTAATCGGCCTGCTTATCGCAAGTTAATGAAAAAATTAAAAAAAGGCGATTTGATGATTATAAAATCAATCGACCGTCTTGGCAGGAATTATGATGAAATTATTGAGCAGTGGCGGGTAATTACAAAAGAAAAAAGTGCCGACATCAGGGTCATTGATATGCCACTGCTGGACACACGGCAGGGGCGGGACTTGACCGGCACCTTCATTGCGGATATCGTGTTGCAGCTTTTAAGCTATGTAGCGCAGACGGAGCGGGAAAATATCCGCCAGCGACAACAAGAAGGGATTGCCGCTGCGCATCTGCGAGGGGTTCAATTTGGCAGACCCGCTATTAGTATACCAGAAGAATATCACAAATGTTACGAAAAGTGGAAAAACGGCGAAATAGGTTCACGGGCGGCAGCAGTGGCGCTTGGCGTTTCGCAAGGTACATTTTTGAAGTGGGCAAAAGGATAAAAATCATGAAAAAAGCACAAAAAGGTAGACTTTTCTATTCGAGCCGATACAACTGAATTGTTTACATAAATCGTTAATATATAGTCATTTGCATTATAATATAACAGAATAGAAAAGTCTACTATTTTAGGCGAAAGGTGAATTTATTCCTATGGGAATCACTTTGTATCTTTGTTTCGATAAAATACTTGGTAAGAAAGGACTACGGTGCTTTTTACATAAAATAAAGACGGGAGGAAAATCCATTGGAAAATACAAATTTACAATCGGTATCTCAAAAAGTTGTTTCAACTGATAGCAGCGAGATGGATGGGAAATATCTTACCTTTTGGATTGATAAGCAGCTTTTTGGTGTTCCGATTGCCTACGTTGTACAGATTGTAGGAATGCAAAAAATTACGGAGGTTCCCGAATTCCCTAGTTATGCGAAAGGCATTATCAATCTGCGAGGTGCCATTACGCCGCTGATAGATGCGCGTCTGCGCCTTGGCAAGGAGGAAATCGACTATAACGAGCGCACCTGCGTTATTGTAACCGATATCAGCGATAGCAGTATTGGTTTTATTGTAGATGAGGTGGACGCTGTTATGGTCATCGACAACGATTTGGTTTCACCGCCGCCAAGACTGGAAGGCTCGGGGGAAGGGTATATTACAGGAATAGGCAAGCTGGAAAACAAAGTGGTACTCATTATAGACACACAAAAACTAATAGGTGTGGGCGAATTAAACGTATTGACTAGTGTACAACAATAATAAATATCAGGAGGAAAAACAAATGTACAAAAACTTGAAAATAGGGAAAAAGCTGTTTGTCGGATTTGCCGTTGTGACACTTCTATCGGTGATTATGATTACCTTTGCGCTCTATTCGTTAAACAATGTAGGCGGCTTATCACACCAGCTGTTCAGTGGGCCGTATGTGTCCACCACCGAATCACTGGGGATTAAGTATGACCTAAACGCCATAGGAAAAGATATCCGAAGCGGAATTATCGGCAAAAACATTGATGTATACATGGAAGCTATCAACACCAGTAAAACCAGAATGGAAGGACGCATCGCAAAAATAGGCGAGGTGTTCGGAGGCGACCCCACACTGGTTACAGCGGTAGCAGACTGCGAAAAAGCGCTGAACATGGAGCGGGACATTGTACTCAAGGAAATAAAAAGCGGTAATTATGATAAAGCGGTTACTATACTAAATACCACCTATGCGGATGCGTACAAAAAGACCGAAGCGGCTGTAGATATTTTATATGACAATGCAGATACCCGTGCCATTGCATTTGATGCCAATGCGCAAAAAACCACAAGCATGGCGCTTATGATTTCCCTTATGCTGCTTGGACTTAGCCTGGTTCTGGCCATTATTATGGCTGTTATTTCCACGCGGTCAATTACACGCCCCATGCAGCAGATTGAAGATGCCATGAATGAAATGGCGCATGGCTCGCTAAAAATAGATATTAATTATCGCTCCAAAGATGAGCTGGGCTTCTTGGCAGAGAAAATGAAATTTATTTCACAAACGATAGGTACCATTGTTGATGATATTGGATTTTTGCTTGGAGAAATGGCAGATGGAAATTTCAATATAAAGTCAAAAAATCCGGAATTGTATATTGCGGATTATGCTCCTGTGTTAGCGTCAATGCGAAACATAAATACAAAGCTCAGTGATACATTAATTCAAATTAATACAGCCT
>JAVVRO010000050.1:0-11812 GCA_036654695.1 Angelakisella sp. | reverse complement strand
ACAAAAGCAGCACAGCATGGCAGTTTCTGCCCGGTTGTGCTGCTTGCTTTTATTTTTGGCTTCCCATGGAAGCATAGGATTACCCGCAGCAGGGATGGTCGCCAAGGGCAACCGTACTGCTGTTCTGGCTGGGGTCCTTCATGCACAGGTGTACCGCAGCGGTGGTAAAGGTTTTGGGCAGCGCTAAAATATTGGGGGCTTCGCCCACAAACTTTTTCTTGGCATCTGCCAACGCTTCCTCAAAGGTGGCGCGGGTTTTCAGCCCCATACCGCGGGCAAATCCCGGCTCCTGCGCACCTACCAGATAGATAGCGGAGGTGTTCATTTCGGCAATGTGTCCGCAGGATATCATGGAAAAGCCATGGAATGGGTGAAAGGCGTTGGCGTACCGGTAGGCGCGGATGTAGTCCGGGTCGGTAGCGAACAGCTCCCCGAAGCGGTTCATGTCGGGCAGGGTATTATTGTAGCTGTGCTGGAACATGTCATACATCTTTGGCAGGTAGGGCCACAGACCTTCGTTAAAGTAGCCATTGCAGACCGAGGAACAGATAAAGACACAGTTGTCACTGAGAATGCGCTTGTGACGGATTACCTGTGCGGAAAGCGCCTGCATCAGCATAATGGGATTGGTACCCATTCCGTCACCGTAATGGAAGAACTGGGGCATACCGAAGACCACCACATCGTACTTCTTCTCGGCCCAGTGTACATAGGTACGCTTGTCGGCTGTGACCCAGCTTTTGGGCTGCATCACAGCAGCGTATCCGCTGTTAATTTCAATCTGGCGGGACTTGGTGTCCAGTACCGCGTCGCAGCAGAAGAACCTTTTGCCCATCTTTTCTTCCATGTACTGACCAATTTCATCAAACTTGGTGCGCATCAGGGAGCTGCCGCTGACAGGGGTAAAGTCCGGGCGGTGCATTACCGACGGGACATGGTGACTGGCAATGCTGCGCCAATGGGTAATACCGGTGGCACAGTGCTTGTAGCCGCCGGAGTAGCCGCCGTAAGGGTTGCCCTGCGTGTGCCCAATTAGGATGGCGACATCGCTGTCATAAACATATTTGTTCATCAGAACCGGGTCGCCGCGGGGGGTAGTGCCCAAATCCACCAGATGGTCGTAATCCTCGCTGTCGTGGTTAATAATCTGGTGGGTAAACCAAAATTCATTGAAAATTGCCTCGCCCAACACGCCGCGAATTTCCTGCTCGGTATTTTTGCGGTGCAGTCCGTTGGAGCAGAGGAGTAAAATATCCTTTTTTTCCACGCCGGCGGCATAAAGCTCCTCCAAGATGACCGGAATGGAGACTTTACGATGGGCAGTGGGCTGCTCGCCGCCCTTGACGCGGTCAGGGAACACGATGGTGACCTTGCTTCCCTTTTTGGCCAGCTTGGTCAGGGGCTCCATGCCCATGGGGTTGCGCACTGACTGCCGAGTGGCTTCTGTGAGTGACGCCCAGTCTTGGGGCAGGCAGGGCGGATCCAAAACGGTTTCCCCGGGGATAAACACATCGGTGTTGTCAGGCAGGTTTGCCTTCATAAAGCCTTGTCCATATTCAAATTGCAGTTCCATAATACCGCGCCTCCTAGCCCTTCATGTAAGTGTCGATAATTTCCAGATACTCCTCTGGGTAAAAACCAATTTTGCCGGAAAAACGCGTCAGGGCAATCAGTCCTCCGTCCAGCTCGGGAATGGAGGCCAGCATAGCCGCATTGTCAGTTTTTAGGCCGCCGCCATATACCAGCGGCATACCGCCGGTGCTCTCTTTTACAAATTTGCCTATTTTTTCAATATAATCCCGGGGCGGGGGTGTTTTTCCCGGCCCGATGGCCCAGACTGGCTCGTACGCCAGTGCAACCATCTGCCGGTCAACGCCGTCCAGCCCCAGCTCCAGCTGCATGGCAAGGGTGTCCTCCCAGCTGTCCTGCTCCTCGGCAGCTTCCCCAATGCAGTACAGCACCCGCAGTCCCTGCTGGGTGGCGGCCTTAATCTCCTTGTTTAAAATCAGGTTGACCGCTACCGGGTCGGTGACCTCTGCGGCAGCCAAAATCCCTGCCTTGTCCCGACGCTCCTCGCAGTGCCCAATGATGGTGCCGCCACAGCCCATGGCCTTAGCAGCAGAAGCGGGGCGGTTGGTGGTGAATGCGCCAAAATTTCCACCCACGGCGGTGTTTTCACGGTAGACGCTCTGGCACCCCAGCTTGATGGGGCTGTTTTTGCAAAGCGCGCTTGCTGCGCTTAAAATATGCGCCTCGGGGAAGAACATGACAAATTCCACCTGAGAGGGGTCATATTTTTTCAGCGCCTCCTGTGTTTCCGTTACAATGTAGCTGCCCCATGTCGCCATGGGAGCAATGGTGTTAACTCCGCCAAACTCCTTTGGCACATCAAAACGCTTTAGGTTTAAAAAGATATATTTCATTACATTGTCTCCTTTGTTATTTGTTACTTTCATTTTAACACAGAAAAGGCGGATAGCACAAAAACAATTAACACAAACGATTGTGTCGCAAGGTGCTTTTTGCTATACTGGGTGCAGGGGGAGGTGACAGCTTGGTAACACAAAAAGAGATTGCACGGCAGGCGGGGATATCGGTTTCTACAGTGTCCCGTATTTTGCGGGGAGAGTGGGAAAAATATGCGTCTGCCGACTTGCGGGATGCTGTTTGGAAAACGGCAAAGGAGCTGGGGTATCAGCCCAATGCTACTGCCCGGTCGTTGCGGTTACATGGCGGCGGACAGCAGGAGCGGCAGCTTCGTTTGATGACGCTGCTTGCCCGACCGGCAGCGGGGGAGGGAGACGAGTTTTTTGGAGAGCTGGTGCGCGGGGTAGATGAGGAGCTGCTTCGGCAGGGACTGCCGGTTCTGCCTACCGGTACCGTGCGACAGCAGCTGCTGCAAAATGCTGGGAGTAAGGTCGACGGCGTACTGCTGCTGGGACGGTGCTCTCCGGAGGCCATGCGGCAGCTCCGCACCCGGCTTGGCGCGGTACCGATGATTGGAGTGGGGCTTAACCCTGCCGGTCACGGGGAGCAGGATCAGGTGTTTTGCAATGGGCGTAATCTGGCAGAAACAGCGGTACAGTACCTGCTGACACAGGGTCACACGTCCATTGCCTACATTGGGGAGTGCTCGGCCGAAAGCCGGTACGCGGGGTACTACGACACCCTGACTGCCAACGGGATCCCTTGCAAGCGTGATGTGGTGGTAGAGGCTGTGCAGACCGAGGCAGGCGGCGCGGCGGCGGCAAATCTGCTACTGGTACGGAACACCGACGCCACTGCCATATTTTGCGCCAATGACAATGTAGCGGTAGGGGTGATACGCACGCTGACAAAAGCCGGCATTTCCATCCCGCTGCAAATGGGCATTATCTCCATTGACGATATCCAATCTGCCCAGCGATGCACCCCGCGCCTGACCACCATCCACATCCCCAAGGAGGAGATGGGACGGATGGCGGTGAAGCTACTGCTGGATCGCTTGTCCGGCGGGCACAACGAGCCGTTGCGGTTGGAGCTGCCTACCCGTTTGGTGCGGCGGGAGAGCTGCTAAGGGTACCGCAAACGCAGAATGCCTGTCAGGGGAGCGGCTGTGCTCCGGGCTGCAAGTCATCGGCGCTTAACAGCGAAATATCGTTACGGATGTGCAGGGAAAAGGTGGTCATGCCATTCTGCATGGCGGCGTGAATGCCGCATTCCTCTCCGTAAAACAGCCGCAGACGTTCATTGATGTTGAACAGACCAATCTCGCTGCTGCCGTGCTTGACAGTGTGGTCGGGCGAACGGAACCGGTTATTCAGTCGCTCCAGCTGCCCGGTGGTCAGGCCAATGCCGTTATCCTGCACCCGCAGCGTAATGAGCTGCTGTTCCTGCTGCGCGCTAATACTGATGAACAGCGGTTGCTCCGGGTCGCGGTACTTAAAGCTGTTTTCCACCAGCGGCTGCAGTACAAATTTAATAATTTTCGCATTCCGAAATTCGTCGGGAACGTTCACCTCCAGCGTTACCGGTATTTCGCGAATCTCCTGAATGCGAATGTAGTTGCGCACCTGCAGCAGCTCCTCCTCAATGGTAGCCAACATGCTGTTGCTGTTAATGTTATAGCGCAGCATCCGGCAAAATGCAGCCATTGCCGCGCTTTCCTGATACAGCCCGGCAAGCTCCATCCGTGCAGAAAATACCTCCATGGTGTTGTACAAAAAATGCGGATTAATTTGGTGCTGCAACGCCACCAGCTGGGTTCCCTTGGCGGCAACCTGCTGCTCAATGTTCAGGTGCATCAGCCGACGGATGCGGTTGAGCAGGTAGTTGATGCGGTCGGCAATAATTGAGATTTCATCCTGACGTTCCACATGCAGGGCGGTCTGAAAGTTTTGGTCAATGGACTGATTCATTGCATCCAGACAGTAGTGGATGTCGGATATCATTTTTTTACTGTAGCTCATAAAGAGCCAGATGGCGATGGAGAAGAACAGGAGAAAAATGAACACAAGCGGTTGAATGACGCTGCGGTCGGGAGAGTGTGCCGTGGCGACGACAACGTCACAGGGGTACTGCGCAAACCGGTAAATGCTGTAAATATGCTGATTGTCAAAGTCAAGCTTGGCCTGTGTATTTTGCAGCTGTTCCAGCTTTCGGTCATCAATGGGTGTGTTGGTAAAATTGTACACCAGCGTTCTGCCGGTGGATATCATATCATAGGCCTGCTCCGTGACAATGCCCAGCGAGGGAGATAGATTATTGAGAAACCGCCTTGGCATCTGAATCAAGATAATACCGATTTGCCGGTCACCCAGCAGTACCTTTTGCAGGAAGCAATAGTCATCCTCGGTGTGCAACACATGGTAAGCGGGCTTGTTGTGCTGTAGCTCGCTGCCGTCTATCCACTGGCGCGACCGCTGACTGTTCCAAAAGCTGTGAACTGCCGGAATCCCGCTGATATCCCGAAGATGGTAAAAGGTGCTGTAGCCCTGAGGAATCGACTCGTTTTTCAGGTAGATGCGTAGCCGAAAGTCGGAGGACAAGCCGTTGGATACCTTAACGTAGTCATAGATGGTGGCGCTGTAATATTCCAAATCAATACGGCTCTGGTACTGTTTGTCCAAAAAGTTGACTAGCATACCGTTTTCTAGGATAGCTTTTGATACATTTTCGGCAAAACTCATATTTTGAGAAAAATTGTATAAAACCTGTGAAGAAAGAATTTGATTGGTGCTTTCGTCATTTTGTTTAAAAACCTTATTGGATTCGATGAGTAAAAATGTTAAAATAAGAATAAACGGTAGAATGACGAGAAGACAGAACCGATAAACAAAGGTAAACTGAAGCTTTCGGGAGGGTTGGCTCACGGGTTATCACGCCTTTCCAATTTTATTTAAGCTAAGGAGGAAAAGAATGTACTTGCTTATTGTGGATGATGACAAGCTGATTTGTGAAAATATTCGCTCAAAGCTGACACGGCTTGGCTACCAAAACCAGTATACCATCTTGACCGCCGCCGCTGCAACAGATGCGGAGATTCTTTATGATACCTATTTGCCGCAAATTGTCATTACCGACATTCACATGCCGGGAGTTAGTGGATTAACGCTGATTGAGCGGCTACTTGCAAAACCGCACAAAGCAACTGTCATGGTGTTAAGCGGGTATGATGATTACGACTATGTGCGCAAGGCATTTTTGCTGGGCGCGACCGACTACATGCTTAAGCCCCTGGACATTGATGAACTGGACAGCAAGCTGCGTAAGCTTTGTCTGCCTCAGGAGGACTGTAACACACCCACACCCGGCGTACCCCAGCAGTCGGATGCCGATTTGGATGTCATTCAGCACGCGCTGCAATACATTCAGGCAAACATCAGCCGCTCCCTGTCCATGCGCGAGGTTGCCGAGCAGGTGGGACTTAGCTACAACTATTTCAGCAAGCTGTTCAAGGAAACTACCCATATGAATTTTTCCGGCTATATTCATATGTGCCGCATTGAGCTGTCAAAAAAATATCTGCGGGACCCCAGCTGCAAAATTCAGGGGATTGCAAAAAAGATGGGATACGAAACTTCCAGCGAGTTTTCGCGAGCCTTCAAAAAATATACCGGCTGTTACCCCACGGAATACCGCGAGTCGGAGGGGCCTAGCCCGGAGACAGCAGAGGGTTTGAAGCCTAGCCCGAAGCAGGGGAACCATTTGCCGGATTAGGATGCTTTTGTAGCGCATGGCAGCCGGTGTGCCCGCTCCTAGGTTGTCAGCGCTATCCTTCAGCGCTGTCATGCGCAGCGGAACGCTCTGGTTTTGGGATGAGAAGTATACTGTAACAAAGGGGGCTACAGCTTGGACTATGAGTTAATTCGTTCCCGGCGCAGGACGGTGTCCCTTTCTATTTCGCCCCGATTGACTCCGGTGGTGCGGGCACCGATGCATATGCCAAAGCGGGAGCTGGATGCGTTTATACAGCAGCACCTAGACTGGATTGCCGAAAAAACCGCGCTGCTGGCACAACAGCAGCAACGTCCCTGCCTGACCGACGGGCAGATTGCCACACTGCGCACCCGCGCCAAGCAGGAGCTGCCCCAACGGGTACAGCGGCTTGCGCAGCAAATGGAGCTGACCCCCGCTGGAATTACCATTACCTCGGCGCAGTCCCGCTGGGGGAGCTGCAGTGCCAAAAACCGCCTGAGCTTTCCCTACCGCCTGATGCTGCTGCCCGACGACCTAATTGAGTATATTATTGTACACGAGCTGGCACACATTCGGGAAAAGAACCATAGTCCGCGGTTTTACGCGGTGGTAGCAGCCTACCTACCGGACTACAAGGCGCGGGTAACCCGGCTAAAGCAGCTACAACCGGAGCTGCCGCGGTAGCAAGCCAACTGCACGCACCTCTCCGCAACTGCATAGAATGGGGAAAACCCAAAAGAGGAGTTGCCGCCATGAAGCAGCTTGTGGAATTTCCCTACGACCGCAAGGCCGCCGTCGACTATGCTAACATCTGGGCGTATCGCCGCAATCCCAAATACTATGACTTTGAGGACATTGGGGGCGACTGTACCAACTTTGCCTCCCAGTGCATTTTGGCAGGCACCGGCGTGATGAATTTTACCGAAACCTACGGCTGGTACTACTTAAGCCTCGACTACCGTGCGCCGGCATGGACAGGGGTAGTTTACCTGTTCAACTTTTTGACCGGCAACAAGGGCGCGGGACCCTTTGGCCGGGAGGTTTTGTTGGAGGAGGTGCAGCCGGGGGATGTCTGCCAGCTTATCCTTGACAAGGCGGACTTCCAGCATACGCCGGTCATTACCAAAGTAGGCAGCCCGGTGACCCTTGCCACTGTCATTGTTGCCGCGCATTCCTACGATGTGGACTGCCGCCCGCTGGACACCTACCAAGCAAAGAAAATTCGCTACCTTCACATTGAGGGCTATCGGGCACTGGAAAAATGAAGAAAAATGTAGAAAAATACAGAAGTCCTCCCGGGAACAAGGGGTGGCTTTTTTTACGCCCATATGATACAATAGTAACAGGAATATCCCTTATTTTACACCGGAAAGGACGATGTCATTATGAACACCGGAACCAAGGTCAAAAACGAGGCAAAATTAAAAAATCCAGTACTGCAAGCTATCCGCGAGCAGTTGGAGCACCGGGCGCTGTGGCTTTACCTGCTCTGCGACGAAGCGGGCAAAAAGGGTCTGACGTGGGAGGATTTTGGCAAGGCGGCAACCAAGCGCTGCGGACTGTGGCAGGGCGCGGGACTGGTCAAAAAGGGCGGCACGCAAAGCCTGACCGGACTAAAAAAGACACTGTTTTCCAAACCCGCCCAGTGGGTGTTTGAGATGAAGATAAAAGAATGTACCGACGACAAGCTGTCGATTGACTTCCACTACTGCCCACTGGTCAAGGCGTGGCAGCGGCAGGGCTGCACCGATGAGGAGATTGCGACGCTGTGCGACATTGCCATGTGTGGCGACCGCGGAATCGCCGAATCCTACGGCTGCGTCCTTGATTTGCCCAAAACCATTGCCAAGGGCGATGATGTCTGCGAAATTCGTTTCAGGAGAGAGAATCAACATGTCAAATAAGCAGACAACCTTGAAGGAAGTGACCCAAGGCACCATTTTCCTGTACTGCATCCCCGAGTTTGCGCGGGGCATCTTTATGGTCATGGTGACAAATTACCTCATCTATTTTTACCAGCCGTCGCCGGAGTCCGGCCTGCCCAACCTGATTACCCAAGGCTTTGTGGTGCTGGGTATCCTGACCCTAATTGGCTTTGTCAAGGCCATTGGGCATGTCATTGACGCAGTAACCGACCCGATTATTGCCAACCTTAGCGACAAGTGCCGGAGCAAGGCCGGCCGCCGTATGCCATTTATGAAATACTCGGCCATTCCCTACGCGCTGTCGGCGCTGCTCATCTTCTGCGCGCCCAACGACCAGCCCACCATCCTCAATAACATCTGGGTTGCGGTCTTTATCTGGGCTTATTTTATCTTTTACACCTTTTACATGATTCCCCATGTGGCACTGCTGCCGGAGATGGTGCGGGAGCAGCACAAGCGGGTGAACAGCTATACCATCAGCTCGTTTTTGTATGTGACCGGCAGTGCGGTGGGTTATGCCACACCGTCAATTGTGGCGGGCTTTAAACATGCCGGACTGGCACCGCTTACCGCATGGCGGGTTACCTTTGCCATCTTTACCGCCGTCGGCGTGGTACTGCTGCTGCTGCCTACCTTCTTTATTCGCGAAAAGGATTATGTCAGCTCGGTAGTGCCCACGGTTCCACTGCTGGCCTCGCTGAAGCACACCTTTCAGAATCGCTTTTTTTGCTGGGTTACGCTGGGACAGCTGCTGGAAGGCACCGCGATGGCGTTTTTTCAGGCCTGCATTATGTTCTATGTAGTTACACTGCTGGGACTGCCGGAAACGGCCTCGGTCACCATTTTGGCCATCTCCATTGCCGGGTCGCTGGTACTTTACCCGCTGGTGAACAAGCTGGCCAAGCGGGTTGGCAAACGCAAGCCGCTCATGGCGGGCTGTGTGATGTTCGCGGTGGCACAGCTGGCCATCTACTTTGCCGCAGATTTGCCGGTACCGCCCATGGTCAAGGCTGTTGCGCTGGCGGTATTTGTTTCCTTTCCCTTTGCGGTCTTTAACATTCTGCCCGGTGCCATGCTGGCTGATATTATCCAGTACGACACCTTGAAAACCGGCGTCAATCAGGAGGGCGTGTTCAGCGCCGCCAAGTCGTTTGTTACCAAGATGGGGCATTCGCTGGCTATTATGATTGTCCCCACGCTGATTGTTATTGGCGCGCCGGTGGGCGAAAATGTCGGACGGCTGGGGTTAAAGCTGACCGCGGTAGTTGCGGCGGTGTTCTGCACTGCCAGTATCGTTGCGTTTTACATGTACAAGGAGGACGCGGTGCTGGCTGCCATTGGTAAGTCAGGGAAGGAGGCTAAAAAAGAATGATGCCCTATCTGTTATACGCTGCTTTGGCGGCGATTTTACTGCTGGTTGCCGTGGTGGTGTTCCGCGCGGTAGCGGCGAAAGCCAGCGCCCGCAGGCTGCCGCCCGAGCAGACCAAAAAGCCTGACGAGCGTACTCGGTGGTATGCCGACCGTCTGGCAAAAATAATCCGCTGCAAAACAGTTTCCAACCGTGAAGGCCACGAGGATGCCGAATTTGCCAAGCTGCGGGGCGAGCTTGCTACGCTGTTCCCACTGCTGCATCAGGCTGCTGAGCTGACCATTTTTGGGGAGGGCTGCCTGATTTACCGCCTGCCGGGCAAGGACAGCTCCCGCAACATTATGGTCATGTCGCACCACGATGTCGTTGCGGCTACCGGCGAGTGGACGCATTCGCCCTTCGAGGGAGAAATTGCGGACGACCGGCTATGGGGACGCGGCACGGTGGACACCAAAACCCCGTTTTTCGCCGAGCTTTCCGCTGCCGAGGAGCTGCTGGCCGAGGGCTTTGTCCCCGCCTGCAACCTATACCTTGGTTCCAGCCACAACGAGGAGATTATGGGCAACGGCATCCCGCTGGCGCTGGCTTACTTTAAGGAGCACCATATTAGCTTCGAGCTGATTTTGGACGAGGGCGGAGCCATTATCCAGCAGCCAATGCCGGGTATTTCCAACAAATGCGCTATGCTGGCCGTACACGAAAAGGGCAGGCACCCGCTCAAGTGCACCGCCAGCGTAGACTTCGGCCATTTTGGACTGTCACCCAAGGGGAACACGCCCATCATTCGCATGGCCAAGTTTATTACCGAGATAGATACTAAAAAGCCGTTTATTAAGCGCTTTTACCCCGAGGTGCAGGAAACCTTTCGGCAGCTTTGCCCCTATATGTCCTTTGGCTACCGCCTGATTTTTGCAAATCTTTGGCTGTTTGGCCCCCTGCTAAAAACTCTGCTGCCCAAGCTGAGCCCACAGGCGGGTACCATGCTGGGAACCGTCTGCTACTTTACCACCATCGACGGCGGCAAGTACAATCAGGTGCAGTCCAAAACAGTGGAAGCTACCGCGTTTTTACGCTGTGTAGACGACAAGGACTTGGCGCAGGATATCGAGAGCTTTAAGCAGGTGGCCGCAAAGTATGATATTGTGGTGACCGATACCGCCGACAACGAGTACCACCCGCCAGCCGACATGACAAAGCCCGCCTATGGCTACCTGTGTGACTGCG
The DNA here is from genome assembly GCA_036654695.1 of Angelakisella sp. GTDB lineage: Bacteria > Bacillota > Clostridia > Oscillospirales > Ruminococcaceae > Angelakisella. The sequence goes on along the minus strand of JAVVRO010000050.1, from coordinate 1,117 downwards.
TGCGGGAGGTGTTCCCCCATGTGGCGGTTGCGCCGTTTGTGCTGCCTGCCGGTTCAGACGCACGGCATCTGGTGGAAATCTGTCCCTGCACCATTCGCTTTGCACCCATTGACATTTCCCCTGCGCAGTTTGCTTCGGTACATAACCCCGACGAAAACATTGACCTTGTGGCCATTGAGCAAGCGGTGCGCTTCTACAAAAAGCTGATGAAGGACTACCGGTAATCCTGCTATTCGAGGAAAAACGTATCCTCTTTTCCTCCGGAAAGCAGAGAGCTTTGCTGCATGGCAAATTAAAACCTTGGGGTTTTCACTGAATGTTAGGATAACATGCAAACGACGGAGACTGTTTCGTAGGACAGTCTCCGTCGTTTATGCGTTGTGCTGCCGGGGCAGGTCGCAGGAGGGCGGTACGCCCATAAACCGGCGGTAGGTGCGGGTAAAGTAAGAAAGATTGTTAAACCCGCTGGCATAGGCGCTCTCGCTGATGTTGTACTGTCCGGTGCCCAGCAGGCGGCGGGCTTGGGTGCAGCGCATCAGGTTAATGTAGTCAAACACCCGCTGCCCAGTAATCTCCTTAAAGCTGCGGCAAAAGTAGTATTTGCTTAGCCCCACATGCTCACTGATGGCTTCCACCGTCAGCAGCTCCTCGTAGTGCGCGGTAATGTAGCCAATAGACTTTTTAATGAGCTTTTGCTTTTGCACATTGCCGGAGGCTTTGGACAGCGCGACGGGGCAGCTGTATTCCCGTGCCAGCAGTACCATCAATTCCAGCGCGTAGGCTTGTACGCGCACCTTGTACAGGTCGTGCTGCTCGGCCATCTCCTTGGCAATGGACAAAATTAGTCCGCGAACCCGCTCGTCGCTGATGTGCTCCTGAACATGCAGTGAGTCAAGGGGAATGCCGAAAAAATCGCAGAACTGCTTGTTAATAATCAGGCAGTGATAAGCGGATTCCACCGGCTTTTCCAGCATCTGATGGGAAACATTGGAATTAATTACCGCAACATCGCCAGCGGCGCAGGCAATGGGAACGCCATCCAGCTGCAAGGTAGCACCGCCAGTGGTAAACAGCAAAATTTCCACATGCTCGTGCCAGTGCAGCGAAAACCCGATGG
>JAVVRO010000049.1:10640-12087 GCA_036654695.1 Angelakisella sp. | reverse complement strand
CGCGAGTGGGGACATCACTGTATAATAGCCCTTGTGGCTATTATACCACAAAATTTAATTCGCACAACCTATTTGATTTCAATTATCGAAATTTTTTCGTCCGGCAGCTTCACTTCGCCCAGAATGACGTCTTTAATTTGTGCTGCGTCAGTCTCGGTAAGTTTGGCACATTTAACCAGCACATCGATTTTATCCTGATCCAGATAAACCATACAGTCTGCAAAACCCTTGGCTTTAATCAGATTTTCGATTTTTCCCTCGGCCTCGATGCTGCTCGCCAACTTGGTTGCCTGTACGGTTAGCTCTTTTACCTGCGCGCTAGACAGCTTAGCATCCTGCAGCATGTACTTCATCGCTTCAATGGCTTCGTCCCGAGACTTGCTTCTGGATAGCTTTGCCTCGGCAAAGTAAGCCTCACCATAAGCAGCGGTAGCGTCATCTCCGGCTGAAGTGGAAGCCGCCAGACCATCCGTATTCACAAAGTCCTTGTTGTTTACTTTTACATACTCCCAGTTCAGGTAAACGGCCACACAGAGCGCTACCACCAGCGCCGCAAGAATAATATGCTTTTTGCTCAGTATCATGTTCAGCTTCATTTTCATAGTTCTACTCTCCTCCGTTATCGGTCTTGGCTTGTAGTACAGTTTATTGCATTGACTGCTTATTTATTCCACTTAAGGGATATTTTGCCGCATGAGAGAAACTGCAATGCGGTTGGACGCTAGGTTGACTGCCACCTTGACCGTTTCAACAATATGGGCAACAATGACCGGATTTTCCCCGCCCTCGCACACCACAACCACACCTTTGACCTGCGGTTCTAGTTCGTTGGTTACCAGCGGCTGCTTGCCGCCACCGGAGCTGTCCACCATAACATAATTTTCCTCGGAGATGCTTTTTTCCTGCGTTTTTTGGCTTTTGGTGTCATGGGTATCCTCCAAGCGGTCACTGCTTTCCTTGTTTTGCTTGGCATATTCGTAGCGATGCCCGCTTTCCAGCGTCACCATGACCTGTACCCGCCCGACGCCGGCAATGTTGCCTAGAATATCCTCTAACCGCTGCTCCAGCTGTTGCTCGTACCCTTTGGCAGTTTCTCCTTGGGCAGCTTCGACCGCCGCCATGGCAGGTTTTGCCATCTGTGGCAGGCGGGTCAAGGCAAGCAGCAGTATCCCCAGCAGTCCTGCAACAAAAATTAGGTTTTGCTTATTTTGAAAGAATGCCAGCAACCTGTTGTGCTGGGCTGTCTTCGGCGTTTGTGGGTCCTCAGCTGTCATAATGGATGGTCACCTCCATTCCCAATGCCGCTGTCAGGCGACTTTGCAGTGTAGCCTGTCTGTCTTGCAGTCGTTTTGGCAGCGTCACCGTCGCAGTCAGGCAGTCGTTCCTGTCCGTGTCGACTCGAATACATAGCTGCCCTTCCTCTACCCCATACTCCTGCAAAACCCCT
>JAVVRO010000049.1:8788-10598 GCA_036654695.1 Angelakisella sp. | reverse complement strand
GTTCTGCGTCGGTTATCACCTGTTCCATCAGGCGGGCTTTGGTGTCGCTGGCTGCTGCAAGCCGCTGCTGCTCCGCTGCTGCAATGTCTACCGGCGGTAGCACAAGCTCCATTCCGATTGGTAACAAAAAGCAGAACAACAAGAACAGTCCCAGCAGCAGCTGTATTGCCCGCCGATAGCTTTTTCCGGGCAATAACGCCGAAACTATCCCGCAAATCAGTGTCCCTGTGCAGATAGTAAATATCCAGCCTTGTACCTGGTCCATCCTACCCCTCTTTACCTTGCACCAAAGGCAACAATAATAATTGTAGTGGAAATGATGACCAATAGCGCATCGTACAGCAGCACCGCCAGCAAGATTCCCACTGCCGAGGAGGTGCTTTTCATGAGCGACGCGACCTCGTTCGTGCCTAATATACTACCAATGAGCGCCGCAATGTTCAGCGACAGGTACCACAGCGTCACCTGCAAGACAATCGGCAAAAAAGTGAACAGGGTAACCACCACGCCAAAAGCGCCTAAGGTACCCTTGGCCAGCTGAATGCAGCCCTGCGCCGCAACAAAAAGGTCGGAAAGCGCGCCCCCCACGCCGGGAATCAGGCTGCCAATCATGAATTTTGCCGTCTTTACCGAAAGGTGGTCACCGCTGGACGCTACCACCGACTGAATGGACAGCAACCCCACAAAAACCGTCAGGGTCAGGGTCAGTCCCCAGACGACAAAGCTGCGGATGCCGCCCACCAATTTGCCCAGCTGTAGTGACGGGCAGACCGGCGCAATTACTGTCAGTGCCAGATAGCCACAAAGCAGCGGTACAAAGTAGCTACTGATAAGCTGTGCGGTTGTCTGGCAGATCCAAAACAGAAAAATATTGTAGGCGCTGGCAGTCAGCGGTTGCCCCGCAGCGGTCAGCACCCCGGAAAATACCGGAATAAAGGTGGTAATGAACACCGAAAAGTTTTGCAGGGTATTTGCCGCTTCGGTAATGCAGCCCACAACCGGTGTAACAATCAGCGACGCAACCGCTACTGAAACAAGCACCTGAAAAAGGCTTGCACTACCGGTGTTACTTAGTGTCTGCGAAAAAATCTCTACCATCGCGCATAGCACCATAACCCCGCACAGGGAAACAAGCAGGGTTAGCGGCAGGTGAAAATATTGCTTGACCGTTTGGGCAATCGTGTTTATAAGCGTTGCTGGCTGTACGCTGTCCACCATCCCGCCAATGCCGTCGCCAGTATTTGGCAGCAGCTGCTGTGCTTGGGGGGGAATGACCTCGCTGAGCTCCTCTGCCCCACTCCCGGAAAGCAGCTCCTCCACCCCAGTGCCGGATGTCACGCCGTCCTCGGCAAAGGCAATCGCAGTGAATAATAGCAGGGCAAGCAGCAGCGCGGCAATTTTCTTCATGGCAGTTTTCCCGTCCTTTCCTGTGCCTTACCCCGACAACAGCTGTGCCGCAATTTCCAGTAGTCTTAAAAAAAGCGGCATGCTCAGCAAGGTAATGGCCACCTTGCCGGCAAGCTCGACCTTTAGTGCAATGGCGGTTTCTCCCGCATCGCGGCAGCTTTGGGAGGCAAGCTCCGACAAAATGCAGATGCCCAGTCCCTTAAACACAGTGTCCAGAAGCTCCGGCGGTAACGAAGCGGAGGATAGCACACGGTCAAGCCCGAATTTTATCTGACTGACACTGTCCATCAGGTAAAGCACCACCAGTACCCCACACAGCATGGATAGCAGCATGGCATATTCCGGCTTGTACTGCTTAAGCATCAGGGACAGAATTGCCGCGATAATGCAGATGACAACCACC
>JAVVRO010000049.1:0-8751 GCA_036654695.1 Angelakisella sp. | reverse complement strand
TGAGTACGACAATCAGCCCTGCCAGTGAGGTCATCATGGCCTGTTCCTCCCGTCCGGAGCGCAGCAGTACCTGATAGAGTACCGATACAATAATGCCAATGGCAGCAATGCGAAAGATTAAGTCCACATCCATTCTTGTTTGCACCTCCTAACAAAAGAATACTGCCAGCAAAAGCCCCATAAGTACCCCCATGCGGCGGTAAAGACTTCCTTTTTTTTGCACCTGCTGTGCGGCTGCCGCGTGTTGTTCTTCCAGCGCGGCAACCACCGAATGCAGCACCGCCAGTTGAGTTTCCAGCTCCCGCACGCCAATGGTGTCCTCCAGTTGCCACAGCAGCCGGTCAACGCCCCATCTTTGGGCATTGTGACACTCTTTTAGCGTGTCGCGTAGTGCCTGTTTAAAGCTGATGCCCTCCGCCAGATAAAGCAGCAGTCCATTAATCAGCTCGTTGCCGTAAAACTCCTGTTGGCGGGAAAGTACTAACACCAGCTGTGCCGGGGAACAACGCAGGCAGTCCAGCTGAATGGCAAATTGCCGAAAAAAAGAGCCCAGCTGCCGCAGATAGTGCTCCTTTTGCATCAGCCGGTTTGCAGCATCCATCCCGGTCAATACTGCGCTGCTAAACAGCAGCAGCAACCCTGTCAGCTTTAGCATCATACTCCTCCGCGGTAATAATGGTAGAGACCCTTGCCGGGTGCTTGGGCGAATCCAGCAGTAGCAGGTAGCCAAACGCGCCGGTGCTCATTAAACGGCGCACCCGTGTACTGAAAAACAATTCGTCGCGGTTACCGCAGTGTACTGTGGCAAAAAAAGCCGCACCGCAGCACAGCCCCGTGGAAAGCTGCTGTATCTCCTGTTCAGAGCCAATTTCGTCACAGGCAATAATATCTGGAGAAAGAGTTCGCACTGCCTGTTCTATGGCCTCGGCCTTGGTTTGTCCACAGATAACATCGGTACACAGTCCAAGGTCGTAGCCTGCTGTGCCCTGCCCCGACGCCGATAATTCGTAGCGCTCATCTGCCACCGCAACCTTGTACAGTTTTCCGGTTTCGCCCGAAGATATCGTGCGAATGGCATCTCGCAGCAGGGTAGTTTTGCCGCTGGAGGGCATTCCAGCAATTAGCAACCCTTTCTTGGGGTCAACTAACCGTAATACGCCCCGCGCCGCTCCCAGCGCCTCCCGCGCAATGCGCAGATTAATGGAAGAGATATCCCGGTAAGTCAGCGTTCCTTCGCGGTTGCGTACCGCGCTGGCACAGATGCCCGCTCGGTCACCCCAGCGAGTTGTAACAAAGCCATGGCGAATTTCCTCCTCGTGGCTGTGTACCGAGTAGGCGCAGATGCACAAAAAGCACTGCTCCAGCAACTCTGCGGTCACAATACAGCAGCTGCTGTCCGGCATGGGCAAGGTTCGTCCGTCTACTGCCACAAAGCGACTTTCCCCCTGCAATACCACCGAAAGCGGACGATTGGTACGCAGTCGAATCTCCTGTGTACTGCATTGCTCCCCGCCGGACAATCTGCGCAGTACTGCGGCGAGTTCCTCCGGCAGTACCCGCAGTGTTTTTTCAAAGAATAAATCATGGTCAACTGGATACACCCTAGCTACCTCCTTGCCTTACAGTGTTGTTGGACTTGCTTTATGTATATTCAGGCAGGGCAGGATTATGACAGGCTGTCCGACAAAGAAAAAGAGCACCCCAAAAAGCGGGATGCTCTAAATTTACGCTATATTCGGTATCCGTAGTAATCCACCTGAAAATCAATCTGGAAGCCGCAGGACTGGTAAAGATGAAACGCAATGGGATTCTGAGAATCCACATCTAACACAATCCGCTTGCCAAGGGTCAAGCCCTGCCGCATAGCATGTCCCATCAGCTGCTTTCCATAACCCTTTCCGCGAAAGTCCGGGGCAATGCCCACACCGTACAAAAAGGTGTGTTCCTCGCCCAATTCTAGGTTAAAGACACCCACAGGGCGGTCTCTGTACACAATGTAGCCCCGCCGCAGGTCGGAATGCAGCACCGAGTCGTAGAAGTTCTCCTGATTTTCTGCTTCCGGGAACGCCGCGGCCAGTGCCGCGCGAAACAGCTCCTTGTTGGTGCTGTCTACTTCGAACAGCTGTAACCCGCCGGGGTCGGGGGCGCGGTTTAAGCTGCTGACCACCATGCGGTATTCACTGCGCAGCAGCTTGGTATTTCCAAGGGTCTTTAACACCGCGTGGGCGCTTTTGCTGGCAGGCTCCACCGCAAACACCACTTCACGAATGCGCAGAGCAATCAGCACCCGACACGCTTCGGTAAACAGCAGGCCAAAGCAGCCTTTGTTTTGAAACTCGGGATGGGTAAAGGCAAGGAGCTCGGCTTCCATGCGGGTTGGCAAAAAAACTGCCAGAAAGGTAACTAACCGCTCCCCGACATACCCCAGAAAAAAGCAGGGAATTTCCCGGTCAAAGTTGATATCGTTCTGTAAAAAGGCATGATTTTGCAGCTTATTTTTTTTATATGCAGCATCTTCCAGTAAAGCGACCGCCAGCTTTTCGGTCTGGGTCAGCCTGTTTGTTTGTTTTATTACCATACTATTCCGTGATGCTGTTAATCTTATTGACCCGGGCGGTGTGTTGCTTCCCCTGAAACTCCGCGCCGAGGTAGGCGGTTACGATATCCCATGCCACCTCGATGCCCAAGGTGCGTGCCCCCAATGTAATGATGTTTGCGTCGTTGTGTTCGCGGCTCATGCGTGCGGAATAGGTGTCACTGCAATGCGCCGCACGGATGCCACGCACCTTGTTTGCGGCAATACCAATGCCAATGCCGGTGCCACAGATAAGGATTCCGCAGTCGGCAGCGCCCGCTATTACCATACGCGCGGCCTTGACCGCAATGTCGGGGTAGTCCACTGCGGCGGTGGTGTCGGTACCGGCATTAAGCACATGGTAGCCCGCTGCCTCCAAGCGCTTGAGCAGCTCGTTTTTCATCTCGACCCCACCGTGGTCGTTACCTATCACAATTGTTTGAATCATTTTTTTCCAGCTCCTTTTACACTCAGCCCAACTGACGCGTTAAAATCTCACGAATCATGTTGGGGTTTCCCTGTCCCTTGGAGGCCTTCATACACTGCCCCACCAAAAAGCCCATGGCGTTACTCTTGCCACCATGGTAGTCGTCTACTACCTTTTGGTTTTCTGCCAGCACCGCCGCGACCACACTTTCCAGTGCGCCGCTGTCGCTGATTTGTGCCAGTCCCTTTTCAGCAACAATCTGTGCGGGGGTTTTGTCACTGAACATCATCTCCTCCAGTACGGTTTTGCCCGCAGTGTTGGAAATAGCTCCGCGTTCAATCAGTGCAATCATCTCGCCCAGCTTTTGCGGAGTCAGGTTCGTCTGTTCCAGCGCAACGCCCTTGTCATTGAGGATTCGGGAGATATCTCCCAGCAGCCAGTTGGAAAGAGTCTTGGGTTGGCAGAGGTTTTGTGCGGCGCACTGCTCAAAAAATGCCGCCTTGTCCTGATTTTCCACAAACAGGTTGGCATCAAAGAACGGCAGACCATACTGCCGCATCAGCCGCACCAGCTTTTTGCCGGGCAGCTCGGGAATTTCACTGCGCAGCCGGGCAAGCGTTTCCTCCTCCACAACAATAGTCAGCAGGTCGGGCTCCGGGAAATAACGGTAGTCCTGAGCGTTTTCCTTGGAACGCAGCAGCTGGTTGGTGCCAGTAGCAGCGTCCCAGCGGCGAGTCTCCTGTGGGATGGTGCCGCCAGCCTCCAAAATCTCAATCTGCCGGGCGGATTCGTATTCAATGGCAGCGACTACATTGCTAAAGCCGTTGACGTTTTTCATTTCGCACCGCGTCCCCAGTTTGTCGGTGTCATCGGGATGTACCGAAACGTTGACATCACAGCGAATGGATCCCTCCTGCATTTTGCAGTCAGAGATATCCAGATACTGTAAAATGGAACGAATAGAATCCAGATACGCCTTTGCTTCGGCAGAGGAACGCATGTCCGGTTCGGAGACAATCTCAATTAACGGCACACCGCAGCGGTTAAAGTCCACCAGACTTTTCCCGGCGTAGCTGTCCGCGTGAATGAGCTTCCCCGCGTCCTCCTCGATGTGAATGCGGGTGACCCCGACGCGCTTGGTGTTGCCCTGCTCGTCTATTACCGCATCAACGTAGCCGTTTTGGCACAGTGGAATGTCAAACTGCGAAATCTGGTAGGCCTTGGGCAGGTCAGGGTAAAAGTAGTTTTTTCGGTCACTCTTACAGATGTTGTTGATGGTGCAGTTTAAGGCATAGCCCATTTTAACGGCATATTCGACAACCTTTTCGTTCAAGGTAGGCAAAGTGCCCGGCATACCAGTGCAGATGGGGCAGCAGTTCGCGTTAACCTCAGAGCCAAAGGAGTTTTTGCAGCCGCAATAAATTTTAGTTTTGGTGTTAAGCTCGGCATGAACCTCCAGCCCAACGACAGTGACATAATTTTTACTCATAGCGCTTTCCCTCCCTTACAGTGTTGCGGTCGAGCAAAGCCCGCCGCGCAGCTGTTCCAACGCATAGCTTGTGTTTAGGATGCGCTGCTCCGAAAACTTGGGGCCAATCAGCTGCATTCCCACCGGCAGCCCATTCATTTGGCCGCAAGGCAGCGAGATTGCCGGAAGCCCCGCAATGTTTACCGTAACTGTGCAGATGTCGCTGGCATACATTTTGAGAGGATTTCCGACATTTTCGCCCAAGCGAAAGGCCGTTGTAGGCATAGTTGGCGTCGCTAACAGGTCACATTGGGCAAAAGCTGCCGCAAATTCAGCGGCAATGACATTTTGCATCCGCTTAGCCTTATTATAGTACGCATCATAATAACCAGAGCTTAGAACAAAGGTACCCAGCATAATTCTCCGCTTGACCTCATCACCGAAGCCCTCACTGCGGGTGCGTTCGTACATATCGGTTAGGCCGTCAAACTGCGGAGCGCGGTAGCCGTACTTTACCCCGTCAAACCGTGCAAGGTTGGAGGATGCCTCTGCCGAGGACAGCACATAGTAAGCTGACAATGCGTAATCGGTACTGGGCAGACTGACCTCGGTCAGCGTTGCGCCCCGTGCTTCCAGCTCGGTCAGTGCCTGATGTACCAGCGTTTTAACTTCGCCCTCTACCCCGTCACCAAAATATTCCTTGGGAATGCCAATGCGCAGCCCTGTAACATCGGCATTCAGCAGCGCACCAAAGTCGGGGTATTCCCGCCGCGCACTGGTAGCGTCCATCTTATCCGCACCACAGAGAACCGAGTACAGGTTGGCAACATCGGTCACACAGCGCCCGAAAGGGCCGATTTGGTCTAATGAGGAGGCAAACGCCACCAGCCCATACCGCGACACCGAACCGTAGGTGGGCTTTAACCCAAGGATGCCACAGCAGGAGGCCGGCTGGCGGATAGAACCGCCGGTATCCGACCCCAGTGACACCACTGCTTGTCCCGCCGCAACTGCCGCCGCCGAGCCACCCGACGAACCACCGGGAACACGGGTCAGGTCACGGGGATTTTTGGTGGGCTGAAAGTAGGAGTTTTCACAGGAGGAGCCCATGGCGAATTCATCCATATTGACCTTGCCGGTAATGGTCATATTGGCACTGTGCATCCGCTCCACCACCGTTGCATTGTAGGGCGGAACAAAATGCTCCAGCATTTTTGACGCGCAGGTCGTGGTAATGTCCTGTGTGCAAATGTTATCCTTGACCGCTACTGGAATGCCCGCAAGAGGAGAAATTGTTTCCCCCGTGGCAATTTTTTTATCCACCGCAGCGGCATTTTTCAGGGCAGCGTCGGCAGTAACGGTCAGGTAAGCACCCACCGCACCATCCGTTTCGGCAATGCGGTCAAGGGCGCTCTGCGCAACCTCGGTAGCGCTGCATTGTTTTGTGATTAGCTTTTGGTGCAGCTCGACTGCGGAATATTCAAACAGCTTCATGATGCCAGTTTCCTTTCTTTGGTCAAGATTCCATTGTCTGGGGGACTGCCACGCAGCCTGCCGCCACTTCGGGCGCACCGGCCAGCACTACCTCGCGGCGCAGTGAGGGTCTAATCTCATCAGGACGCAACTCCATACGGTTGTTGGGGTCCACCGACAGCTCGCCATCCAGGGCAGGCAGCAGTTCCACCATATTGACAATATCCTGCATCTGCCGCTGAAATTTTTCCACCTGTTCCTCCTCCAGCTTCAGCCGGGACAGCGTTGCAATGTGCTTAATATCAATTTGCATTCTGTGTGCTCTCCTTTTCTATCATCCTTAAAAACTCGGCTTCGGTAAGCACCGGAATGCCCAGTTCGTCAGCCTTTTTCAGCTTGCTGCCTGCCTCTTCGCCGGCCAGCAGATAGGTTGTCTTTTTGGAAACCGACGATGAGGTTTTCCCACCGTTTTGTTCCACCAGCGCCGAAGCGTCACCCCGGGACAGCGTTGGCAGTGTACCGGTCAGCACAAAGGTCATCCCCGCAAGCGTTTCCGCCGCAGGCTGTCGGTTGGCTGTGGTATTCAGCCCCAGTGCACGCAGCTGGTCACACAGGGCACGGTTGTGAACATCGGCAAAGTATTCGGCTACACTTTGCGCCATAATGTCACCAAAGCCGTTGATAGTGCATAGCGTGTCCACGTCGGCATCCTGCACCGCCGCAAGCGTTCCAAACCGCTGTGCCAGCAGCTTGGCGCCTTTTTCGCCAATATTGCGCACGCCTAGACCAAACAGTAGCAGCGCCAGGTCATTTTGTTTCGATCCGGCAATGGCGGCAACCGTCTTTTCGGCTTTCTTTTGAGCAAAGCCCTCCAGCCCCAGCAGGTCAGCGGGTGTCAGGGTGTACAGGTCGGCGGGCGACTTGACCAGTCCCTGCTCCACCAGCAGCTTACAGGCCGATTCCCCCATTCCGTCAATGTTCATGGCGTTGCGGGAGCAAAAGTGAATCATACTGCGGGTAAGCTGCGCAGCGCAGCTGGAGTTTGGGCAGCGAATGACTGCTTGGTCAGGGTCGCGCACCAGCGGCGACCCGCAGGAGGGACAGCGTTGCGGCAGCTGGTAAACCTCGCTTGCTGCATTGTGCCAAGTGACCCGCACAACCTCGGGGATAATGTCGCCCGCCTTGCGCACTACAATGCGGTCCCCAATCGACAATTGTTTTTGGTTAATAAAGTCCTGATTGTGCAAAACCGCACGGCCAACAGTAGTGCCAGCCAGCAAAATCGGCTCAAAAACAGCGGTTGGCGTAACTGCACCGGTGCGTCCCACCTGTACCTCCACAGCGGTAACGGTAGTCTCCTTTTCCTCGGGCGGGTACTTGTAGGCTACTGCCCATTTGGGGTACTTTGCGGTAAATCCTAGTGCTTCGCGGTCTGTAAAGTTGTTTACCTTAACAACTGCGCCGTCAATATTAAAGCTGTATTTGCCCCGGTTTTCGCCGATTGCCTGTATCTCGGCCACCACCGACTCTATCTGTGTGTAGACATGGTAGGAGGGCGAAACCGAAAACCCCAGCGACGCAAGATAATCCAGTGACTGACTGTGACTGGTAAGCGTCATGCCCTCAATTTGCTGCATGTTAAAAACAAAGATGGAAAGCCCGCGCGTTGCAGTAACCTTGGGGTTCTTTTGACGTAACGAACCGGCGGCGGCGTTGCGTGGGTTTTTTGAGGGCTTTTCCCCCTCCAGCTCCTGCTGCTCCACCAACCGTTCAAAGTTTGCAATGGGCATGTAAACCTCGCCGCGTACTTCCAGCAGCGGCAGCTTTTGGGGCAGCTCCAGCGGAATGCTGCGTACGGTGCGGAGGTTTTCGCTGACATCTTCGCCAACAAAGCCATTCCCGCGGGTGGAACCAATCACCAGCTCCCCATTATGGTATTCCAGCGACACCGAAAGCCCGTCAATCTTGGGCTCCACAACGTATTCCGGTGCGGGGATGACCTCCCGCACGCGGCGGTCAAACTCCAAAACCTCGTCCACCGAAAAAACATCCTGCAACGAGCCCATCTGTACCTTGTGTGCAACCTCGGCAAAGGTGTTTTGGGCGCTGCCGCCCACCCGCACGGTGGGTGAGTTGGTGGAAGCGTATTCAGGGTGCGCCTGCTCCAATTCCATTAATTGGTGCAATAATTTATCGTATGCAAAATCGTCGATTTCTGGGTCATCTAAATTATAATAGCGGTTGGCATGATAGCTGACCGTTTTTCGCAGCTGTTCAATCTGTTGCTGAATGTTTTCCAAGCTCCTGTTCCCCCCTGTTTTCAATGCGTTACAAATGCGTAAGCGCATGGTATCCTGCGCAATTTCCGCGGCAACAGTGCTGTATCTGGCTGTCGTAATTCACTACACATTTAGAATTAGTATACCAGAAAAACCGCAAAATTACAATGGAAAAATGGACATTTATCAGCTGGGCGGCAGTTCCGCGCCATAATCCTGCAACATGCCCACCAGCGGGTCGGTGCCGTCGCCGACGCGGGTAAATGCCTCCGGTACATGCCCCACAATAACCGTTTCGGCAAGCACTACATTGGTACTCACCGCCGTGGAGGAGCGGTAGCCCGGCAGCACCGCCGTAACCGTCAGGTTAATGTCCAAAATCACCTGATGGCGTGTCTGATTGATGCCAGCGGAGGTAAATTTATTGTTGATTTTGGTCTGGATAAAGTTTGCGGGAATGAGCTTAATTTCAATATTCGGCCCACGCCCGGAAAAAATCGGTCCGCCAATGATGGCCCCCAGCGATACG
>JAVVRO010000048.1:0-12230 GCA_036654695.1 Angelakisella sp. | reverse complement strand
CGCACACACTGCCCCGCTCCCCCACCGGCATTGGCTTTTCAGCGGGCGTTGCAGCCCTTCTCTGGTCACTTGTCAGCAGTTGGCGCAGCGCGTCCTGCGGTGCTTCCTCGTCTTGTCTGCCTTGTTGCGGCGGCTCGGCAACCGGCGCACCTGCCTCAGCACGACGGTTGCGCAGGATAAGCCGTATCCCAATTGCAAGGGTTACTAAACCCACGGCAAGAACTATGACTGCCACCACCAGCAACATGTTGTTGGTTGGATTCAAGTAAATGCCTCCTTGCCTTGTAAATTAAAAAATAGTACAGAACGGTTGCCGTTATTTTAGCATAAAATCTGATAAATTACAACATTTTCCGAAAAGAACTTTGAAAAGGAATGGGAGATGGCATTTTGACCAAAAACACAGTCGAAAATCCTCTCCGTTTATTCTTGACAAACACTATATGTGGGGTCATAATAGGTATTGCTGAACTAATAGTAGCTATATTTAGTGTATAACGCAGAAAAGGAATGGTACCCGAAATGATCAAAAGCATTGTCAAACGCGATGGCCGTGTGGTCCTGTACGACGAGGCAAAGATTGCCGCCGCTATTTTAAAGGCGATGGAATCGGCCGGAGAAGGAAACGCTGCCAATGCTGCGGGTGTGGCAAACGCCGCTGCTGTACTGCTGGAGCAGCGCTTTGGTGTCGAACCACCCCAGATTGAAGCAATTCAGGATGCCGTAGAGGAAAGCCTGATGGCTGCCGGCTTCCACGAGTCGGCCAAGCGGTACATTATCTACCGCAACGACCGCACCCGCATGCGGGAAGCGAATACCACCCTAATGCGTGCCATTGACGAAATTACCAATGCCGATGCCCGTGCCAGCGACATGAAGCGTGACAATGCCAACATTGATGGCAATACCGCCATGGGCAGCATGTTGCAGATTGGCGTAGCCGGAGCCAAAAGCTATAACGCCGCGCATCTCCTGTCCGCCGAGCAGGCCAGAGCCTACCGGGAGGGCGACATGCACATCCACGACTTCGACTTTTACGCCTTGACCACCACCTGCTGCCAAATTGACATTACCAAGCTGTTCGCAGGCGGGTTTTCCACCGGGCATGGCTTTTTGCGGGAGCCCCAGAGCATTCAAAGCTATGCGGCGCTGGCCGCCATTGCCATTCAGTCCAACCAGAACGACCAGCACGGCGGTCAGGGGATTCCAAACTTTGACTATGCCATGGCCGACGGCGTGCGCAAGTCCTTTGCCAAAAGCTACCGCCGCAAGCTTGCCGAGGCGCTGGAGGATGTCACCGAGCTTGCCAACGGCAATGTTCCGGTAGACGCGGCGGTGGACAAGGCTGTGGCAGCGCTGGGAACCGAGCCGCGGCTGGAACCGGACGCAAAGCAATTTGACGACATTGTCGTGGACGAGCTGACCCGGCTGGCCGACCTTCCCGTGAAAACTGCCCGGCGACTGGTTACCTGTGCGCGCAACCGCGCCACCACTGCTACCGACCGCGACACCTACCAGTCCATGGAGGGCTTTGTCCATAACCTGAACACCATGCACTCCCGCGCCGGGGCACAAACCCCCTTTTCCTCCATTAACTACGGCACCGATGTCAGCCCCGAGGGTCGCATGATTATTAAAAACATTCTGCTGGCCACCGACGCAGGGCTTGGCCACGGCGAAACCGCCATCTTCCCCATCCACATCTTCAAGGTCAAGGACGGGGTAAACTACAACGAGGGCGACCCCAACTACGACCTGTTCCAGCTGTCCTGCAAGGTCAGCGCCAAGCGGCTTTACCCCAACTATGTGTTTTTGGACGCGCCCTTTAACCTGCAATACTACCGCCCCGGCCGCCCCGAAACCGAGGTTGCCACCATGGGCTGCCGCACCCGCGTCATGGCAAATGTCTACGACCCCGACCGGGCGATTGCCTTTTCCCGCGGCAACCTGAGCTTTACCTCGATTAATCTGCCCCGGTTGGCCATTGAAAGCGTCCATGACGAAGCGCTGTTTTACCACAAGCTGGACGGTATGCTGGAGCTGGTTGCCAAGCAGCTGCTGGATCGGTTCGAGATTCAGGCGGCCAAGCATGTGTATAACTATCCCTTCCTAATGGGGCAGGGCGTTTGGCTGGATTCCGAAAAGCTGGGGCCCAATGACGAGGTGCGCGAGGTGCTAAAGCACGGCACACTGTCCATCGGCTTCATTGGACTGGCCGAAACCCTGACCGCCCTGTACGGCCACCACCACGGCGAAAGCGATGAAATGCAGCAAAAGGGGCTTGCCATTGTCCGGCACATGCGGGAGTTCTGCGACCGCCGCAGCCGCGAAACGACCATGAACTTTACGCTGCTGGCTACCCCTGCCGAGGGGCTTTCCGGTCGGTTTGTTCGGATGGATGCCAAGCGTTTTGGGCAGATTCCCGGCGTGACCGACCGTGACTACTACACCAACTCCTTCCATGTCCCGGTGTGGTACCACATCAGTGCCTACGACAAAATTCAGCGGGAAGCGCCCTACCACGCGCTGACCAATGCCGGGCACATCAGCTATGTGGAGCTGGACGGCGACACCGCCAACAATGTGGAAGCGTTTGAGGCCGTGGTGCGCTGTATGCACGACGCGGGCATTGGCTACGGTTCCATTAACCACCCGGTTGACCGCGACCCGGTTTGCGGGTACATTGGCATTATCGGGGAGGTTTGCCCCCGCTGCGGCCGCAAAAACGGCGAGCCCATTGACGACAACACACTGGCCGACCTGCGCCGCAAATATCCCTCTACCACCCAGCTGTGGAACTATAACTCGTAGGGCAGCACCCCGCAATGCACGGCCAAGCCCTTACCCATATTACAAAAAACAAGGAGAGCGAACAATTATGTCACCAGTATCCAACAAAACAGCAACCATCGGCAAGGACATCCCTTTTGAAAGAATCCGGCGCATCACCGGTTATTTGGTGGGCACCATGGACAAATGGAACGACGCTAAAAAGGCCGAGGAGGCAGATCGGGTAAAGCATGGACTTAGTAATTAATCTAGCCGGCCTTGCGGAGGATTCCATTGTGGACGGACCGGGCATTCGGGTAGCGCTGTTTGCCCAAGGCTGCCCCCGCCGGTGCGAGGGTTGCCATAACCCCCAGACCCATGCCTTTGGTGTGGGCGAGGACTTTTCTGTGGAGCAGCTCTACCAAGTCATTCGCAAAAACCCGCTGGCCAAGGGCGTTACCTTTTCCGGTGGGGAGCCGTTTGCACAGGCCGAGGCTTTTTTACCGCTGGCTGAAAAGCTCCGGAGCGACGGCTACGAGCTGGCGGCCTACAGCGGCTACACCTTTGACCAGCTGTACAGCGGCACTCCTGCCCAGCAGCAGCTGCTGTCACTGATGAACGTACTCATTGACGGCGAGTTTGTGCTGGCGCAAAAGAACCTGGATCTGCGCTGGCGGGGCAGTGCCAACCAGCGGATACTGGATGTACCGCAAAGCCTGTTGCAGGGAGTTGCGGTGCTGTCCGCCGACCCGCGGTGGCAGTAGCGTTTCTGTTGACAAAAACGGGTTTTCGTGCTATTCTAATGCAGTGAATGGCGCATCTGCGCAAAATGCGTCCTGTTGCGAGTTTCGCAACAGGACTTTTTGTTTTTTTATCCCGGTATCACGAAAGGAATGATTGTAAAAATGGCAAAGGAACTGGAAAAGGTGTATGACCCAAAACAGGTGGAGGATAAGCTCTACCACCGCTGGATGCAGGCAAATTACTTTCATGCCACGGTAGACGCAACCAAAAAGCCCTATACCATTGTCATCCCGCCTCCCAACATCACCGGTCAACTGCACATGGGACACGCGCTGGATGTGACTATGCAGGATGCCATCATCCGCTGGCGGCGGATGCAGGGCTACAGCGCCCTTTGGCTGCCCGGCACCGACCATGCCTCGATTGCCACCGAAGCAAAAATTGTCAACGCCATGAAGGAAGAAGGACTGACCAAGGACGACCTTGGGCGGGACAAGTTTTTGGAACGCGCTTGGGAATGGAAGGAAAAATACGGCGGTCGCATTGTCGAGCAGCTAAAAAAGCTGGGCTCCTCCTGCGACTGGGAGCGGGAGCGCTTTACTCTGGATGAGGGCTGCAACAAGGCCGTCAACGAGGTATTTGTGCGCCTGTACGAAAAAGGCCTCATCTACCGGGGCGAACGCATTATTAACTGGTGCCCCCACTGCCTGACCTCTATTTCGGAGGCGGAGGTAGAGTACGAGGAGCAGGCCGGTCATTTTTGGCACATCCGCTACCCCATTGTGGGCAGCGACCAGTTCATTGAGGTTGCCACCACCCGCCCCGAAACCATGCTGGGCGATACCGCCGTAGCCGTCAACCCCGAGGACGAACGCTACGCCGCTCTGGTGGGCAAGGCTTTGCTGCTGCCGCTGATGAACAAGGAAATCCCGCTGATTGCCGACAGCTATGTGGAGCAGGATTTTGGTACCGGCTGTGTCAAGATTACCCCCGCCCACGACCCCAACGACTTTGAGGTCGGGCTGCGCCATGGTCTGGAGGTCATTAATATTATGAATCCAGACGGAACGATTAACGAAAACGGCGGTGTTTACGCCGGACTGGAGCGCTACGAGGCGCGCCGCCGTGTGGTTGCCGACTTGGAAGCAGGCGGCTATCTGGTCAAGGTGGAGGACTACGCCCACAATGTAGGGGCTTGCTACCGTTGCGGCACCACCGTGGAACCGCTGGTGTCCAAGCAGTGGTTTGTCAAGATGGAGCCCTTGGCCAAGCCTGCCATCGATGTGGTGAAAAACGGCGAGATTCAGTTTGTGCCGGATCGCTTTGAAAAGAGCTACCTGCACTGGATGGAAAACACCCGGGACTGGTGCATTTCCCGTCAGCTGTGGTGGGGGCACCGCATTCCGGTGTGGTACTGCGCCGACTGCGGCAAAATTACCGTGGCACGCACCCCGCCCGCCGCTTGCTCCAGCTGCGGCAGCACCCATCTGGAACAGGACCCTGACACGCTGGATACTTGGTTTTCCTCGGCGCTTTGGCCGTTTTCTACCCTTGGCTGGCCGGAGCACACCCCGGAGCTGGACTACTTTTACCCCACCAGCACGCTGGTAACCGGCTACGACATTATCGGCTTTTGGGTCTCCCGCATGATTTTTTCCGGCTGCGAGCAGATGGGCAAGATTCCCTTCGACAAGGTGCTCATTCACGGACTGATTCGCGACGCGCAGGGACGCAAGATGTCAAAGTCCTTGGGCAACGGCATCGACCCGCTGGAAATTATTGACCAGTACGGCGCGGACACCCTGCGCTTTACCCTTGCCACCGGCAACAGCCCCGGAAACGACATGCGTTTTTCGGAGGACAAGGTAAAGGCCAGCCGCAACTTTGCCAATAAGATTTGGAACGCCAGCCGGTTTATTCTAATGAATCTGCCGGAGGAAATTACCCAGTGCCGTCTGCCCGACCAGCTGGAAACCGAGGACAAGTGGGTTGTCAGCCTGTACAACCGCTTGGTGCGCGAGGTAACGGACAATCTGGAAAAGTTCGAGCTGGGCATTGCGGTAGGCAAGCTCTACGACTTTATCTGGGATATTCTGTGCGACTGGTACATTGAGCTAACAAAATCCCGCATTCAGGCGGGGGGCGCTACCGCGCTGGCGGCGCAGCAGGTGCTGGTGTACATCACCGCCAATGTGCTCAAGCTGCTGCACCCGTTTATGCCGTTTATTACCGAGGAAATCTGGCAGAACCTGCCCCACGCAGGCGAAGGCGACAGCATTATGATTGCCAAGTGGCCGGAATACGACCCCGCCCTTTGCTTTGAGCGGGAGGAGGCCGACTTCCAAAAGGTCATGGATATGATTAAGGCCATCCGTAACCAGCGCAGTGAAATGAACATTCCACCCAGCAAAAAAGCGCATGTGTTCCTAGAAACTGCCGAGGAAGCGGTGTTCCAAAACGGTGCGCCGTTCTTCCAGCGCCTTGCCTCTGCCGCCGAGGTGACGGTGGGGCGCAGCTTTACCATAGAGGGTGCGGTACAGGTTATTACCACCGCTGCCCGCGCCCTAATTCCCATGAGTGAGCTGATTGACCGGGAAAAGGAGCTTGCGCGGTTGACCCGGGAGCGGGACAAGTGCAAGAGCGACATTGAGTTTATTGAAAAGAAGCTGCAAAACGAGGGCTTTTTGGCCAAGGCACCGGCGCAGCTGGTGGCCGGAGAAAAGGCAAAGGCCGCCGAGCAGCGGGAACGCATGGCAAAAATCGAAGAAAGTATTCAGGCGTTGGGATAATAAAGGAGGGCGGCCTTTGCGGCTGCCCAAAAGAAGGAGCATTACCGTGACATACAGTCAAGCACTGGAGTATATCCATGCGCTGCATCGCTTTTCCCGCAAGCCGGAGCTGGACAGAATGCGACTGCTGCTGCGCAAGCTGGGTGACCCGCAAAAGCGGCTCAAGTTTGTCCACCTAGCAGGTACCAACGGCAAGGGCTCCACCACCGTCATGCTGGCGGCAATATTGCGTCACGCGGGCTACCATGTGGGGTGCTACACCTCGCCCTTTGTACTGGATTTTCGGGAACGCATTGTGCTGGACGGCGAGATGATTTCCGAAAACGAGCTGGCCGCCCTGACCGCCGAGGTTGCCGAAAAGGCCGCCGAAGTGGAGGCCGAGCTGGAGGCGCCCCGGGAGTTTGAGTTTATAACCGCCATAGCCCTGCTGTACTACAGCCGCAGACCCTGCGACATTGTTGCGCTGGAGGTTGGTCTGGGCGGGCGCTTTGACGCGACCAATGCCATCGACCCGCCGCTGGCTGCGGTTATCTGCCCCATCGGGCTGGATCACACCGAGCTGCTGGGGGACACCCTTGCCGCCATTGCCGGTGAAAAATGCGGCATTATTAAGCCCGGCAGCATGGTGGTTACCGGTGGCTACCAGCAGCCGGAAGCGCTGGATGTCATTGTGGAAAGCTGCCGCAAAGCGGACTGTCCGCTGACCATGGGGCAACCCTCGCAGCTGCACATTACCCAGACCGGCTTAACCGGCAGCACCTTTACCTACCATGGGCATCCGTTTACCGTCTCCCTAGTGGGGCAGCATCAGGTGCGCAACGCCATGACCGCCATCGACACAGCGCTGGTGCTGGATGCCTCTGGCTTTTCTGTCCCGCTGCCGGCCATTGCCGCCGGAGTCAAGGATGCCTTTATCCCCGGACGGCTGGAGGTCTTTTCTCCGCCGCCCCGGGAGGGAGTGCGTGCCAAGACGGTACTGCTGGACGGTGCCCACAACCCCCATGGCATGGCGGCGCTGCGGGAAAGCATCTTTGCCGCCGGGGTCGCCCCGCAAATTGCCGTGGTGGGGATGCTGGCCGACAAGGACTGCGCTGACGCGCTGGATATCATCGCGCCGTTTTTGCAGCAGCTCATTGTAACCACGCCCAACAGTCCCCGTGCCCTGCCTGCCGCCGAGCTGGCCGTGCTGGCAAAGCCCTACTGCAACCGGATAACAGTAGAGCCCGACTGCAAAAAAGCAGTCGAGCTCGCCCTTGCGTCCACCGACAAAACGGTGCTTATCTTTGGTTCTCTCTATCTGGTCTCTCAGGTCAGACCGATGCTCTGCCCGAAACCTCATACCCCGCCTCGGTAACAGCCCGAATTAGCTCTGCCTCGGTAACAGCCTGTGTCATGGTGACATGGGCTGTTTTTGTTTCCAAATTCACCGTCGCCTCGCTCACACCCGGCACCGCGGCCAAGGCCTTTTCTACTCGCGCCGAGCAGTGCCCGCAGGACATTCCCTCCACAATCAGCTTCTTTTCCATAATTTTTGCCTCACTTTCTTTTACTTTGTGTATTATATCTCTATTTTTTACATTTGGTTTAAATAAACGCAGCCGCAACGCGTTGGTCACCACAAATACCGAGCTCAAGCTCATGGCCGCCGCGCCGAACATGGGGTTCAGCCGCAGGCCGAACGCCGGATAGAGCAGTCCCGCTGCCAGCGGAATGCCCACCGCATTGTAAAAAAACGCCCAGAACAGGTTTTGCTTAATGTTGCGTAGGGTGGCACGGCTTAGTTGCAGGGCGGTAACCACATCGGTAAGGTCGCTGCGCATGAGCACCAAGTCTGCCGACTCAATGGCAATGTCGGTGCCCGCCCCAATGGCAATGCCAAGGTCGGCGCGGGTCAGTGCGGGCGCGTCGTTAATGCCGTCCCCCACCATGGCTACCCGGGCGCCCTGTTGTTGCAGGGTACGCAGGTACTGTTCCTTGTCCTGAGGCAGCAGCTGGGCAACTACTTCGGTTACTCCCAGCTGGGCACCCACCGCCTGCGCGGTACGCTGGTTGTCCCCGGTCAGCATAATAACCCGCAGCCCCATGCCCCGCAGCTGGGCAATGGCGACGGCGCTGGTGGGTTTCACCCGGTCAGCCAGTGCCACCAGTCCCAGCAGCCTCCCGTTGGCGGCAATGTACAGCGGCGTTTTGCCCTCACTGGCCAGACGCGCCCCCGCGGCAGAAAAGCCCGCGCAGTCCAGCTGGTGCTCGTCCATCATGCGGCGGTTGCCGGCCAGCACGAGCTGTCCCTCCACCAAGCCGGAAACACCCTGCCCGGCGGCGGCGGTATAGTCGGTAGCCGGTGGTAACGCAATGCCCTGCTCCACCGCGTAGGCAACCAGTGCCTTGGCCAGTGGGTGCTCGGAGAGCTGTTCCAGCCCGGCGGCAGCGGTCAGCAGCTGGTTTCGCGAACTACCCTCGGCGGGCAGCAGGTCGGTAACGGCAGGCTTGCCCTCGGTAACGGTGCCGGTTTTGTCCAGCACCACCGTGTCAACGCGATGGGCGGTTTCCAGCGCTTGGGCGGATTTAAACAGCAGACCCAGCTGGGCGGCGCGGCCGGTGCCCACCATAATGGCAGTAGGGGTTGCCAGCCCCAGCGCGCAGGGGCAGGAGATAACCAGCACCGCCACCCCAGTGGTCAGCGCAAATTCCAAGGTTGCCCCCGCCAGCAGCCAGCCCACAAAGGCAAGTAGCGACAGGCTCATGACTACCGGCACAAACACACCGCTAATGCGGTCAGCCAGCCGTGCAATGGGCGCCTTGGACCCGCCCGCGTCCTCCACCAGACGGACAATCTGCGCCAGTGTGGTGTCGTTGCCCACTGCGGTAGCGGTCATGGTCAGGTAGCCGGACAGGTTGACCGTTGCCCCGGTCACTCGGTCGCCGGTTGCCTTGTCCACCGGCAAGCTCTCCCCGGTAATGGCAGCTTCCTCCACCGAGCCGCTGCCGCTTGCCACCACGCCATCGGTGGGAATAGTCTGTCCGGAACGCACCACAAGGGTATCGCCGGGGACAATCTGTTCCACCGGAATGGTTTCCTCCTCCCCGTCCCGCAGGCGGGTCGCCGTTTTGGGCGCAAGGCGCAGCAGTCCCTTGACCGCGTTGGTGGTTTTTCCCTTGGATCGTGCTTCCAGCGTTTTCCCCACGGTAATCAAGGTTAAAATCATGGCCGCCGACTCGAAGTACAGGTCCATGGAATAGTGCGCCACCACTTGGGGTGCGTTGTTACCCAGCCCCCAGCAGATGGCATAAATGGCCGCCACACCGTACAAAAACGCCGCGGAGGAGCCTACCGCAATCAGGCTGTCCATGTTGGGCGACCGGTGCCACAACGCTTGGTAGCCGCCTAGGAGCATACTGCGGTTGACATACAGCACCGGCAGCGTCAGCAGCAGCTGGCTAAAGGCCGCGACACCGGCATTGGCCGTGCCATGCAGCCAGTGGGGCAGCGGCAACCCCAGCATATGCCCCATGGACAGGTACATCAGCGGAATGAGGCAGCCAAAGGAAACCACCAGCCGCAGCACCAGTCCCTTGGTGTGCCCTGAGCCGCTGTCCGGTGCTGTGGGGAATGGTGCCAACGGCTGCGTCCCTGCCGGTACAGGCGGCAGCACGCCATAGCCCGCGTGTTCCACCGCGGCGGTAATCGTTTGCCGGTTGGCAAGCTGCGGGTCGTACTCCACCGCTAGGCGCTCCGCCAACAGGTTGACCGCGGCACTTGACACCCCCGGCACGGCAGCTGCCGCCTTTTCCACATGGGCACTGCATGCGCTACAGGTCATACCGGTAATGGATAGGGTTTCCTTGTTCATCTAACTCCCCCTTTTAATGTATACAATATTACTCTTTTTTGCAAAAGTTTGCAATAGCCCCCCGCAAAAAAGCAAGGGACACGCTAAAAAGCATGTCCCTGTGGAGTTTGATTATTCGGCCTTGGAGGCTTCCGACGAGGATTCCGACGAAGTGGCTTGGGAGGAAACCGCGGGCGGGGCAGTGGAGGAGTCGCTCTTGGAGGCCGCGTCGCTAAGCTTCTTGAAGTACTTGTCCATATTCTTTTTGACCCGTTCGCCGGTGTAGTGCTTCAGGGCGCTGTCGTTGTAGGTAACACCTGCGTCCTGTGCCCATTGCAGCTGCAATGCGCGGAACTCCTCCTGCTTGGCCGTTTGCAGCAGCTTGGTCATGTAGTAAAAGGTGGTAATGTCGGCAGCGGTTTTGGTTTCGTCCAGCTTTTGTACCAGCAGGCGGTACATTTCGTCTTCCACCATCTCCACACTGCCCACCGTGGCCTTGGCCAGATGCTCCGAAAGCATGGGGGGCATTCCGTCGGCGGCATCCTTGCGGACAACCATGGTGTACTGCTTGTCCTCGCCCTTTTCGGTTATCTTTTGGTCGTCCGCCAGTGCGTCGTTGGCAATTTCAAAGGACAGCTCCGGCATACTCTTGCCCTCTTTGACTGCTTTTAGGTCAGCGTCGGCCTTTGCCATCACCTTGTCCAGTTCTTCCTTGGCCAACGGCTGGTAGTTGGCATCCAGCTTGGCATAGGGCACCACATAGGCGGTGTAGAATGTTTCGGCAAATACCTTGGCCTGCTCCTCGGGCGAAACCGCTTTTTCGCCGTCCTTGCCGTACATGGTGTTAAATACCAGATAGGACTCCATCAGGTAGCGGTTGTACTCGATGATTGACTGCTCGCTGATTCCGTTGGTGGTGTACAGCTCCGGGTCGGTGGCAAAGGTCTGCTTTGCATAGTTTTCGTAGTCGGCCTTGTCGCTGTCGGTCAGGGTCAGCCCCAGCTCGACAAACTTTTGGCGTGTGGCCAGCTGGCGCGCCGATTCTTCCCGGGCGTAGTCGTTAATGTACTGTGCCCCCACCTTGCCCTCAATGGTGGCGGTAAATACGGTATTATCCTGCACCTTGGCCAGCACCATAGCTTGATTGACGGCGGTAATCAGGTTGAGGTTATACACCCCTGCCGAAATTTTCTCCTCGCCCAGCTGCGCGACCCAGCTTTTATCCGAGCCGGAGCAGCCTGCCGTAGCGACAAGCATGGCCGCTGCCAGCACGGCGGCGACGATTCTGTTTAGCTTCATAAAAGTACCTATCCTTTTTTATATTTATCTTTGGCGGAATAACCAGTATAGTATACAGCAAATTGCAGGAAATGTCTATGGCTAATCTGTAAATCTGCGAAAGGGACTAGCTTGCACCGGTATCCAGAATGCCCAGCACCTCCCGCACCGCGTCGGTGGAGGACTGTCCCTTTTGCAACTTGACCGAAATGTATGGCCGCGCACCGGCATTGACCAGCACCCGCCCCTTCATCCGCTGCACCATAACAATGGTCTGCTCCATGTCCAGCACCTCGGGGTACAGCAGCACGCTGTTACCACGCTGGGTAATTTCGGCAATGCCATGAGCTCCGGCGGCGTTGCGTACCAGTGCCACATCCAGCAGTCCCTTGACTGCCTCCGGCGGCTCCCCGAAGCGGTCAATGAGCTCATCCATGGTGTCCATGTAGTCCTCCTGCGTGTACACACAGGCGATCTTTTTGTAGATGTCCACCCGCTGGTTCAGGCTGTCAATGTAGTCCTCTGGAATGTGAGCACCAATTTGCAGGTCAATGAGGCATTCGGTATGGTCGCGCACCGGCTCGCCCTTTTCCTCGCTGATAGCGTCGGAGAGCAGCTTAAGGTAGAGGTCGTAGCCCACCGACTCCATCTGTCCGTGCTGCTGACTGCCCAGAATATCTCCGGCTCCCCGAATTTCCAAGTCCCGCATGGCAATGCGAAAGCCCGACCCAAAGGCGGTAAACTCCCGAATTGCGGCAAGGCGCTTTTCGCCCACCTCGGTGAGCACCCGCCCCCGCCGAAAGGTAAAGTAGGCATAGGC
>JAVVRO010000047.1:0-12232 GCA_036654695.1 Angelakisella sp. | reverse complement strand
ATGGCTGTGGGCGAGGGCTCCACCGGGGGCAGTGGCCAAATGGTGCTGGAATTTTACCCTGAAAACGCCCCGCCTTACCTGACGCTGCTGCCGGAGCAACGCACCATTCCCGCGGTCAATCAGGTTTACCGTCTGATGCAAATTCAGGGAGAGACACGCTTTTCCGCAGTCAGCGAGCTCACCCCCGAGGCGATTACCGAGTATGCCCTCTGCGAGCTTTCGCTGGCACAGCCTGATAGCAGCGCCGGATTTTCGCTGGAAGCGGTGCAGGGCATGGTGAAGCGGATGTTTGGACTGGCTGACTTTACCCCAGCGCAGAAGTTTTACAATGAGCAGTCCCAGAGCTACCTGTTCTACGGTCGTGGGGGTATGCCATTTCACGCAAATTTGTCCCTGCGAATGGAAGGCAACGGGCAGGCCGAGGTTGTAGTACAGCATTACAGCGATTTATTGCAGCTTTGCCCCACCGAGCGGGTGGTGTACACGCTAAAAAATAACTGGAATGACACCTATCGGTTTGTTTCCGCCCAGCTGGATGAATAAATCCCATCAAAAACTTCATACTAACTGTGTTCGCCGTAGATGTGTCATCACCTCTGCGGCGAATTTATTTTACAGGAAAAGGAGGGTGTTTTCAAATGGGAAATTTGACGACCAAGGAACTGACCTTTTTGGGCGACTTGATGACCGAGGAACAGACGCTGGTAAAAAAGTACAAGCTGTACGCAACCCTGTGCAGCGACCCGCAGCTGCAAACCAAGTGTCAGCAGGAGGCGGCCAAGCACCAAAACCACTACAATACGCTGGTCAACGAGCTAAACTAGCGAGCGAGTGCTGCCAAGGGGCAGCCAAGGAAAGGAAGTACGATATGGCAGAAATTAATGCCGCCTTTGGCGACAAGGAGATTTTACAGGACATGCTGGCCTCCCAAAAGAAAGCGACCTCCCTTTACGATACCGCCGCAGGGGAATGCTCCGGCGCGGCTAGGATGACCCAGATGCTGACCCTGCTGGGCGAGGAGCACAAGATGCAGTTTGAGATTTTCCAAGAGATGCAAAAGCGCGGCTGGTACCCCGTGGAGCAGGCGGAGCAAAAGAAGATTGATCAGGCGAAGGAACGGTTTTGCCAACAGGACAGCTGAACAAAAAGGATGCCGCCCGTTTTGCCGGGCGGCATCCTTTTTCTTGTGTTTGTAGCAATGACAGCGAGCTTACTTCGCCTGTGCCACAGCAACCGCGCAGGCAACCGTCGCACCCACCATGGGGTTATTTCCCATGCCAATCAGTCCCATCATCTCCACATGTGCGGGAACCGAGGAGGAACCGGCAAACTGCGCGTCGCCGTGCATACGACCCATCGAGTCGGTCAAGCCGTAGGAGGCAGGGCCTGCGCCCATGTTGTCGGGGTGCAGGGTGCGCCCGGTACCGCCGCCGGAGGCCACCGAGAAGTACTTGATGTTATTTTCGTAGCTGTACTTTTTGTAGGTGCCGGCAACCAGATGCTGGAACCGGGTGGGGTTGGTGGAGTTTCCGGTAATGGAAACATCAACCTTTTCCAGCTTCATGATGGCAACGCCCTCCAGCACATCGTTTGCGCCATAGCAGCGAACCTTGGCTTTTTCACCGTCCGAAAACGCCTTTTCGCGGACAATGGCTACTTCACCGGTGGTAAAGTTAAACTCAGTCTCCACATAGGTAAAGCCGTTGATTCTGGAAATAATGTAGGCAGCGTCCTTGCCCAGACCGTTTAGGATAACGCGCAGCGGCTCCTTGCGAGCTTTGTTGGCGTTACGGGCAATGCCAATGGCACCTTCGGCGGCGGCAAAGGACTCGTGGCCTGCCAAAAAGCAGAAGCACTTTGTTTCGTCGCGCAGCAGCATTGCGCCCAGATTACCGTGCCCAACGCCGACATTGCGCTGCTCGGCAACCGAACCGGGAATGCAGAATGCCTGCAACCCAAGGCCAATGGCCTCGGCAGCGTCTGCGGCTACATGGGAGCCCTTCTGAAAGGCAATTGCGCAGCCCAGTGTATAAGCCCAAACAGCGTTGTCAAATGCAATGTTCTGTACGCCTCTGACAATGGCTTCCACATCCACACCCTTGGCAAGGCAGATTTCCCGCGCCTCTTCCAGCGTGGAAATGCCGTAATCTTTAAGACATGCCTCAATTTTGGGCATTCTTCTGTCCTGTCCTTCAAACTTAGCCATGTTGTTACCTCCTATCCTTTCTTATTCCTCGCGGGGGTCAATATACTTGGGCGCATCGGCGTATCTGCCGTATGTACCAATATTTTTCTCGTATGCGGCCTTGGGTTCAACACCATGGCGGATATCCTCCAGCATTTTGCCAACCTTGACATACTTGTAACCAATGGCCTCGCCGCCCGCGTCTACCGCTACCGACAGAATGTAACCCTCGGCCAGCTCCAGATAGCGAACGCCCTTTGCTCCGGTGGTAAAGATGGTGCCCACCTGAGAACGCAGACCCTTGCCCAAGTCCTCCAGCGACGCGCCGATGGGCAGTCCACCCTCGGAAAACGCGGTCTGGCTGCGGCCGTAAACCAGCTGCTTGAAGATTTCGCGCATCGCCACATTGATGGCGTCACACACCAAGTCGGTGTTCAGCGCTTCCAGCATGGTTTTACCGGGTAAAATCTCGCCGGCCATTGCCGCCGAATGGGTCATGCCGGAGCAGCCCAGCGTTTCAATCAACGCCTCCTGTATAATGCCTTCCTTGACATTCAGGGTCAGCTTGCATGCGCCCTGCTGGGGTGCGCACCAGCCAATGCCGTGGGAAAGGCCGGAAATGTCAGTAATCTGGTATGCCTTGACCCATTTTCCCTCCTCGGGAATGGGGGCGGGACCATGGTTTGCGCCCTTGGTCAGCGTGCACATACTCTCGACTTCATGAGAATAGTTCATGTTTTTTCTCCTCTCTTTTGTAGAAACCCAAATGATTCCACGTTTCTAGATGGTACAAGTGCTAAGGAATATTATATCGGTTTGACAGCATTTTATCAAGTGCAAAACCGTCAAAAAGCGTCAAAAAATGCGGGCGAGCATAAATTTTACGAATTATCCATATCCTAGGCGGTTTTCCGCTATCTTTTTACGCTCTTTTGTGGTAAAATACAATCTGTGTGATTTCTAATAAAAGCACCTGAGAAGGGAATGGTCAATAGAATGAAATTTTTGGAAAAATTGTTTGGCTCCTATTCGCAAAAGGAGCTTAAGCTGATACAGCCGTTGGTGGACAAGGTGTTGGCACTGGACGAGGAGTACAGCAAAAAGTCTGACGAAGCGCTGCGTGCTATGACGCCTGTGCTCCGGGCGCGGCTGGCCGCCGGCGAAACGCTGGATGACATTCTGCCGGAGGCATTTGCCACCTGCCGCGAGGCTGCGTGGCGGGTGCTGGAGCAAAAGCACTACCCGGTGCAGGTCATCGGCGGCATTATTCTGCACCAAGGGCGCATTGCCGAGATGAAAACAGGCGAGGGCAAAACGCTGGTGGCTACGCTACCGGCCTACCTCAATGCGCTGTCCGGCAAGGGCGTACACATTGTTACCGTCAACGACTACCTGGCACGGCGCGACAGCGAATGGATGGGCAAGGTCTATCATTGGCTGGGGCTGACCGTAGGACTGGTGGTTAGCGGCATGGAGCCGGACGAAAAGCGGCAGGCCTACGCCGCCGACATTACCTTTGGTACCAACAACGAATTTGGCTTTGACTACCTGCGGGATAACATGGTGGTCTACAAGCAGAATCTGGTGCAGCGCGGCTGGAACTTCGCCATCGTCGACGAGGTGGACTCCATCCTCATTGATGAGGCCAGAACACCGCTGATTATTTCGGGGCAGGGGGACAAATCCACCGACCTGTACAAGGTCGCCGACCAGTTTGTCAAAAAGCTGTCGATGATGAAGGTTCGCGAGGTAGACGAAAAAGAGGAGCAGGACGAGATTACCGCCGACTACATTGTGGACGAAAAAGCGCGCACCGCCACCATTACGCCCCAAGGTGCCAAGCGCGCCGAGGAGTATTTCCACATTGAAAGCCTGAACGACCCCGAAAACCTGACCCTGTCCCATCACATCAACCAAGCCATCAAGGCGCGGGGCGTTATGCAGCGGGATGTGGACTATGTGGTCAAGGACGGCGAGGTTATCATTGTTGACGAATTTACCGGCCGGCTGATGATTGGCCGCCGCTACAACGAAGGGCTGCATCAGGCCATTGAGGCCAAGGAGAATGTCAACGTGTTGCGCGAAAGCAAGACATTGGCGACCATCACCTTCCAAAACTACTTTAGAATGTACGATAAGCTGGCCGGCATGACCGGTACCGCCATGACCGAGGAAAACGAATTTCGCGAAATTTACCGGTTGGATGTGGTGGAGATTCCCACCAACCGCCCGCTGGTGCGCAAGGACAACCCCGATATTATCTACAAGACCGAAAAGGGCAAGTTTAACGCCGCCATTGACATGATTGTCGAGTGCCATCAAAAGGGACAGCCGATTCTGGTGGGCACTGTGTCCATCGAAAAATCCGAGCTGCTTTCCAAGCTGCTGTCCAAGCGCGGCATCCAGCACGAGGTGCTAAACGCCAAATACCACGAAAAGGAAGCCGAGATTGTCGCACAGGCAGGCAAGTGGGGCGCGGTTACCATCTCCACCAATATGGCCGGCCGCGGCACCGACATTATGCTGGGCGGTAACGCCGAGTATCTGGCCAAGGCGCAGATGCGCCGCGAGGAGTTTGACGAGGAGATGATTGCCGAGGCTACCGCCTACGGTGACAGCGACAGCGTTGAAATTCTAACCGCCCGTAAGCGGTTTCACGAGCTGCTGACCGGCTTTAAGGCCGAAATTGCGCCCGAGGCCGAAAAGGTATGTCAGGCGGGTGGCCTGTTCATTCTGGGCACCGAGCGGCACGAATCCCGCCGCATTGACAACCAGCTGCGGGGGCGCGCTGGCCGGCAGGGTGACCCCGGTGACACACGGTTTGTCATTTCGCTGGAGGACGACCTGATGCGTCTGTTTGGCGGCGAAAAGGTGCAGTCAATGATGACCACGCTGGGCGTGGAGGAGGATGTTCCCCTGGAAACCAAGATGCTTTCTAGCGTCATTGAGTCCTCCCAAAGCAAGATAGAGGGACGCAACTTCGAGATTCGTAAAAACGTGCTACAGTACGACGATGTGATGAACCGCCAGCGGGAGATTATCTACGGACAGCGCAAGCAGGTGCTGGACGGGGAGGATGTCAGCGGCAACATTAAAACGATGATTACCGATACCCTGACCGCCATCATTGACCGATACCTGTTAAGTGACGAGGTAAAGGACGACTGGAATCTGGACGGCCTGCGCGATTTCTTCATGGGCTGGCTCACCAGTGCCGCCGACCTGCGCTACACCACCGAGCAGCTGGAAAAAACCTCCAAGGAGGAGATTAAGGCACTGTTAATCGGCCGTGCCACCGAGCTGCAAGCCAAAAAGGAAGCTGACTTTGGCAGCGAGCTGATGCGGGAGATTGAGCGGATGCTGCTGCTGCGCAACGTGGACAGCAAGTGGATGGATCACATTGACGCCATGGAGGAGCTAAAGCGGGGCATTGGGCTGCGCAGCATTGGTCAGCGTGACCCG
This sequence comes from Angelakisella sp., assembly GCA_036654695.1. Taxonomy (GTDB): domain Bacteria; phylum Bacillota; class Clostridia; order Oscillospirales; family Ruminococcaceae; genus Angelakisella. The sequence continues at coordinate 6,585 of JAVVRO010000047.1, read as the reverse complement.
GTCATTGAGTACCGCATGGAAGGCTTCGAGATGTTCGAGCAGATGACTGACGCGATTAAGGAAGATACCGTCAAGCAGCTGCTGACGGTACAGCTGCGCCACAACGAGGAAGTCAAGCGCGAGCAGGTAGCCAAGCCGACTACCACCTCCGGCACCGACGGCAGCGAAGCGCGCCGCCCGGTTCGCGTTGCCAACAAGGTTGGCCGCAATGACCCCTGTCCCTGTGGTAGCGGTAAAAAGTATAAAAAATGCTGCGGCGCATAATTGCCGCGGCGGAACATAGGAGGAGCAGGGCACAATGGCCATTTATTTTCTCTACCTAGTGTCGGTGGTCATGGTCGGCTGGTATCTGCTGGGCGACAAGGTAACCACCAAGCAAAAATCCAACTGCATGCTGGCCTTCGGCCTCTTTTTGGTAGCCATGATGACGCTGCGCTACTCCATTGGCTACGATTTTATTTCGTACAGTGGAATGTTTGATCAGTACAAGGCAATGCCGTGGGATCAGTTCAGGGAAGCCACCGGAATCCATGAATTTTTATTCCACTACCTGATGAAGGGCGTAGCCGCCATTGGTGGGGGGTACTACCACTTCCTGCTGGTCTGCAACCTGATTATGGTGGGCTGTGTGCTGTGGGTCATCTACCGGCACTCGCCGGTTTGGTGGCTCAGCCTGACGCTGTACCTGACCTTGCAGTTTGTTCCGCACAGCATGAACCTGCTGCGGCAGTCACTGGCGGCCTCCATTGCGTTTGCCGGGTGGGACTTTTTGCGCAAGGGCAAGTTTTGGAAGTACACCGCGGTCATTCTGCTGGCCTCCTGCTTTCATATCAGTGCGCTGATTATGATTCCCTGCTACTTTTTACTGCGGCTGCCCTTTACGCTGCCGGTGCTGGTGGTGTATGGCGTTGGCTTGCTGGGGGGGTACTTTGCCTTTGACCCGCTGCTCAAGCTGGCAACCACCCTTGTGCCAAAGTACAAGTATTACATTGCGTCCAGCATCTACGGACAGGGGAACAGCTTTCTCTATGTGCTGCTGCCCTTCGTGCTGGCTATTGCGGCGCTCCTGCTGGCAAAGCCGCTCATCGCGCGCAAAAAGAGCAACAGCATTCTGGTCTACTCCACGCTATTTACCTTTGTGTTCTACCTGTTTATGACCAAGATGTACATTGTAGAGCGGCTATCCATCTACTTCTTTATGTACGCCATGCTGCTGCTGCCGGAAATTGTAGCAATGTTCCGGGAACGGGACGAGCAAAACGCTCAGGTCACTCAAAAGCTAAAGCAACAGGCGCTTTCCCGGCAGACACTGGCAATCCTTGCAATTATGCTGGTTTCGGTAGGCTATCTGCTGTTTGCCGCCAAGGACGGCTACCACAAGACCTACCCCTATGTGGGGGTGTGGGAGCAGGAAAAAGCAATCTCCAACGACCAGTATTACCAAGAGCATTCGTAACAAAACAGGGAGTATGCAGCGTGTAAAACGCAACATACTCCCTGTTTTTTAATCGTTTTATTAAATGGATATTTCGTAGGCGACCTTGTACAGGTAGTGGTCGATGTCCTTGTGCATTTCCAAAGCTTCATTGATGTCAAAGTCCACCGTGCGGCCGTTCTGGATGCCCACGACCCGGTTCCCCTTGCCTTGCTCCAGCAGCTCAACGGCACGGTACCCCATGACGCTGGCAAAAACACGTTCCTTGCCGGTGGGAATACCGCCGCGCTGAATGTGCCCCAGTACCGTCAGGCGGCTTTCTACGCCGGTCTTTTCCTGAATGTACTCGCAGATGTGCTTGCTGTCGCCCACGCCCTCGGCCACAATGACAATGAAGTGGTGCTTGCCGGTCTTTTGTACCTGCATAATCTTGTCGATAATGTCGCTGTCCAGATTAAATTCACGCTCCGGGATGAGCACCGCAATGGCACCGCAGGCAATTGCCGCGTGCAACGCAATGTGCCCGGCATGGCGACCCATGACCTCCACCACCGAGCAGCGGTCGTGGGATTGGGAGGTGTCGCGCAGACGGTCAACATTTTGCACCACGGTGTTCAGGGCAGTGTCAAAGCCAATGGTGTATTCGGTGGAGGCAATGTCGTTGTCAATGGTGCCGGGAATGCCAATGCAGGGAATGCCGTGGTTAGATAGGTCACGGGCGCCGCGGTAGGAGCCGTCGCCCCCAATGACAATCAGTCCGTCAATGCTAAATTCGTGGCAGGTGTCTACCGCTTTTTGCACGCCGGCCTCGGTGCGAAACTCCGGGCAGCGGGCTGTGTACAGCACAGTACCGCCGCGTTCCAAAATGTCGCTGACGCTGCGCACCTGTAGCTCCTCAATATCCTTGTTCAGCAGTCCCTGATAGCCGCGCTTTATGCCAAGCACACGGTGTCCCTTGAACATTGCCGCCCGCACCACGGCGCGTACTGCCGCGTTCATGCCGGGGGCGTCGCCGCCGCTGGTTAAAACGCCGATTGTTTTCTTTTCGTATTCCATCTCTTAAAATCGTTCCTTTCGAGAATTACTGTCCCCTTTATTCTACACGGAAAAAGGCAAAAGTAACATTGCCAAAATATACTAAGATTCCATGCCCTACGACAATATTTTAACGTTTCCATCACCCAGCTGTGCGATTAGCTCCGCGGTCAGGGTGTCGTTGACATCCACCCACATAGAGCGCGGGGCGCGCAGCAGCTTGTTGGTATCGGTTGGCAACAGATAGACCGGCGTTGCACCGTCGAAGATGGAAAACAGGCAGCGCAGCCGCGTCATCACGTCGCAGTTCATCGAGGGCACCCGCAGATAAACTCCCGGTTGCTTGGCACCACTGGAAGCCCCTCCCCGGGCTTGCCGTTCCTCCATGGTTTCCAGCCGCTCTATCATCAGCTTGGCAGCTTCATCCTCCCGCAGGGACACCCGCCCCACGGCAAATACCGCCTGCCCGACAATAATTTTGGCCGAAAACTCCTCGTAAACGCGGGAAAATACCAGCGCCTCCATGGCACCGGTGCTGTCCTCCAGCGTCAAAAAGGCCATGTTGTCGTTTTGCCGGGTCAGCTTTAGGCGCTTGGTGGTAATCATTGCCATTACGTTGACCTTGGTGTTGTCATACTGCTGGTTTAACTCGGGGTTTACCAGCCGGTTAAGATGTACCGCGTCATACTGCTCGTACAGCTGGGCATAGCCGCTCATGGGGTGGCCGGACAGATACAGCCCAGTGACCTCTTTTTCCATTTCCAGCAGATGCCGGTGTTCGTACTCGGGCAGTACCGGAAAGGGCATGTCGTCGTCCTGCTCCTGAGGCTCGCCAAACAGACTGGTTTGTCCGGTGCTTCGCCATAGCGCTTCCTCGGCCAGCAGGTCGCCCACCCGGGAAAAGCCCTCCAGCATGGTACGGCGGTTGCTGCCAAGGTTGTCCATGGCGGCACTGCGAATGAGGCTTTCAATTGACCGCTTGTTCAGCTCGCTGCCGTACACCCGGCGGTAAAAGTCAATGAAGCTGCGATAGGGGCCGTTTTTTCGCTCAGCGACAATCTGCGCGATGGCTCCCGCCCCCAGATTTTTGACCGCCAGCAGACCGAACCGAATGCCGTCGGGCGTAACGGTAAAGCCCTGCTCGCTTTGGTTAATGTCGGGCGGCAGCACGGCAATACCCAATCGACCGCATTCGTCGATGTATTCAATTACCTTGTCGGTGCTGTCCAGCACACTGGTCAGCAGCGCCGCCATAAATTCCTTGGGGTAGTGGTACTTTAAGTAAGCGGTGCGGTAGGCCACCAGCGCGTAAGCCGCCGCATGGGACTTGTTAAAGGCGTAAGCCGCAAAGCTGCTCATGTCGTCGAAGATGCCGTTGGCGACAGCGGGGGAGATGTTGTTTTTGGCGCAGCCCTCCATGAAGTGGCTCCGTTCCTTTTCCATGACCTCGGCTTTTTTCTTGGACATGGCACGGCGCACCAGGTCGGCTTGTCCGTAGCTGTAGCCGCCCAACACACGGCAGATTTGCATCACCTGCTCCTGATAGACAATGCAGCCGTAGGTGACATCCAAAATCTGGCGCAGCAGGGGAGTTGCGTAACGGATGCGCTCGGGGTGGTGGCGGTTGTCAATGTATTTGGGGATGGAGTCCATGGGGCCGGGACGGTAGAGGGAGATTGCCGCAATTAGGTCCTCCAGCGAGGTGGGGCGCAGCTGCATGAGCATCCGGCGCATCCCCCCCGACTCGAACTGAAAGACACCGCCGGTGTTGCCTTGGGTCAGCATGTCGTACACGCCGGGGTCGTCCAGCGGGATTGTCTCGATGGTAAAGTCGGGGAGCTTGCGGCGCAGCATCTTTTCCGCGTCGCTAATGACCGTCAGGGTGCGCAGTCCCAAAAAGTCCATTTTGAGCAGTCCCAGCTCCTCCAACGTGGTCATGGTAAACTGGGTAACAATCGACTCGTCGTTTTTGGCCAGTGGCACATAGCTGTCCACCGGGTCGCGGGTAATGACCACGCCGGCGGCGTGAGTCGAGGCGTGGCGGGGCATTCCCTCTACCTTTTGCGCCAGCGTAATCAGCTCGGCAACCTGTGGATTTTGTCCGCAGAGCGCCTGCAAATCCTTGCTGGTGGCAAGAGCTTTTTCAATGGTAATATGCAGCTCCATGGGGATGAGCTTGGCCACCTGATCCACCACCGGGTAGCTTAGACCCAGTGCCCGACCAACGTCGCGAATGGCTCCCCGTGCCGCCATGGTGCCAAAGGTGACAATCTGCGCCACATGATCCGCGCCGTAGCGGCGCACCACATAGTCAATGACCTCCTGCCGGCGCACATAGCAAAAGTCGATGTCAAAGTCGGGCATACTGACCCGCTCCGGGTTCAAAAAGCGCTCGAACAGCAGGTTAAAGCGGATGGGGTCAATGTCGGTAATGCCAATGCAGTAGGCGGCAATGCTCCCGGCACCCGAACCGCGCCCCGGCCCCACCGAAATGTCGTGTTCCCGGGCGTAGTTAATAAAGTCATAGACAATCAGATAGTAGTCCACATAGCCCATCCGCTCCACCACGCCCAGCTCGTAGTCCAGCCGCTGGGTTATTTCGGCAGTGGGGTGGTCGCCGTACCGACGGGTCAGTCCCTCGGTACACAGCCGCCGGAAGTAGCTGCGGTTTTCCTCGCCGTTGGGTGCAATAAAAAGCGGCAGCTTAGTTTGGCCAAAGGTAAAGGTGACATTGCAGCGCGCGGCAATGGCGACGGTGTTTGCCAGCGCACTGGGGACACCGGGCAGGGCAGCGGCCATTTCGTCGCCGGATTTCATAAAAAACTCGTCGGTGGGGAACTCCAAGGCATCCGCGTCGCCCACTGTTTTGCCAGTCTGGATGCAGAGGAGCAGATTTTGCATTTTGCTGTCGGCTCGGGTCAGATAGTGGGCATCGTTGGTGGCTACCAGCCCCACCCTCAGCTCCTGCGCCAGCCGGATGAGGTCAGGCAAAATTTGCTGCTGCTCCTTCATGCCGTGGTTTTGCAGCTCAATAAAAAAACTGCCGGGAGCAAACAGTGACTGGTAGCGCTGGGCGGCTTCCTTGGCTTGCTGGTAGTCACCAGCGGACAGCGCCCGGGGAATCTCTCCCGCAAGGCAGGCCGACAGCGCAATTAACCCCTCGGTGTGGCCGGCCAGTAGCTCCAAGTCAATGCGCGGCTTGCTGTAAAAGCCCTCGGTAAAGCCCCGGGACACTAGCCAGCTCAGGTTTTGGTAGCCGGTGTTATTTTCGCACAGCAGTACCAGATGGTAAGGCTTTGCGTCTATGCGGGGTTCCTTTTGCAGTCGGCTGCGCGGCGCAACATACACCTCGCACCCAAGGATGGGCTTGATACCGTTTGCAATGGCCTCCTTGTAAAAGTCCACCACACCATACATTACGCCGTGGTCGGTAATGGCCACAGCGGTTTGCCCCAGCTCCTTGGCACGGCGCACGGTGTCCTTAATGCGGCAGGCGCCATCCAGCAGGCTGTATTCGGTATGCAGGTGTAGGTGTACAAAGTCGGTCATGTTGTTCTCCTTTTCGGGGACATTTTCCAGAGACTACTACCGTTCGGCGGCAATGGCCACCAGACGTTCCAGCCGGTGATTTACTCCGGAGCGGGACAGCTTTGGCGTCAGCTGCTGCCCTAGCTCCCGCAAGGACAGCTCCGGTTCGGCCAGCCGCAGTGCCGCCAGCTCCCGCAGCTCGTCGGGCAGCGAGGCTTCGCCGCCATTTTGGTATATTTTGTGGATGGCATCGACCTGCAAGGCCGCCGCGCCCACAATCTTGTCGATGTTGGCATTATCACAGTTGGCGGCGCGGTTGGCGGTGTTGCGCCGTTCCTTGACAATCTTCACACCCATAATTTCCAAGGAAAGCCGGGGACAACCCAAAAAGGTCAGAATGTCCTCCAGCTGCTGGCTGTCGTGGAAGTAAAGTAAGGGCAGCCCCCGGCGTTCGGTAACCCGGGGGAGAAACCCCACATCCGAAAACACCGAAGTAATGGTATCTGCCTGCTCCTGCCGAGACAGAGAAAACTCCAGATGATATTTTTTTTGCGGGTCGGCCAGACTGCCGCAGGCCAAAAAAGCAC
>JAVVRO010000046.1:0-12303 GCA_036654695.1 Angelakisella sp. | reverse complement strand
AGATAGCATGGCAAATGGAACCCCGGGGGTTCCACGGAGAGCTACAGTTTAGGGGAAGTTTCCAAACAGCGGCACAGAGCCGCGCTTTGCAAGGCATACAGCAAGGGCAGCCTACCAACAAAATGGCGGGCTGCCCTTGCTTTCAAGATTAGCGAGATTAGCGTTAGTCGTACCCAAAACACCGATATCAAGTGAATGCCCACAATCCTACCGTTACTGCTTTTTTTCAATAAAACCTGCAAAACAAAATCCAAGTCCTACAAGTCCTAAAACAAGCGTAACTATTTCAATTCCGGTTGAACTCATTTGAAGCAAGATAGCAAAAAGCAAAACGCCTATTCCTAAATAGCATTTTTTCATTTTATAAATCGTCCTCTCGTCAAATAGAAATGAAGCGCAGTGGTTGGTTGTACCTGCGGCGGTAACCGCGTTTCAGTCAGCGCTACTTCGTGACATCCACCATCAGCGCCTTGGCAAGGTTGTGTGCTTCGTTGTTGCCAACCAGTACCATAATAACATCTTGAGCCGCTAGGCAGGTTTTACCACGGGGAATGATGACCTCCCCGTTGCGGTTAATTGAGATAATGACACATTCCTCCGGTAGGCGCAAATCGCTGATGCGCACCCCGTCCATTTCGCTATCCTCCGGCAGCGTAATCTCGCTGATGGTGGTTTGCCCCTGATTCAGCGCCATAATCTGACGAATCATTGAAACATCCACCTCGCGCTCCAGCTGTCGGGCAATGTTGTCGGTGCTGGAAATGGGAATATCCACCCCCAGACGCTTCATCACCGAAAGGTTTTTGGGGTTGTTGACCCGGGAAACCGTCTTTTTAATGCCAAAGACCCGCTTGGCCAGCTGGCAGGCAATCAAGTTTGCCTCGTCCGACCCGGTAACAGTCACAAAGCTCTGTGCCTCCGCTACACCGGCGGCCTCCAAACAGTCGATGGTGCTGCCGTCGCCATGAATACATTTTACGCCAAGCTCGGTAGCAATGCGGCTGCAAAGCTCGTGATCCTGCTCAATTACCACAGGCGTGTGGCCATGGTCCAGTAGTGTTTTAGTCAGATAATAGCCAACCTTGCCGGCACCTACAACAATTACCTTCATGCAATGACCACTCCTTTATATAATCTTAGCAAAAACCAGCTGGTCGCCGGGTTGCAAGCAGTAATGTCCGCCCTTGTCCCATAAAATCATGCTGCCGTTTGCAGGCTGTACGCCAATGATGGTCTCGGACTCGTCGTGATCTACATCCCGCAGCGCCACACCGTAGTAGGCCTTGGGCACCGGCAAGCTGTCAATATTTAGGGTAGTGGAGCCAAAGCTCAATTGGTGGGTCGTTAAGTCCTCGTCCCCGTTAATGATTTTTTCAATGATGTTGACCGTCAGCGCCGTGGGGGAGATGGTATGCAACCCAAACTGCGCAAAAACATCCTTGCGCCGCGGGTCGTAGATACGGGTAAGTACCTTGGGAACATTAAAAAATTCCTTGGCCAGCTGCGAAACCATGACATTGGTGTTGTCATCGTCGGTCACCGCCGCTACAAAGTCGCAGGCTTCAATGCCAGCTTGTTGCAGTACATCCAAATCGATGGGAACGCCAGTCACTGCAAAGCCGGTAAAGGCATCCTCCAGCCGCGAAAAGTTCTCTGCATGGTTATCTACTACGGCAACATCGTGCCCTGCCTTGTACAGCGAATTTGCAAGCCCTGCGCCCACCTTGCCACAGCCAATAATCAGAATATTCATAACGCTGCTCCTGCCTCTTTTCTAGTTTGAAAATGTCCCTTGACCCCTGAATAAAACAAAAAACCTCCGCGTTACACGGAGGCCTTGTTTCTTCACCTGTTTCTGCCTCTGTTAGACAGCACGCTCAACCTTACCAGAACGCATACAACGGGTGCAGGCATAGATGTGGCAGGGAGACCCGTTAACAACCGCCTTTACACGCCGTACATTGGGCTTCCAAGTTCTGTTAGATCTTCTATGGGAATGGGAAACCTTAATTCCAAAGGTTACACCCTTTCCGCAGATGTCGCATTTAGCCATGATTCTGCACCTCCTTTTTCACCCCGCACCGAGGCGGGAACAATCCCTTCGGCACAAGCCGATAACATTAGTATATTAACAGCTTTTGAGGAAAAATGCAAGTCTTTTTTTGCATACGGCGTAAATTTCTTCTGTTCAAGGCTGGAATCCCCGGGCAAACCGGAAGGAAAACCTTGTAATTGCTCAATAAAGCCGCTATAATGAGAGAGATACACGGACGGAAAAAGGAGGGAACAGCTTGCAAAATATCGTTGGGTCACAGGGTGCGTTTGAGCTGCTGGTGCGGGCAATTGTGCTGCTGACCGCAATTCCCATCCACGAGTTCGCACATGCCTTTGTGGCGGACAAGCTAGGCGACCCCACCGCACGCAACCTAGGCAGGCTGACCATCAATCCACTGGCGCATTTGGATTTGTTTGGGTCGCTGCTCATGCTGCTGACAGGGTTTGGCTGGGCGAAGCCCGTCCCGGTCAGCGCGGGCAACTTCAAGAATGTCAAACGCGACATGGCCATTACCTCGCTGGCGGGGCCGGTTTCCAACCTGCTGCTGGCGCTGCTGTCCATGGTTGCCTTCAAGGGCATTCTGCTGCTGGGAAGTGTGGGCGTGCTGGAAGGCATTTCGCCCAATGTGGTCTATGCCATGACGCAGATGCTGCTAATTATGCTGAGCATTAACATTTCGCTGGCGCTGTTCAACCTGCTGCCGGTGCCGCCGCTGGACGGTTCCCGCCTGTTGACCGCGCTGCTGCCCTACAAGCTCTACTACGGAGTGATGAAGTACGAGCGCATTATTATGGCGGTGCTGTTTGTGGGGCTGCTTACCGGTGTGCTGTCGGTGCCGTTGAATGCGGCCTCCCACTGGATGCTGGGCGCTTTGGATTTTTTAACCGGCTTTATGGGACGCGTAGTACCATAGTCATGGGGAATGAGGAGAAAGGGGGGAACCCGTATGGAAATAGCATTGTCCTTTCAGGTCAATCACGGCGAGTACGAGGGGCCTCTCGACCTGATTTTGCACCTGCTGTCCAAGCATCAGCTGGACATTATGAGCATTAATATTTCCGGCCTACTGGAGCAGTACATGGCGCAGATTGCCATTTGGCAGCAGCAGAATCTGGAGGTTGCCAGCGAGTTTTTGGAGATGGCCTCCCGCCTTGTTTACATTAAAACGGTGGGGCTGTTGCCCAAAACCAAGGACGAGGAAGAAAAAGCCAAGGCCGAGCTAGTAGGGCAGCTGCTGGAATATCAGGCATGTAAGCGTGCCGCCGCTATGCTGGCTGCCCGCAACGCGGGGTTTGGGTCGTTTGTGCGCGCCCAGCAGCCGCTGGAGGCCGACCTGACCTATACCCGCAGGCATCCCATTAGCCAGCTGGTGCTAAGCTACTGGCAGGCGGTGGGCAAGGGCAAGCGTAAATTGCCGCCCCAGTCCGAAATATTTTCGCCGCTGGTGGCGAAGCCCTTTGTGTCGGTATCCTCTCGCATTATCTTTTTGCTGCGCAGGCTGTACAAAAAAAGCCGAGGCAGCATGAGGGTGCTATTTGGCGAAAGCCGCAGTCGCAGCGAAATGGTCGCAACCTTTTTGGCGGTGCTGGAGCTGATGAAGGCAAACCGTATCCAGCTGTCGGAGGATGACGACGAGATTGTGTTTTTAGGCAGGGAGGGTAAAATCAATCGATGAAGCTGACCAAACGAGAAAATGAGCTGCTGGCAGTCCTGTTCGCCTCGGGGGAACCGGTGGAAAAAGCCCGACTGGCCGAGGCGTTGGAGTTGGACATGGGCGAGGTTACCGACGCGCTGACCTCGCTGGCTGCCCAGCTGACGGCAGAAAATAGCCCTTTGGAGCTGCGCCGCTTGGAGGACAGCTACCAGCTGTGTACCGCGGCCAGCTACGCGCCGGTCATTCGCCGTGCGCTGGAGATGAAACGGAACATTCCGCTGTCGGCGGCGGCCATGGAGACACTGGCGATTATTTCCTACAACCAGCCGGTGACCCGGGGCTTTGTGGAGCAGGTGCGCGGTGTGGATAGCTCCTCAGTAGTGGTTTCACTGGTGGAAAAAGGACTGGTAGAGGAAGCCGGACGGATGGACTTGCCCGGAAGACCGCTGGCCTACCGCACGACTCCTGCCTTTTTGCGGTGCTTTGGGCTTACCTCGCTGAACGAGCTACCCGCAGTGGATGAGCAGCTGGAAGAACAAACCGAGGTCGAAGACCCCGAGGAACAGATTACATTCGCCGAGCTGCCGGGATAAGCGGCAGCTGCTGCGGGGAGGTGGCGGCCTTGATAGGCTGGATGATACTGGCGGTAGTGCTACTGCTGCTGTGCTGGCCGGTGGGGTTGGAGCTGGAGAGTCAAAACGGAGACAGCACCGTAACCCTGCGGCTGTGGAGTGTAATACCCCTCCAGCTGTGGCCGCAAAAGCCCAAAAAGCCGAAGAAACCAAAAAAGGCGGGGCACGAAAAAAAGGCAAAGCAGGGTAAGCGTAAAAAAGCAGAGCGCCCATCCTCCCCCAAAAAGCCCATGACGACCGGGGAGCTGCTGGAGTTGATTGACGACCTGCTGCCAGAGATTGGAAGGCTGTTTGGCAGGCTGCTGCGCGCGTTGACAGTATCCTGCACCCTGCGCCTAACGGTATTTCAGGAGGACGCTGCCGAAACAGCGCTTCAGTGCGGCAAGCTCAATGGGGTGCTCTACAGCATCTATGTGCTGCTGGCCGGCATGGTACGACTGCGGGAATACGATGTAGCTGTGCAACCCTGCTTTTTTGAACAGCCGTCACAACGCTATCTTCGGTTGCGGGTGTCCACCCTGCCTCCGGTGCTGCTGGGCGGGGTAATCCTATTTTTACTACGGGGCGGCAGGCTGCTGCTGAAACATAAATAACGATACGAATTAGGGAGATGCTTACTTATGGCACAGACACCAATCGGCGACCTGACCGACAATTCCATGAAGAACCTAAAATCCTTGATTGACACCAACACCGTGATTGGACAAGCGATTACGACTGCCGACGGCACAACCATTCTGCCCGTTTCCAAGGTTTCCTTTGGGTTTGCTACCGGCGGCGGCGACCTGCCCTCCAGCCAAACCGCCAAGTTCGGTGGCGGCAGCGGCGGCGGCGTGACCATTACTCCCATGGGCTTTTTAATCATTAAGGAGGGCGATGTCAAGCTGTTGCAGTTGCAGTCGTTTTCCAACACAGCGGACCGTGTGGTGGGCATGGTGCCAGAGGTGTTCGACAAGGTGAGCGGACTGATTTCGGATATGAGCAAAAAAGGACAGCCGGCGGAACAAACTGAAAAAAAGACCGAGGCATAATGTAGGGACACGAGATATCGTGTCCGAACCCCGGACGCCATGTATGGCGTCCCTACGGAACAACCCAAACAAACGATACCTCAGGCGATATAATATTGCAAAGGTCACAGTACAAGCAACCCGATGGGTGTGTACTGTGACCTTTTGTAGTTGTCAGTTTGCTGGGCAGGGCTTGAACAGCTTGGACAGACTGCCGTTGCCAATGATGATGTAGTCGGGCAGCATGGTAGTGTCAGGAGGCAGGTCAAAGGTGTATTCGGCATAGCCTTCCTCGTAAAATGGGTGCAGTGCGCGGCGCAACAGTCCGTCGGCAATAAATTTATCCTCAGCATCCAGCGTCAGAATGCGGCAGGGGCCGCTTGGGGTGTCCGGCTCGGCGACTACGCAGTAACCGGCCATCTCCTGCTTTTCGGCGGCCACATAGCCCCACACCATGCCGGGCGCCGACAGTCCGGTGGCTTCGCAAAGGGGCAGCAGTACCTCGCGGGGCATTGGCAGTATTGTTACCATGGGCGTCAGCTCCTTTTTGTTGTGGGCTTTTTGGAAAGGGTGGCCTTTCGCGGTGCGCTAGGCTTGCGGGGAGTCATGTTCTTCCCAGAAAAGGCGGGCTTTTTGGCAGCGAACAGCTTGCCACCGGTTGGCTTGTCGTGCTGTGTTTTTTTCTCGCTGGCCAGTCCCTTGCTGCCCAAGTTTTTACCAAACCGTCCGGCACGGTGGTCGCGTCCTTGCCCGGGCTCGTTGACAACCTCATCGGCCAGTGTTCCAGCGTTGCGCAGTGCAAGCACCTCGCTCTTTTGCAGCTCGCGCCATTGACCGGGTTGCAGCATTCCCAGCTTCAGCGGCCCTACCGAAATCCGCTTTAGTCGCGCTACCTCCAGCCCCACCGCCTCGCACATGCGGCGAATCTGGCGGTTTTTGCCCTCGGTAATGCTAATTTGCAGAACAACACGGCCGGGCTCCTTTTCCATCACCAGCACACTGGCGGGCAGGGTGGTTTGGCTTTCGCCAATCTGGACACCGGTGGACAGCTTGACCAGCTGGTCGTCGTTAATATCGGGGCGTACCGTCAGGCGATAGGTTTTGGTAACATGGTTGCGGGGGTGCATCATCAGGTTGGCAAACTCCCCGTCGTTGGTCATCAGCAGTAGACCCTCGGTGTTTTTATCCAAACGTCCAACTGGGTAAACCCGGGCATCAATGCCGGAAACCAGCTCGGTGACACAGCGGCGACCTAGCTCATCGCTGGTGGTGGTCACATAGCCCCGGGGCTTGTTGAGCATAATATAAATGTTTTCCTTTTTGCGGGGGAACTCCACCCGCTTGCCGTCAATGACCACCACGTCGTTGACGGTGTCAATGGGGTTGCCCGGCTGGGCGGGATGGCCGTTCACGGTAATTTTGCCGCTTTTAATATATTCCTCAGTTTTGCGCCGGGACAGAATCCCCGCGTCTCCCAGCGCCTTTTGAATGCGTATTTTAGTCATATCTTCATCCATTCCTTTATTTTATCCGGCAACCGCCGCCACCACCCGGATTTGGGCGGTAGCTCGGGCGCAATGCCCTCCTGTGCGTAAAGCGGAGCTTCGGCGTACAGGGTATCATCTATATAATATACTATCTTGCCCAAGATGTCACCCTTTTTTATTGGCGCGTAGACGAAATTTGGAGCAAAAACCTCACTTTTTACTCGCAACGGTGTTCCAGAGACCTCAACCGCGGTAATCGGGTTGCCGGACTGCACCAGAGTAACCTGCCGCGCCACCCCGCCCACCACCGGCAGAAGCATCCCTGCTGGGGGGGACAGCACCCGCAGCGTCACCGTGGGAAAGTAGTGCTCGTACAGTGCCTGATGCACCCGCCAGTCGTCCCCACAGCGCAGGGTAACCGCCACAAGGGTTACGCCGTCCTTGCGCGCCGCCGACACCAGACACCGCCCGGACGACTTGGTAAAGCCTGTTTTGACTCCGATGGCATAGGGATACAGGCTTAACAAGCGGTTGTGGTTGTACAGGGTACGGTCAAAGGGCGGGTTGCCAAAGTACAAGGTAAGCTTTTTGGCGGCGCACATTTGGGCAAACAACGGGTTTTGGAGTGCGGCGGCGGTCAGTGTTGCCAAGTCGGCGGCGGTGGAGTAGTGCTCCTTATCATCCAGACCGCTGGGAGTGACAAAATGGCTGTTGCGCAGTCCCAGCTCGGCAGCACGTTGGTTCATCAGCGCGGCAAAATCCGGAAGGGAGCCTGCAATGCGCAAAGCGGCGGCATTGGCCGCGTCGTTGCCGCTGGCAGTCAACATCCCGCCTGCCAGCGCACGCAAGGTCACAGTGTCGCCAGCGGTCAGCCCCATGGAGGAGCCCTCTACCCGGAGGGCATCGCTGTCGGCGATAAAGGGTGCATCCAGCGCGGGCTGCTCCAAGGTCAGCAGCGCGGTCAAAATTTTGGTAGTGCTTGCCATGGGCAAAGCTCTGTGGGCGTTTTTGGAAAACAGCACCTTGCCGGTGGAAGCCTCCACCACAATTGCCGCCGCTGCATCCACAAACTCCAGTGCGCCGGGTACCGTGGCCTGTGCCGACGCGGCGACGGTACTGCCAAGCGCCAGCAGCACTGCCGCAAACAAACCGAGGAAACCTTTCACCTGTCGCCCTCCCTACCATCTCTACTATCAAAAGTGTATGCGGCATAGGCTTAAAGAAAAACTGTACTTGCATATTTTTTAGCGACCTGTTACAATAACCCTTGTAAGAAAGCACCATCCACAAATAAGGAGGTTTCCTATTTATGAGTTTTAATATTTTATTGGCCGCGCTGATGGCTTACCTGCTGGGCAGCGTCAGCTTTGGGGTAATTATTTCAAAGCTGGGCTACAAGGACGATATTCGCCGCCATGGCAGCGGCAATGCCGGTACCACCAACGCCCTGCGCACCTATGGCGGCACAGCGGCTGTTCTGGTGTTCCTTGGCGACTTTTTAAAAGGTTCGCTGGCGGTGTTTCTGGGTGGCCTGCTTTGCCAGGGCGGCGAGCAGATTGCCGCGGTGATGGTGGTGGTGGGGCACCTGTTCCCACTCTTTTTTGGAATGCGGGGCGGCAAGGGCGTAGCGACTGCTGCGGGTGCCATTTTGGTGCTTAGCCCGCTGACGCTGGCCATTTTGGCAGTGCCCTTTGGGGTCATTCTGGCAGTTACCCGCTACATGTCGCTGGCGGCGGTTACCGTGGCGGCACTGTTCCCCATTGTGACCGGGGTACTGACGCTGTTAAATGGGGGATTTTCTACCGCGGACTGCTGGTGGGAGCTGGGGTTTGCTACGCTCATCGGGGGGCTGGTGGTTTGGATGCACCGCAGCAACATTAAACGGCTGCTTAACGGCACCGAAAGCAAGGTGGGAAAGTCGGCAAAAAAGTAAGATAGCACTTGACAAGCTGCTGCTTGGGTGCTACAATAATAGAGCTGTTCTTTCCAGAGACAGCAGGCGCCGCATGAAAAACGGCTTAATGGTATCAGCCAGCCTGCCGAGGACAAGAAGTGAATGCTACGAGGTTGTTCGTTTTCACTCTTTCCACGGTATGTTGGAAAGAGTGTTTTTTAGTTTAGCAAGACTCAACAATTCTTTGGGAGGTGAACTATTTTGGCAAGTGAAAAAGTGATTGTAGCAAAGCAACAGCAGGTTGCGGAGCTGAAAGCAAAGATGGAAAAGGCAGTTGCCGGCGTTGTCGTCGACTACCGTGGCATTACTGTTGCCAACGACACAAAGCTGCGTAAGGAGCTTCGTGAAGCGGGCATTGAGTATTCGGTCATTAAGAACAACCTGTTGCGCCGTGCAGCTGACGAGGTCGGTCTGGGCGAAATGACAGAAATTCTGACTGGCACCACCGCGTTTGCGCTGTCTGATTCCGACCCCATTGCAGCTGCAAAGATTCTGAACAAATACGCCGAGAGCTCCAAGGGCAAGTACATCCTTAAGGGTGGCTTCATGGAGGGCAAGGTGCTGGACGCAAAGGGCGTCGAGAGTCTGGCCAAGCTGCCCGGCAAAACCGAGCTGCTTACCATGCTGTGCATGGCTCTTAACGGCAATATCCGTGGCTTGGCTGTGGCGCTTAACGCCGTAGTCGAAAAGCAGACCGCAGCAGAGACCCCAGAACAGACCGCATAAGGTCGTTCCCACACACATTTTACAAAAATTATGAAAATTCATAGGAGGTAAATATTATGGCTACTGAGAAAATTACCGCACTTGTTGAAGAAGTCAAAAAGCTTTCCGTACTGGAGCTCTCCGAGCTGGTTAAGGCAATTGAAGAAGAATTTGGTGTTTCCGCTGCTGCTCCCGTTATGGTTGCTGCCGCAGGCCCTGTTGCTGCCGCCGCTGAGGAGAAGACCGAGTTTGACGTTGTTTTGGTAGAAGCCGGCGCAGGCAAGATGGCTGTCATCAAGCTGGTAAAGGAAGTTACCGGCCTGGGTCTGAAGGAAGCAAAGGATCTGGTTGACGGCGCACCCAAGACCATCAAGGAGCAGATTGGCAAAAACGACGCCGAGGAGCTAAAGAAGAAGCTGGAAGATGCCGGCGCAAAGGTAGAGCTGAAGTAAGCTGTTCCACGCTGACATACTAAAAACACTTGACCAACTTGCGGTTTATCGCAAGCAAAAGGACTGCCGAGTATTCGGCAGTCCTTTTGCTTACACAGTGGACAGTCAAAGTACTGCTGCCGCGCTCATCATGCGCTGGACGCGCTCGGCCAGCAGCGGGAACTGTTGCAGCTCCGGGTCGTGAGCCAGCAGCTGCTGCGCACAGGCGCGAGTCTCCTCCAGCAGCGCGCTGTCCTGTGACAGGCTGGCAACGCGCAACGCGGGCAGCCCATGCTGGCGTAGGCCGAAGAAGTCCCCCGGCCCGCGGGTAGCAAGGTCGTATTCGGCAATGGCAAAGCCATCGTGATTTTTGCACAGCGTCTTTAGCCGATCCAGGGTTTCGGGGGACTGGCTGTCGGACAGCAGAATACAGGTGGACTTTTCGGTGCCGCGCCCCACCCGTCCCCGCAGCTGGTGCAGCTGGCTAAGCCCGAAGCGTTCGGCATTTTCAATCATAATGACGGCGGCGTTGGGCACATCGATGCCCACCTCAATGACGGTGGTAGCCACCAATAAATCCAGTTTGCCAGCGGCGAACTGCTTCATCACCGCATCCTTGTCCTTGGACTTCATCTTGCCATGGAGCAGCCCCAACCGGTAACCGGCAAAGCTGCCGTGGGCAAGCTCATCGACCCACTCCACCGCCGAACGTTGGCCAAGCTGGGGGTCGTCGGCGTTTTCCTCCACCAGCGGGCAGACAATGTACCCCTGCAACCCCCGGTCAAGGTACTTTTTTAGGTAGCCAAATGCCCGCTCCCGCTTGCTGCTGTCAATGAGGTAGCTTTCAATGGGTTGCCGGCCGCGGGGCAGCTCACGAATGACCGACAGCTCCAAATCACCGTAGATAATTAGCCCCAGTGTACGGGGAATGGGGGTGGCCGACATGACCAGCGTGTGTACCTCCTGCCCCTTTTGGGTCAGGGACATGCGCTGCGCCACACCAAAGCGGTGCTGTTCGTCGGTAATGACCAGCCCCAACCGTTCCCAAAGCACATCGCCGGTCAGCAGAGCGTGGGTGCCAACGCACAAATCTAGCTCCCCAGCGGCAAGGGCGGCCTTGCACAGGCGCTTTTCCTTGGCGGGCAGGGAACTAGTCAGCAACCCCACGCGCACCCCCAGCGGCCCCAGCAGGGCGGTCAGGGTGCGGTAGTGCTGCTCTGCCAGCAGCTCGGTGGGCGCCATCATGGCGGTGCTGTAGCCGCACAGGTGCGCAAAGAAGCAGCAGGCGGCGGCGACCAGCGTCTTGCCGCTGCCCACATCGCCCTGTATTAGGCGGTTCATGGGTCGGCCGCTGCACAGGTCGGCAACGCAGTCCTCAATGGCGGCCAGCTGCCCGCCGGTAGGGGTAAAGGGCAGCGACTGGTAGAAGGGGGACAAGTCCTGGGGGGTCATGGGAGTCACGCGGAGCGCCTCCCGGTCGCTGTGCAGGGCACAAAGCCCTAGGGCAAGGGTCAGCAGCTCCTCGAACACCAACCGGCGGTGGGCGGCCTGCTGCAATGTGGGGTCGGTGGGGCAATGCAGCTGCCGCAGGGCAGGCTCCGGCGCAAGCAGCTGGTAGCGCGCTACTAGCTCCGGCGGCAATGGCTCCGGCAGGGACTCAAGCAGGGCAAAGCAGTTGGCAACATGGGTGGCAATGGTGCGGCTAGTCAGCCCGGCGGTGGTGGGGTAAACCGGCACCAGTCCTGCCGCGGAGGGGGAAAACACCTGCGGGGACTGCATTTCGCGCCGGAACAGCCCACCGTTCACCCTGCCATAAAAGATATAATCCGCACCCTCCCGCAGGGCGGCAACGGTAAATTTGGCATTGTAAAAGGTAATGTCCAGCCGCATCGTCTGCCCGACCGCCTGCACCTTAAAGAGCGACAGTCCCTTGCGGATGCGCTGTTCGCTGCCTTTGTGGGCGACGGTGGCCAGCACCGGGCACAGCTCCCCCAAGGGCGCAAGCTCCGGGTCCAGCGCGGCGCGCAAATCCAGATAGCTGCGGGGCAGGTGGTAGAGCAAATCCTCCACGGTAACAAGCCCCAGTCGGGCGTACAGCTTGGATCGTGCCTCGCCAATCCCCTTGACATATCGCAGGTTGTCGCTTAAATGCAGCGTCATCCGCCCAGCTCCTTTTTACCGCAAAATTCATCTGACTACTTTCTCTAGTATATCACAGGAAAGAACCAGAAAAAAGCGGTTGACAAATGGAGCTTGTACTGGTATAATAACTTAGTCTTGTCAGAGAATATTCTGAGACAGACGAGCCATTAGCTCAGCTGGCAGAGCATTTGACTTTTAATCAAAGGGTCCGGAGTTCGAGCCTCCGATGGCT
>JAVVRO010000045.1:0-12513 GCA_036654695.1 Angelakisella sp. | reverse complement strand
CTTTAGGGCGTTGAGCATTACACCGGTTTCATCCTTGGCATCGGAGCTCATAACAGGAGTATGCAGGTCACCCTCGGACAATTGCTTCAGGCGAGCGGCACATGCCTTGACCGGCTTGGAAATGCTGCGCGCAACAACCCACGCAAAGAAAATGGAGATAACGGTTGAAGCAGCAATCAGCAGTATCATGATAATAATTCCAAAATTTGACTGTGAAGTCAGGTCATCGGAGACTGCTATGCCCAGTTTTTTGTTTAGCGCCATTAGCTCTTGACCCGCAGCCATACATTCATTCAGGTAGGGCAGAGCTTCCTTACGGAACACCTGAAGCGCTTCGTCATTTTTGTTAGTCAGTCCCAGAGCAACGGCCTTATCCCGCCCTGCTTTGTAGCCAGGTGCGGCAGCTTCAATGCGGTCAATCAGTGCCAGCTCCTCAGGGGTGGTACATGCTACCTTGGCAGCGTCCAGAGACGCTTGCGTTTTTGCCTTTATATCTTCCATTTCGGCCTGGGCAGCCTTTATCTCGGCAGGGTCGGTCAGCATAATGATGTCGCGGACAATCGCGCCGCCCTTATTCAGGTAGGCATTGTAGTCACCAATGTCGCCCAGCACAAAGCCGTTATTGATTAAGGCGTTGCTGTAGCTTGTGTCCACATTTTTCATGAGCACCAGTCCGACGACTCCTGCGATACTAGCCACCAGTACCACAACAATAAAGGCTGCAATTAACTTGGTCGCAATTTTCATGTTTTTCAGCATTTGAGTTTGCCTCCTGATATTACATATTTTTCCGATTAACATGATTATAACGCAAAAAAGCAAGAAGGTCAACAGATTTTTACGCTTTTTGTACAAATAGGGGGTAATATAACGCAAATATATTGTGCGGCTTTCTATGAAAAAAAGATGTCGTATCTGCTTCGACATTTGTCCCACCGGGCACGGCCTATACTTTGGGTATGGGACATCGTTGCAGGGCGGGGATAATATGGAAACAGTCATTTATGGTGATGTGCTGCTTGCGGTAAATTTTATCATCAACCTGATGTTGTTGGGCTTGACCCAACGGCTTACCGGCGTACCGGTCAAGCGCTTTCGGCGGTATCTGGGTGCGCTGGCAGGCGCGGTCTGCGCCTTTGCCATCTTTTTGCCTCAGGGTGGGTTAGTCACCGATTTATTCCTTCGTCTGGTGGCAACCATCCTTGTCGTTGGGATTACATACCTTGGGCAGCCGGCCGGGCTGCTGCTGCGCTTGGCAGCAGTCTTTTTTGCAGTGGGCTTTTTGTTTGCAGGGTTCATTATGGGACTGTGGTTTCTTGTTCCCAACGACCTGCTGGCCATTGCAAACGGCATTGTTTATTTTAATGTAACACCGCTGCTGCTGGTTGGCTGCGCGGTAGGAGCGTACCTGTTTGTCAGTGTTTTTGATGCGGTCTTTGACCGTGGGCAGCGCCGTCAAACAGTTTGGCAGGCCACCATCCGACGCGGCGGCAGCAGTATCAGCCTTGCGGTGCTACTGGACACCGGGAACCGGTTGGTCGAGCCGTTTTCCGGCTTGCCGGTGCTGGTGACAGGGCTTGCCATGGCAACACCGCTGCTAACCGAGCAGGAGCGGTGGTATCTTGCCGGCAAAGGAGAACTGCCGCCGGGGCTGCGTCCGGTATTTTATCAGGATGTTGGCGGCACGGGGTTGCTGTGCGCGTTTCGACCCGACAGTCTCATTTTAGCGCACAATGGCGGCACAGTAAACTGTGACGGCTACGTTGCAGTGTCTGTAAAGGCAATTGCTTGTCATGGGTGCGGTGGGGTGTTTAACCCGCGTTTGCTGGGTCTTGCAACAACATCATTTCATACAAGGTAAGGGCAGGTCCATAATAAATCGAAGGGTGTGAATAGCTTGGCAATTTTTAAATTCCTAGCCGAGGGAGTGCGAAAAGGACTAAAAAAGCTACTGCTGGCGGTTCTCCGACTGCGGGCAGGGTCTGTTTACTACATTAATGGACCGGAAACCTTGCCGTCGCCGTTGGGCAAGGAGGAGGAAGCCGCGGTTATGGCAATCCTGGCCAGCGAGGACACCGCTGACCATATTCAGGTCGAACATGCCCGGGAGCAGCTGATTGTACACAATCTGCGGCTGGTGGTTTACATTGCCCGCAAGTTTGAATCCACCGGCGTGGGCATTGAAGACCTTATTTCCATCGGAACCATCGGGCTGATTAAGGCGGTCAATACCTTTTGCCCGGGGCGCAACATCAAGCTGGCGACCTATGCGTCACGCTGCATTGAAAACGAAATTTTAATGTATCTGCGCAAGTTTCAGAACATTCGCAACGAGGTATCCATCGATGAACCGCTGAATGTGGACTGGGATGGCAACGAGCTGCTGCTTTCCGACATTTTGGGTACCGAAAACGACATGGTAAACCGTACCATTGAGCAGGATGTGGAAAAAACCATTCTGCGCAAGGCGGTCGCGCGGCTGGGTGAACGCGAACGAACGATTATGGAGATGCGCTTTGGGTTAAGCGGCGGCGACGAAAAAACCCAAAAGGAGGTTGCAGACCTCATCGGCATCTCCCAAAGCTACATTTCACGCTTGGAAAAGCGTATTATCAAAACGCTGAAAAAGGATTTGGAAAGAGTTTACTGAACGCCGGGTGTTTGAAGTTGTTTGCTGCCGTCTATACTACCAGCATTAAATGTTGGTGGGGGAGATGCAATGTATTTTAACAAGGTGGAAATTTGCGGGGTAAATACCGCAAAGCTGCGGACGTTGAAGGAACGCGAAAAACAGGATTTAATTCGCAGGTCGCAGGCGGGCGATGTGTGGGCGCGTAACGAGCTGATTCAGTGCAATCTGCGTTTGGTGCTCAGCGTGGTACAAAAGTTTACCACCCGGGGCGAAAACCTCGACGACCTGTTCCAAGTGGGCTGCATCGGGCTGATTAAAGCCATTGACCACTTTAATCCGGAGCTAGGGGTCAAGTTTTCCACCTATGGTGTGCCCATGATTATTGGGGAGATTCGCCGTTACCTGCGGGACAACAACATGGTGCGGGTCAGCCGTAGCATGCGGGACACTGCTTACAAGGCCATGCAGACCAAGGAGCTGCTGCTGGGGCGCAACCACCGGGAACCCACCGTGGAGGAAATCGCCAAGGAAATGGACTGCCCCAAGGAGGATGTGGTACTGGCGCTGGAGGCCATTATGGAGCCAAGCTCGCTCTATGAGCCGGTCTATTCGGACGGTCGAGATACCATCTTTGTGATGGATCAGATTAAGGACAACTGCACCGATAACGACTGGTTAGAAGAAATTTCACTCCGGCAGGCGATTGAGAAATTAAGCGAGCGGGAAAAAAAGATTCTTTCACTGCGTTTTTTCAGCGGCAAGACGCAGATAGAGGTTTCCCGGGAGGTGGGCATCTCTCAGGCGCAGGTATCCCGGATTGAAAAGGGTGCCTTGGAACGCATCAAACGGCAAATCTAAAGGGGTTTAGTTTAACATTAGGATAACAGGCAAAAAAAGAGTTGGACGCAAGCAATTGCACCCAACCCTTTTTTTAGCTTTTCTTTTCAAATTCGGTGTGGCAGTTGTGACAGGTCACAATGACCTTGCCGCGCCCCTTGGGCAGCCGCAGCTTTTGCCCACAGTGGGGGCACTTAAACATGCAGTACTGCCGGCGCTGTTCGTTGTAATGCACCATGCTGTCCTTGCTGCCCCGCAGCAGCTGCCAAACCGGCCCCCAAAAACGCATAAACGCCTGATTTTCGGCATTGCGGCGGTCGTGCTTGCGTGACAGCACCCGATAAAAGGCAAACAGCAGTAGTACCCAGTACAGCAGCGAGAAAATCCACCAGTGCAAAAAACTCAGTAGCAGGCTGAACACCATGCAGCAGAGCAGCAGTGCAATGGTCAGCTGGTCAATGCCATGACGACCCTGCATAAACCGGCGAAGGCGTTCCATCATTCGGTAAAACATAGCTTTTCTTCCTTTCCTTATGCGGCCTGTGCCCCTAGGCCTCGGTAGGGCTGGCAGTGGGAGCTTGCTCGTTTGCCTTGAGTATTTTGCCAAATTGCGCCGCGAACATCAGTACAGTAACGGTAGTCGCCAAAATATCCGCAACCGGCTCGGCAACAAATACGCCCAATACCTTGTTTTGAAAGAACAGCGGTAGTAAGTAGATGAGCGGAATGAGCAGGATAATTTTACGCAGCAGCGCCAAAATGATGGAGCTTTTGGCCTGTCCCACCGCAATAAAGGTCTGCTGGCAGGTCATCTGCGCTCCCATGGCCAGCGCCCCGAACAGGTAGATGCGTACCGCCCAAACAGCATATTGCGTTAATGCCGGGTCGGGGGTAAACAGAGCCACAAACACCTGTGGAATGAGCATGATTGCCAGCCAAAAGACCGCTACAAAGGTCATGGTGGTAACCATGAGCAGCTTAAATGCCTTTTTGACCCGTGCGCTGTTGCGTGCGCCAAAGTTGTAGCCAATAATGGGCTGTGCCCCTTGTGACAGTCCCATAACCGGCAACATAAACAGCTGCATGATGCTGGCCATAATGGTCATGGTACCCACCGCAATGTCGCCGCCATAGCGCCGCAGGGAGGTGTTAAACACAATACTGAGCAAGCTTTCGGTGGACTGCATAATAAACGGAGACACACCCAGCGCCAGCACCGGCAAGATGATTTTTGGAGACAGACCAATGTTTTCCCGGCGCAACCGCAGCTTGGACTTGTGGCTGAACAAAAACCGCATGACCCACACCGCCGAAACCGCTTGGGACAAAATGGTCGCCAGCGCCGCGCCTTGCACACCCATGTCAAAGCCAAAAATTAAAATGGGGTCAAGGACAATGTTAATGACAGCACCAATTAGTACGGTCATCATGCTGGTAGTGGCGTAGCCCTGTGTAGAAATAAAGGGGTTCATGCCCATGGCCAGCTGCACAAACACCGTGCCGCAGACATAGATGTTCAGGTATTGCTGTGCGTAGCCAATGGTATTTTCACTTGCGCCGAACAGCAGCAACAGGTCGCGCCCGAACACAAGGAAGACTCCCGTTAGCAGAAGCGAAATAACTAGCAGCGCGGCAAAGCAGCTGCCTAGAATTTTTTCCGCGCCCTTGTGGTCCTGCTGTCCCATTTTAATCGAGGCGCGGGGCGCACCCCCCATGCCAATAAGCCCGCTGAAGGCCGAAATCAGCATCAAAATGGGCATGGTAACGCCCACGCCGGTCAGCGCGTCGGTGCCAACGGTGGGAATGTGACCGATGTACATGCGGTCAACCACATTGTATAGCATGTTAACGACCTGCGCGGCAATGGCAGGCGCTGCTAACCGAAATAGCAGCTGGGGAATGGGGTCTTGCCCCAAGTCATTGGTTCTTTTTTGCTTCTGCATCCTCAAAATCATCTCTTTCAGGGTATTTTCCTCAAATATGTGATATCTTATTGTAGAATTTTACTGAAAGAAAGTCAATGCACTTCACAATCATTTAACATTGTGGTAACATAAAGCAGGTATGTTCACAGATTGAAGAAGAATGGATTTGATAGTTTGGGATTTGATGTTGCGGTGATGACGGCGGTACAGGCACTGGCAAATGTCAGCACAGTTTTTTTTGATTATTTGTTTTTGGCGTTCACCATGCTGGCGGAGGGCGGAGTGCTACTGGTAGCGGTGTTTACCGTCTACTGGTGTGTGGACAAAAAGCTGGGGGAATATCTGCTGTTTTCGCTCTATCTGTCCTTGACGGCAAATAGCATCCTAAAGGACATTGTTCGTCGACCGCGCCCCTTTTTGACCGAAGGTGTTTCTGTGCGCTATCTGCGCGTTGACACGCCGCTGGTGGATACTGCCGGTCTTGCCCATTCCTTTTCGTTCCCCAGCGGGCACAGTCAGTGCGCTGGTAGCGTCATGACGGCGCTTGCCCTTTGGTTTAAAAAGCGCTGGCTAACGGTAACTGCCGTGCTGCTCATTGTGGGTGTCATGCTGTCCCGGGTTTACCTTGGGGTGCATTTTCCAACCGATGTACTGGCAGGTGCGGTATTGGGCGTGGGCGCGTCGGTGCTGGGCTGGTTTTTGTTCCAAAAATTCTACGACCATCGGTTTTGGCTGTTCGCGGCGGTAGCGGCGGTGTCCCTGCCGGCGTTGCTGCTGTCGCCTTCTGCCGATACGGTAAAAACCATTGGTGTGGGCATTGGCGGCACACTGGGGCTTGCACTGGAAACTCGGTACATCCACTTTACCATGGACACAAAGCCACGGCGACGTGCGCTGCGGCTGCTGGTGGGCGGCGGGGTGCTGCTGGTGCTCTATGCGGGGTTAAAGGCAGTATTTCCGGCAACGTTGTTTTTTGGCGGCCTGCGGTATGGCATTATCGGTTTGGCGGCGGCGGGGCTGGTGCCGTGGCTGTTTGTAAAATTTAAGATATAATTTAAAAATTAGTTGACAACACCGGGGTAAGGTGCTAAAGTAGAAACAATAAAATATTCCCAAAGACTGTGAAGGGGAGTAGTAAGCAGAATGCTTGTGGCATAGAGAGCGGCGGAGGGTGGAAGCGTCGTACACAGGGTCTGTCGAAGTAGCCCCAGAGTCGCGAACCGAACCGAACAACCTTTTTGTTGTTCTCAGTAGACTTCGCCGTGTGCTCCGTACGTTACCATGGAAACAAAATCGAGCCTTGCTCTGTTTTGTGTAAGAGCATTCGCCGTGTTTCGGTGGGTGAAATCAGGTGGTACCGCGTAGTTTACGTCCTGTTGCTAGAAATAGCAACAGGACTTTTTTGTTGTTATGGTCAGAA
Organism: Angelakisella sp.; assembly: GCA_036654695.1. Classification (GTDB taxonomy): domain Bacteria; phylum Bacillota; class Clostridia; order Oscillospirales; family Ruminococcaceae; genus Angelakisella. Next base: position 5,699 of record JAVVRO010000045.1, on the reverse strand, counting down.
AGGAGAATTGTCATGCTGGAAAAATTCATTAACCGCACACAGTTTGCAACCTATGAGGAGTTCCGTCGGGACTACCGGCTAACCTGCCCCAAAAACTTTAATTTTGCCGTGGATGTGGTGGACGGCTGGGCGCAGAGCGAGCCGGAAAAGCTGGCGCTGCTGTACTGCAACGATGCGGGCGTTACCCGCCGGTTTACCTTTACCGACATTGCGCGGCTGTCCCGCCAAGCAGCGGGCTACCTGCGCTCTCTGGGAATTTCCAAGGGCGACAGGGTAATCCTACAGCTCAAGCGTCGGTGGCAGTACTGGGTCACGGCGGTTGCACTGCACCGCATTGGCGCGGTGCTCATTCCTTGCTCGTTTCAGATGGCCGCAAAGGACATTGTATACCGCGCCAACGCTGCCGAGGCCAAGCTGCTGATTGCCGCCGACGATCCATGGGTCATTGAGCAGGTGGAGCTTGCGCGCCCCGACTGTCACACCCTGCAAAACATTGCGCTGATTGGGGAACCGCGTTCCGGCTGGCTGGACTACGACGCAGGGCTGGAACAGAGTGACGACAGCTTTGTGGTGGAGCCGACCCTAACCGCCGACGACCCCATGCTCATTTACTTTACCTCCGGCACCACCGGCAACCCCAAAATGGTGGCGCACATTCAGTCCTACCCATTGGGGCACATAACTACGGCAGTGTACTGGCAGCAGGTACAAAATAACGGCCTGCATCTGACGGTGGTGGACAGCGGTTGGGCAAAGTTCGGCTGGGGCTGCATCTATGGGCAGTGGCTGGGTGGTTCAGCCATGCTGGGGTACGATGCTGACACTAAGTTTAACCCCCGCAACCTTATCAATGTCATTGCGACGCACCGCCCGAACACCATCTGTGTCCCGGGCACCATCTACCGGTTTATGATGCGCGAGGGGCTGACCCGGGAGGAATTTTCCTCGGTAACCCACTGCTGCACCGCGGGGGAGCCGCTGTCGCCGGATGTAGTCAACCAGTTTTATGACATAACCGGACTAAAGATACACGAGGGCTACGGCCAGTCAGAAAGCAGCGTGTTGGTGGGCAACTACGGCGGCTGGTTTGAGCCCAAAGCCGGTTCCATGGGGAAGCCGGCGCCCATGTACGACATTGTGCTGCTGGACGCCGACGGCAACGTGTGCAAGCCCGGCGAGGAGGGCGAGCTGGTTATCCGCGGGCTGGACAAGGGCATTCCGGCGGGGCTGTTCCACGGCTATTTCCGGGAGGGAACGCTGGTGCCCGCCTACGACGCGCAGTATGTTTACCACACCGGAGATATCTGCTGGACGGATGAGGAGGGCTACTACTGGTTTGTGGGGCGTAATGACGACATGATTAAATGCTCGGCTTACCGCATTGGCCCGTTCGAGATTGAAAGCGTGCTGATGACCCATCCTGCCGTACACGAATGTGCCATTACCGGCGCGCCGGACCCCATCCGCGGGCAGGTGGTCAAGGCAACCATTGTACTGGAAGCGGGCTATCTGCCCACACCGGAGCTGACCAAGGAGCTACAGGAGCATGTAAAGCGCCACACTGCGCCCTACAAATATCCCCGCGTCGTCGAGTACATCGACACGCTGCCCAAAACCACCTCTGGCAAGATTATCCGTCACCAGCTGCGCACGCCCCAGAATCACATTGCAAAATAACCGCACCCACGCAATGCGTTTTGTCAAAGCGACAAGCTGTGCTGCATATGATGCCCTATAGAGGAGGGGTAGGAATGCTGTGCAGAATTATGGATCTTCGCTACAAGGAGGTCATTAACGTCAACAACGGCTGCTGCTTGGGGAGCGTTTCGGATGTAGAGATTGATACCTGCTGTGCCAAGGTACAGGCGCTGGTTATTTACGGAAAAAGCCGCTGCTTTGGCCTAATGGGTCGGGAGGAGGACATTGTTATCTGCTGGGAGAACATTCAGTGCATCGGTGAGGATACCGTGCTGGTACATTATAATCAACCCCAGCAGCAGTGTCACTGCAAAAAGCAACAAACTATTTTTGAACGGCTGTTTGGATAGGGCAGTTTAAAAAATAACAGTTGCATTCTTGTTTTGTTTGTGATATTATATTACAGCAATACGCATGCACCGCAAGTCCATTACGGGTGCCGGCAACCGCCGGTTGTTTTGGAGAATTTATGCACGGTGCAGAGGAAAAAACCGAAGGAGGATTTTTATTATGGCAGTAGTATCCATGAAGCAACTTTTGGAGGCCGGCGTACACTTTGGCCACCAAACCCGGAGATGGAACCCCAAAATGGCACAGTACATCTTCACAGAGCGCAACGGCATTTACATCATCGACCTGCAAAAGACGGTGAAAAAGCTGGAGGAGGCCTATCTCTTTGTAAGAGAGATTTCGGCTAACGGCGGCAGCATCCTGTTTGTAGGCACCAAGAAGCAGGCCGGCGACTCGGTGAAGGAAGAAGCAGAGCGTGCAGGCGCATACTTTGTAAACGCCAGATGGCTGGGCGGCATGATGACCAACTTCCAGACCATCCGCAGAAGAATTGCACGTCTGGAGCAGCTCCAGAAGATGCGTGAAGACGGTACCTTTGACCGCCTGACCAAAAAAGAAGCAGCTAAGCTCACCCTGGAAATTGAAAAGCTGGAAAAATTCCTGGGCGGCATTCGGGATATGAAGAAGCTCCCCGGTGCGCTGTTTGTTGTTGACCCCCGCAAGGAGAAGATTGCGGTTGCCGAAGCCAAGAAGCTGGGCATCCCGATTGTCGCTATTGTTGATACCAACTGCGACCCGGATGAAGTTGATTATGTCATTCCCGGTAACGATGATGCTATCCGTGCAGTCAAGCTGATCTCTCAGACCATGGCAGACGCTATCATTGAGGGCAGACAGGGCTCGCAGGGTGCGGCAGTCGCCGAGGCAGAAGCCAAGGAAAATGAGGCTTAAGCCTAACCCAATTGCAACTAAGTGCCCGATTTTTTAGTCGGGCACTTCTATTAAGTACAGAAGAATGAAACTATACAGGAGGATACAATTATGACTTTTACCGCGAAAGATGTACAGGCACTGCGCGAAACTACCGGTTGCGGCATGATGGACTGCAAAAAGGCGTTGACCGAAGCCGATGGAAATATGGAAAAGGCAGTTGAGCTGCTCCGCGAAAAGGGTCTGGCCGCATCCCAGAAAAAGGCCGGCAGAATTGCTGCCGAGGGTACCGTTTATGCAACAGTGGATGGGGCTACCGGCATCGGCGCTATTGTCGAGGTCAATGCTGAGACGGACTTTGTTGCTAAAAATGATAAGTTTATGGACTTTGTTAAGGCCGTCTGCCAGACTGTAATTGAGAAAAACCCCGCCGACCTTGAAACCTTGATGACCACTACGCTGTCGGGCAAATCTGCCACCGTGGAGGAAGGCCTCCGTGAGCTGATTTTGGTCATTGGCGAAAACATGAAGGTTCGTCGGTTTGTCCGTTACACCGGCAATGTTGCCAGCTATGTGCATGGCGGCGGACGCATTGGTGTTCTGGCTTCCTTCGCGCTTGGTGACAATGCCGCGGCTGCCAAGGACGACTACAAGGATATGGCCAAGGACATTGCCATGCAGATTGCCGCGATTCCCCCTGCCTACCTTGACGAAGCATCAGTTCCCGCCGAGGTGGTTGCCAAGGAAAAGGAAATTATGCTAGTGCAGATGGAAAACGACGAAAAGACCAAGGGCAAGCCTGCCGCGGTCAAGGAAAAGATGATTGAGGGAAAAATCAAAAAGTACTTCAAGGAAAACTGCCTTGTGGATCAGGCCTTCATTAAGGACGGCAACCTTTCAGTTTTGCAGTTTGTGGGCGAAGTCGCCAAAAAGCTGGGTACCACTGTTGCCATCAAGGAATATGTTCGCTTTGAAAAAGGCGAGGGCATTGAAAAGCGCGAGGATAATTTTGCTGACGAAGTTGCCAGCATGATGAAGTAAGTAACGGTATTCACATATGGGGAACAGAGTGATTCATTCTGTTCCCCATATTTTTGCGAAAACAAGCCTTTACATCATGGCGTGATTATTGTAAAATAGAACTGTATGAGAATTAAAAAAAGATTGGAGCATGATTTATGAATCCAAGCTACAAACGCATTGTGCTGAAACTAAGCGGCGAGGCAATGGCAGGACCCAACGGCTTTGGCATTGATTACGACACCGTGGTTGAAATTTGTAAAAGCGTCAAGAAGTGCGCCGACCTGGGGGTACAGATTGGCATTGTGGTAGGCGGCGGCAACTTTTGGCGCGGCCGCAGCAGCGGCAAGATGGATCGCACCCGCGCCGACCACATGGGGATGCTGGCTACCGTCATTAACAGTCTGGCTCTTGCCGACGCGCTGGAAGCACTCAATGTACCGGTTCGTGTACAGACCGCCATTACCATGCAGGCCATTGCCGAACCGTACATCCGCAACCGTGCTGTGCGGCATCTGGAAAAAGGCCGTGTTGTCATCTTTGGCTGCGGTACCGGCAACCCGTTCTTTTCCACCGACACCACTGCGGCACTGCGCGCGGCCGAGGTGGACGCGGATGTCATCCTAAAGGCAACCATGGTGGACGGCGTTTACAACAAGGACCCCAAAAAATTCAGTGACGCGGTGAAATACGATGTCCTTTCCTTTAGCACCGTGCTAGGTGACAAGCTGGCGGTGATGGACATGACAGCCGCCTCCCTCTGCCGTGACAACAAAATGCCGATTTTGGTGTTTAGCCTCAGCGACCCCGAAAACATCTGCCGTGCGGTGTGCGGTGAAAATATTGGAACCATCGTGAAGGAGGTTTAATCCATGATACCTGATATGAAGTTGTTGGAAGAAAAGATGCAAAAGACCATGCACGTCTTGGAGTCGGAGTACGCATCCATGCGCGCCGGACGGGCAAACCCCGCTGTGCTGGATCGCATTTCAGCCGATTATTACGGTGCGCCGACCCCCATTAACCAGCTTGCCTCCATTTCGGTGTCCGAAGCACGCATTCTGGTCATTCAGCCCTACGACAAAAGCGCCCTGAAAGCCATTGAAAAGGCCATACAGACCTCGGAGCTTGGCATTAATCCGGCCAATGACGGCATTGTTATCCGTCTGGCGTTTCCGCAGCTGACGGAGGAACGTCGTCGCGAGCTGGGCAAGGGACTGCGCAAGCAGGCCGAGGAAGCCAAAATTGCCATTCGCTCTATCCGCCGCGATGCCAACGAGCGCTTTAAGGCGCAAAAAAAGACTGGTGAAATCACCGAGGACGAGCTGAAGATTGCCGAGCAGAAGCTGCAAAAGATTACTGACCGATTCTGTGATGACATTGACCGGTCTGCTGACAGCAAGGAAAAAGAAATTATGGCCGTTTGACGGACATACATTTTTGGCGGGAGGGGGACATAGGAATGTCAGTAGAGGAGCATCGATTGCCAAACCACATTGCCTTTATTATGGACGGTAACGGCCGCTGGGCTCAAAGCCACGGCCTTAGCCGCATTGAGGGGCATCGCGCCGGCTCCAAGGCAATGGAGCGCATCATTCAATACGGCGTGAAGCTGGGAATCCGCACCATGACATTCTATGCCTTTTCCACCGAAAACTGGAAACGACCGAAGGATGAGGTCGACGCGCTAATGGGGCTGATGCGGGAGTATCTGCGCGATTTGGAGCGACGCACCGAAAACAGCCTGCGTCTGGTAATTT
>JAVVRO010000044.1:3855-12714 GCA_036654695.1 Angelakisella sp. | reverse complement strand
AGGTTACGCAGGCAGGGAACATCATCCTGTTTATTGATGAACTGCACACCATTATGGGCGTTGGTGCTGCCGAAGGCGCAGTAGATGCAGCAAACATGATGAAACCGCAGCTGGCGCGGGGCGGATTTCAGGTTGTGGGGGCAACCACCACGGAGGAATACCGTAAGACCATTGAGCGCGACGGTGCGCTGGAACGGCGCTTTCAAAGCGTACTGGTAGAGGAGCCCAGCCCGCGGGACGCGGTTGCCATCATTAAGGGGTTGCGGGAACGCTACGAGCTGCACCATCAGGTCACCATTACCGACGAGGCCATTGAAGCAGCGGTGGAGCTTTCCCGCAGGTACGACACCGGACGCTTTTTACCCGACAAGGCCATTGACCTCATTGACGAAGCGGCTTCGGCAGCGCGGCTTCACAGCCCCTCCGGCAAACGGCGGGAGCTGTCCATTGGGCGCGAGGACATTGCGCTGGTCATTGCACAGATTACCGGCATTGACATGTCGCGCATTACCGAGGAGGAAACCAAGCGCTATCTGGGGTTGGAGGAGCAGCTGAGTCAACGGCTGATTGGACAGCAGGACGCTATTGCTAAAATCTGTCGGGCAGTGCGCCGCAGTCGGGCGGGGCTCAAGGACCCGGTGCGACCCATTGGCAGCTTTTTGCTGGTGGGACCCACCGGCGTGGGCAAAACACAGCTCTGCCGGGAGCTGGCCGAGCTGCTGTTCGGCGACCGGGACAGCATCATCAAGCTGGATATGTCGGAATATATGGAGCGTCACAGCGTTTCCCGGCTCATTGGGTCGCCGCCGGGGTATTTGGGCTACGAGGAGGGGGGACAGCTGACTGAAAAGATACGTCGCAAGCCCTACTCCATCCTGCTGTTTGATGAGATTGAAAAAGCGCACCCCGATGTATACAATATTTTGCTGCAAATTTTGGAGGATGGCGAGCTGACCGATTCCCGCGGGCGCAAGGCAATTTTCCGTAACGCCATTGTCATACTGACCACCAATGCGGGTGCGGCACAGTGCCACAGCGTCGGCTTTGGCGCGGGCGGAGAGGCAAACCTCACCGAGTGCCGCCGCCGGATGCTCTCACAGGTCAAGGAGTGCTTTCGTCCGGAGCTGCTCAACCGGTTGGACGAAATTGTTGTCTTTAACCCCCTGTGCCAAAAGGAGCTGTGTACCATCGCAAGCATCGAGCTGGGCAAGGTAGTGCAGCGGCTGCACAAGGTCGGCATCGAAATGGAATTTACACCGGCTGCTGCCGAGTATGTGGCTACCATTGGCAGTGACCCCCAGTACGGCGCGCGCCCCATTCGCCGAGCAGTGCAAACCAGCATCGAGGATACTGTCGCTGACCGTATTTTGCGGGGAGAATTCAAGAATGGTGACCACATTATCTGCGATGTTGAGAAAAGCCAGCTGCAAATCATGATTAGTCCCTTTATTTTTCTGTAAATTTAAGTTATAATAGGGTTGTCGCATCTTGACGGATCGTCGGGGTGCGGCAACCTTTTGCTGTCATTACGGAGGAACTGCTGTGATTATTATCAATCTTGAGGCCGGAATGCCCACCGTCGAAGGGGCCATGATACAGCTTCGGCAGAGTCTGCTGAGCGCCAAGGCACGCAGAGTGCGGGTAATTAAGCTGATACACGGTTACGGCTCCACCGGAAAAGGTGGCGCTATCGGTGCGGCTACGCGGCGGGAGCTTGCCAAGTACCGGCAGAGCGGTGCCATTACCGACTACATTCCCGGCGAAGAATTTTCCCCCTTTTCCCCAAACGCCCGCAAGGCGCTGGAGGTGGAGCCTGCGTTACGCAAGGACACCGACTACACCCGCAGCAACCAAGGTATCACCATTGTAATTGTATAAAGGAATGAATACGCTATGGGAATTAAATCAAAGAAACATCGAAGCGCGACCCCTATCTACCGGGAGAGCGGATACGCGCGGCAACTGCCGGAGCTGTCCCACGGAGAAAAAATTATACTGGGAGTCGGTCTTGCGCTGTTGCTGCTTAGCCTGGCGCTGCTGGCATTTGCAAGGGGCAACAGCAGCTGGGTAGAAAAGTTTTACAGCAGGGGCTTTTACCCAACCGTTGCAGGCGGGCTGGCATGGCTTACCGCCAAGGTACGGTTTTCCCTTGCCGAATGGGTAGTTGTGCTGTTTGTGCTGGGCTGTCTGACGGCGGTAGGGCTGTACATTTGGCAGATGGTGTACTACAGTCGTTTCAAGGTGCGGGTAACGCTGCACTTTTTGCTTCGCGTGGTGGCCGTCGCCGGAGTGGTGCTTACCCTGTTTATCACCTTTGGCGGGCTAAACTACTACCGCCGTAGCTTTGCCGAATACAGCGGGCTGGAAAGAAAGCCCACCGAGCTTTCCCAGCTGGTAGCGCTGTGTCAGGAGCTGAGTGACGAGGCCGGTGTCCTGCGAGAGCAGCTGCCGGAGGACAGCGCCGGTGTTTCGGACTGTGCCGACAGCAGCTACGCCATGGCCATTACGGCCAATCGCTGTTATCAGTCGCTGGGCATTCAGTACCCGCAGTACGACCCGCTGTTGCGCATGGCAACTGTTACACGCCCCAAGCCGGTACTATTTTCCCAGGCTATGTCATATATGCAGATAGTGGGGGTGTTTTTCCCCTATACCATGGAGGCAAATGTCAACGTACATACCACCAAGTACGACATCCCCAACGCCATGTGCCACGAGCTTGCGCACATTGCGGGCTTTATGCGGGAGGATGAGGCAAACTTTCTTTCCTACTTGGCCTGCCGCGCGGGTGACGATTTGTTCTTTCGCTACAGCGGCACCATGCTTGCACTCCTTCACAGCACCAATGCCCTGTACGGCCAAAATGCCGACCAGCATGCCCTTGTCATGAACGGCCTTACGGATGGAATAAAGCGCGACTTGGAGGCAAGCCGTACTTATTTTGCCCGTTATGATACTGCCTTTGGCGACTTTGCAACCTCAGTGAACAACACCTACCTTAAGGCCAACAACCAGCTGGACGGCGTTGCCAGCTATGGGCGGATGGTCGACCTGCTGTTGGCCGATTACCGTCTGCGTCATCAGGATGGGAATACTACAAAAAAATAGAAATGGAGAACAACAACATGAATGAAACAAGAGCCTTTACGTTACTCAAGGAGATTGGTTTTGTGCGTACCGCCGGTTCGCCCGAGGAGCATCGCGCTGCTGAACTTTTAATAGCGCAGGCCGCCAAGCTGGGCGTAACCGCGGTGTTGGAGCCCTTTGACATTCCCAATGCCGTTACCAAAACCGCCAAGCTGGAGGTACTACAGCCCTACCAAAAGAGCTATACCGTCACCGACTACAAATGCTGTGCCAATACCGACGACAACGGCCTGACTGCCGATTTTTATTATGCGCAGGGCGCAACCGCGGCCGACCTTGCCGACGCGCGCGGCAAAATTGTACTGGTCAACGGTTACCTGCGTCTGCCTGCGTACAAGCGGATGACAAAAGCGGGTGTGGCGGGCTTTGTTACCATGTCCGGCGCGCTGCTGGACCGCGAGGAGGAAACCGACCTTTTTACCCGCCAACTGCGCACAAACCTGCAAACCTTTGGCAGTCTGCCGGGAGTGAATCTGCGCGCGACGGATGCCTTTGAGCTGGTCAAGCAGCAGGCCTCGCAGGTGCGCCTTACCATCAAGAGCGAAACGGTTGCGTTGCAGTCCGGCAACGTAGTCGCTGAGATTAAGGGCACAAAGTACCCCGAGGAAATCATCTCCTTTGGCGCGCACTACGACTCTACCGAATTTTCCACCGGGGTGTACGACAACGGCGCAGGCTCGGTGATGGTCATGGAGCTGCTGCACTACTTTACCGAAAACCCGCCGCTGCGCACGGTCAAGTTTATCTGGTACGGCAGTGAGGAGGTCGGTCTGCTGGGTAGCCATGCCTATGTGAAGCAGCACGAGGAGGAGCTCAGGCACCACCTGCTGATGATTAACATTGACGTTGGCGGATCGGTGCTGGGACAGGATCTTGCACAAATCACCGGCGAAATGAGCCTTGTTCACTTTACCGACTACTTTATGAAGCTGCGCGGCTACCCGGTCGAGGTAACGCAGAGCACCTATTCCAGCGACTCCATCCCCTTTGCAAACAAGGGTGTACCGGCGGTAAACTTTATCCGCGAGGGTGCGGAGGGTGGCGCGTACATTCACTGCCGCAACGATGTTATTGACTACCTGTCGCCGGAAGGCTTGGATAAAACCATGCGTCATCTGCTGGACTACAGCACGCAACTGGTTAACGCGGTAGTGTTCCCGGTGGAAAAGAAGATGCCCACCGAAATGGTAGAGGCTGTTGACAAGTATCTGTACAAAAAAGAGCTGGAGGAAGCCAAACTGGAACATCCCCAGCAATAAGATTATTTTGGGAAGGAACGCGACCCATGAAGAACCCCTTGTCCTTGCTGCTGGCGGCAGTGCTTTGCCTATTGGTCGCGGCCTGTGCCGTCGACAATACTGTGCCCCCCGGCGAACAGATTGTCAGTGGCTCCGGTGTGGTGGAATTTATTAGTCCGTCGTCGTCCCAGGAGACTCGCCCGCCGGAAAGCCCGCCCGCAGGGGACAGCTCGTCCGGCGGCAGCAGCTCCGGCTCCCAAAGCAGCTCCAAGTCGGAACCAAAGCCGGAACCCAAGCCGGAGCAAAAGCCGGAGCAAAAGCCGGAGCAAAAGCCGGAGCAAAAGCCGGAACCGAAGCCAGAACCGAAGCCGGAACCCAAGCCAGAGCAAAAGCCGGAACCGGAACCCAAGCCCAACAAGCCTCCGACGGCAACAGCGCCCGGGGACGAGGTGCGCTCAGTCTGGATTTCTTATCTGGAACTGGGCAGTATGCTGACCGGCAAAAGCAGTAGCGCCTACCGTGCAAATTTAGCGAAAGCTTTTCAAACCTGTGCTGAATTTGGGCTTAACACGGTGGTACTACAGGTGCGTCCCTTTGGCGATGCAATTTATCCCTCCCGCTATTTCCCCCAAAGCTACCTGTTTACCGGCACCGAGGGGCATGTGGGAGAAGCGCCCTTTGACGCGCTGCAAATAGCGGTCGAGGAAGCTCACAAGCAAAATTTGCGCATTGAAGCATGGCTGAACCCCTATCGCGTTCGCGCCAAGGCCACCCGGGGACTGTCAGCGGATAACCCGGCCAATGCAATGCTGCGTACCGGTGATGCGGTAAAGATGGGCGAGGTGATTACCTACAACCCTGCCAGCGAAGCGGCGCAGCAGCTGATTGTGAACGGCGTGGCCGAGATTGTACAAAACTACAAGGTAGATGGCATTCACTTTGACGACTACTTTTATCCCACGACCTCGGCAGACTTTGACGCGGCGCAGTTTTCCGACTACAAGGCGGGCGGCGGCAGCAAGTCGTTGGCAGCATGGCGGCGCAGCAATGTGACCTCGCTGGTGCGCAAGGTACACGATGCCATTCAGACGGAAAACAGTGCGGTGCTGTTTGGCATTAGCCCCCAAGGCAACATGAGCAACAACTTGAACATTCAGTATGTGGATGTGGAGGAGCTCCTGCGACAGCAACTCATCGACTATCTCTGTCCGCAGATGTATTTTGGCTTTCAAAACACCGGCTGTCCTTACCAAAGTACCATTGAGACCTTCAACCGTATGGCCAAGGGCACTGGAGTACGGGTTTATGTGGGGTTGGCCACCTACAAATTTAACAAGCAGGACAGCTGGGCGGGCGATGGTAAAAATGAATGGATTGGCACTACCGATCTCATTAAGCGTCAGGTGGAGGCCGCCCGCGGGCTGACAGAGTACGGTGGGTTTGTGCTGTACCGCTACGACAGCAGCTTTCATCCAGCGGTGACTTACCCCGGGGACAGCACCGCCCAGGCACAGGCAAAAACCGAGCTGCAAAACCTCAAGAAAATTCTGGAATAAAAGCGGGGTTTCATCATGCCATTTGGGAGCAACAAAAAACTGGTTGCCCTGCTGGGTATCCTCTTTTCGGCAATCATTTTAGTGACTGCCGCAGTGGCTGTGCTACAAAGTGACAGCCCGCTGTTTGCTGACCAATCGGGTAGCTCTGCCCCGCAGGTTAGTCAACCGCAAGTCTCCAATGTGGGAAGCGTACCGTCGGAAAGCGCCAGCGGCCTGACTCCGGTTGTCCCAAATTTTCCGAACGACCTGCCGGAAACTGGCGACAGTACGGTGACCTTTAACCGTCCGGGCGAAATGCGCGCTGTCACGCTGACCCCCGGGATTGACTACCTTGCCAGCAGCGACAAAAGCCAGCACACCGTGCAGGGTGAGATTGACGCGGCGATGCAAAAGGCCAGCGAGCTAACCATGAATACCGTTTTTTTAACGGCGGTTACCGACCAAGGCGCGGCGTACCCGTCGGGGTGGCTGCCGCAGTTGGCCGTCGCCTTTGACCCGCTGGCCTACGCCATTGACAAAGCACGGGAAAAGGGACTGTATGTCTACTGCATTTACCCGCTGTTGGCGGTACCGGCCGGGGAAAAGGTGTCCGCCGCGGATTTTGTGGACGCTGCTATGTTGGACAATGTAAAAAAGGAGCTTTCCGCCTTTGCCAAGTCCTACAAGGCGGATGGTATTTTGTTTGACCAGTTTTACAGTCCCACCACCGAAAAAAGCTATGGGCGTTACCTGCAAAGCGGCGGCGGCATTGGCTACAAGGAATACCTGCGTACCGCTGCCCGCACCCTGCTGACACAGGCCGCCCGGGCGGTACGCAGCAATGCCCGGGGTACCCAGGTGGGGTTACTAGCCGACGCGGATGCGGATACTGCCACCGACCTGAAAAGCTGGGTAGCGGACAAGCTGGTGGACTTTTTGGCAGTGCGCGCCTTTGGCTCCCTCACCGACAGCAACGCGCCCTTTGGCGCGACAGCGCGCCGCTGGTGCGACCTTGGAACAAGCGGGGCGCTTCCGCTTTATCTGGTACACGCAGCCGACCGCATCTGCACCGATGCCCCCGGGTGGCGCTCTCCTGACCAGATGACCAAACAGATTATTGAAGCGCGCAAAACCGCGGGCTACAACGGCAGCGTATTCCAAAGCCTTGCCGCGCTGTTTGCGGATACCCAAGGTGCCACCACGCTGCTGCTTCGGTTTTTCCGCGATGAGGTCAGCTCCGACTATATTTTGGCCGAGCTTGCCATGTCCCGCCCTACCGAGTTTACCTATGAAACCTACGAAACGGTAGCAATTTTTCAAGGCGCAACCTATCCCGGCATTCCAGTCACCCTAAACGGCGAAGGCTTGCCCACAAACCAGAGCGGCTACTTTTCGGTGACACAACCCCTTAAGCCGGGGCTGAATACCATAGTCCTTCAGTCCAAGGACAAAACCTTTACCTACCACATCACCCGAAAGGTGAAGGTGCTGCAAAGCATCAGCCCCCGGGGACGCATGACGGTGGAGGGCGGTATGGAGCTGACCGTTACGGTGGAGGCCTACCAAGGCTCCAAGGTGACCGCGACGCTGGCGGGCGAGACCATATTGCTGGAGGAGCTGCTGGACGAGGATGACGACACCGACAAGGATTCCTCCTACCTGCGCTATGTGGGCTACTTTACAGCGCCGGAAGCCACCACATCGATACAGAAGTTGGGTACGATTTCTGTCCGTGCCGTCTACGAGGGCATTGCCGAACAGGGCAGCGGCGCGAACATTACCGTCAACAAGCAGCCGGAGATTGGATCCGGCACACCGGTGCGGGTGACCGTGGCGCAGGCTGAGACTTTCCCGGCAGGCAGCCTGAACGACTACGCGTCGCCGGACTGCTACCCGCTGCCCAAGGGTGCATTGGACTTTGCTGTCGGGGACGAGATTATCTTTAGCCAAGGCAACAGCACCTATCGCTACTATATGCTGGAATCGGGGCGGCGCGTCTACTCGTCCAGTGTGGCCACCAGCAATGCCGTGCCCCGGGGAAATGTCATTCAGGGCATGTCTATTACCAATGATGGGCGGTATACCAGCGTGGTGTTATCCATGCTGCAAACGGTCAGCTATACCGCCAGCTACAGTAACTCCGGCATGAGCTTCCAGTTCCATTATACCGACAAGGTGCCGGGCAATCTGCCAGAGCTGACCAAAAACCCGCTCTTTTCGGCGGCTGTCTGGAAGGACAGCACCTTAACGCTTCCCTTTCGCATTGGCGGCGGGATGCTGGGCTACCGTGCCAGCTATGATGAAGCCGGTAAAACGCTGATTCTGCGGTTTAACAATGTCCCCGCAACGCTGGGAGAGGCGCGCATTGTCCTTGACCCCGGTCACGGCGGCAGCGACCCGGGTGCGCTGGGTAACATTTCCGGCAAGCACGAAAGCTACCTGAATGCGCAGATAGCGCTGAAGCTTGAAGCTGCGCTGAAAAATGCCGGAGCCAGCGTCTATCGCATTTCCACCGACAGCAAGGTAGAGCTGCCCGACCGGGTGGCCAAGGCCTACGCCTACGACCCGCAGCTATTCATCAGCATTCACTGCAACTCGGCGCTTAACACTGCTGCGCAGGGGCACGAGGTCTACTTTTTCTATCCGTTTTCCCGGGGGTTGGCAGCCAGCGTCAACCGGGGAATCGGCAGTGGCATTCCTGTTGACCGCGGTGCAAAGTACGGCCTTTTCTATGTTACACGCACCCCCCACTACGGTGCGGTGCTGTCGGAATCTGGCTTTGTCAGCAACTACGATGAGTATTCGCAGCTGCTCAATTCCTCGGTACAGCAGCGCATTGCTTCCGGCATTGTGTCCTCGCTGGGGGACTATCTGGCAGAGCTGTCAGCGGGCAGCTACCCGCAGGGCACCGAAAAAACCGGTACTGTAGTAACGCCGCC
>JAVVRO010000044.1:0-3755 GCA_036654695.1 Angelakisella sp. | reverse complement strand
TCTACGACATCTGCGACCTGCGTGTCAGCGACGGCAGCATCAACAGCGGCAAAATTACCGGCGTAGCCTTAGATAGGACAGAGCTTACACTGAATCTGAAAAAATATACCATCCTGAAAGCTACCATACAACCTGCAACCGGCGGCAATCGTGCTCTGAAGTGGACAAGCTCGAATCCAAGTATTGTGCGAGTGGGATCCACCGGGCGGGTAACCGGTATTCAGGTAGGCAGCGCCACCGTTACCGTGACCACGGTAGATGGCGGACATACTGCCACCTGTAAAATTACGGTGGTTGACCCCACGGTCAAGCCGCCACCGGAGCCGGTCAAGCCTCCGCCAGAGCCGGTCAAGCCGCCACCAGAGCCGGTCAAGCCGCCGCCAGAGCCGGTCAAGCCGCCGCCGGAGCCGGTCAAGCCGCCGCCGGAGCCACCTCCACCAAAGCCGCCAACTCCGCCGGAACCGACCGTAAAGCCATCCGGCGACCCGGCAGGCACTCCCCAGGAACCACCCAAACCGTAATCAGAAAGAGGGATCATCTTGTTTTTAGTAAAAGAAAAAAGGACGCTTAACCCCACCGTTACGCTGATGGTGCTAGACGCGCCTGAAATTGCCGCAAAGGCACAGGCAGGGCAGTTCATCATGCTGCGCATTGACGAATACGGCGAGCGCATTCCCCTGACCATTGCCGACTACTGCCCCGCCAGCGGGGAGCTTACCATTATTTTTCAGGTAGTGGGTGGTACCACCAAGCAGCTGAACAGCCTAAACGCCGGTGACTTTATTGCCGACCTGACCGGCCCGCTGGGTAACCCAACCCCCTACGGCGACGCCAAAAAAA
This sequence comes from Angelakisella sp., assembly GCA_036654695.1. Classification (GTDB taxonomy): domain Bacteria; phylum Bacillota; class Clostridia; order Oscillospirales; family Ruminococcaceae; genus Angelakisella. The sequence continues at coordinate 2,915 of JAVVRO010000044.1, read as the reverse complement.
TCTGTGTTATCGGCGGCGGTGTCGGCTGTGCAATTGCTTACCCCCAGGCCAAGGCGCTGCACCGTGCCGGTCGGGAAGTCACTGTTATTGCGGGCTTTCGCAGTCAGGAACTGGTTATTTTGGAGCAGGAAATGCGTCAGGCCAGCCATCGCACGATTATTACTACCGATGATGGCAGCTACGGCGAACAGGGCTTTGTCACCGATAAGCTGCGGGCACTGCACGAAGCGGGGGAACGGTTCGATTTGGTCATTGCCATTGGGCCCATTCCAATGATGAAGTTTGTTTCCAAGCTGACTGCCGAGCTGGGCATTCCGACAATTGTCAGCCTGAACCCCATTATGATTGACGGCACCGGTATGTGCGGCGGGTGTCGTGTCACCGTGGACGGACAGATTCGCTTTGCCTGTGTGGACGGGCCGGATTTTGACGGCCACAAGGTGGACTATGATGAACTGATGAAGCGTAACAGCGGCTACAAGGCGCTGGAAGCGGAGCATATTTGCCGGCTGGGAGGGCATACAGTATGAATAACAGCTTAAAGAAAGCACCCATGCCGGAGCAACCCGCGCAGGTGCGCAATCACAATTTTAGTGAGGTATCACTGGGCTATTCCGCCGAAACTGCCATGGAGGAGGCCGCACGCTGCCTGCACTGCAAGAACCGCCCCTGCGTTTCCGGCTGTCCGGTGGGGGTGCCCATCCCAGAATTTATCGGGGAGGTTGCCAAGGGGAATTTTGCCGAGGCCTACGAAATTATTACCACTGCCAACAGCCTGCCAGCTATCTGTGGCCGGGTGTGCCCGCAGGAAAGCCAGTGCGAGTCCAAGTGCGTGCGTGGCCTTAAGGGCGAGCCGGTAGCCATTGGCCGTTTGGAGCGGTTTGTTGCCGACTGGAAGCTGTCCCAGCCTGCGCAGGAGCCTGTGCTCCCCCCAGCGAATGGAATGCGGGTGGCGGTCATCGGTGCCGGCCCCGCGGGGCTGACCTGTGCGGGCGACCTTGCCAAAAAGGGCTATGCCGTTACTGTCTTTGAAGCGTTGCACACCCCCGGCGGCGTGCTGGTTTACGGCATTCCTGAATTTCGCCTGCCCAAGGCCATTGTAGCTACCGAGATTGCCAACCTGCAAAAGCTGGGTGTCACCATCAAGACAAACGAGGTAGTGGGGCGCATTGTTTCGGTAGATGAACTGTTTGAGCAGGGCTATCAGGCAGTGTTTATCGGCTCCGGCGCGGGGCTTCCCAGCTTTATGGGCATCCCCGGCGAAAGCCTGATTGGGGTTTACTCTGCCAACGAATACCTGACCCGGATTAACCTGATGAAGGCCTACCGCCCGGAGTATGTGACCCCCATTCGCCAGAGCCATGGGGTAGCGGTAGTGGGCGGCGGGAACGTAGCCATGGATGCCGCCCGTTGTGCCAAGCGCATGGACGCTGAGGTCACGATTATCTACCGCCGCAGTCTGGATGAAATGCCCGCCCGCCGCGAGGAGGTTCATCATGCCATGGAGGAGGGCATTGTGTTCCGTGTGCTTGCCAGTCCTACCGCAGTAGTAGGGGACGAAGCCGGACAGGTATCGGCAATCCGCTGCACTGAAATGGAGCTGGGGGAACCGGATGCCAGCGGTCGCCGCCGCCCGGTGGAAAAAGCAGGGTCTGAGTTCACGCTGGCAGTGGATACTGTCATTATTGCCATTGGTACCTCGCCCAACCCACTGCTGCGCTCCACCACTGCCGGACTAGAAACCAACCGCCACGGCTGCATTGTCGCCGATGATGCCATGCAAACCAGCCGCGAGTGCGTGTACGCCGGTGGCGACGCAGTAACCGGCGCGGCAACCGTCATACTGGCCATGGGCGCAGGCAAAACCGCCGCGCAGTCCATTGACCGGCAGTTACAAGAGAGGAAGTAACCCTTTGAGCTTTTTGCCAATCACCAAACCCGAAATGACCTGCCTTGGGTGGTCGCAGCCCGATTTTATCTGTGTGACAGGGGACGCCTATGTTGATCACCCCAGCTTTGGCATTGCCATTATTTCACGCATTCTGGAGCGGGAGGGCTTTCGCTGTGTGGTGTTGGCACAGCCTGACTTTAAGTCGACTACCGATTTTATGCAATTTGGTAAGCCGCGCTTGGGCTTTATGATTACCTCGGGCAACATTGACTCGATGGTGGCACACTACACTGCCGGCAAGCGCAAACGCAGCGACGATGCCTACACCGCTGGAAATGTTGCCGGGAAGCGCCCAGACCGCGCAGTTATCGTCTATACGCAGCTGGCCAAGGAAGCATACCCCGATGTACCGGTGGTCATAGGCGGACTGGAAGCGTCGTTGCGGCGGTTTGCCCACTACGATTATTGGGATGACACAGTACGCCGGTCTATTTTGGTGGACAGCGGTGCCGACCTGTTGCTGTACGGTATGGGAGAGCACTCTATTGTGGAGCTGGCACACCGCATGGACAGCGGCGAAGCGCCGGGCAGCATAACCAACCTGCGGGGCAGCTGCTACCTAGCGCCGCTGAACGCCCAGTTGCCCGCAGGGGCAGTTTCTTGCGCCAGCTTTGACAAGGTAGCAGGGGACAAGGTAATCTACGCCAAGGCAACCCGGCTGCAACTGGAACAGCAGGATCATGTTTACGGTAAGGCTATTGTCCAAAAGCATGGGGATCAGCTGGTCATTCAAAATCCACCACAACCGCCCTTGACCCAGCGGGAGCTGGACGCGGTTTGGGAGCTACCCTTTGAGCGCTACTACCATCCCAGCTACGAAGCACTGGGTGGAGTCAAGGCAATCGAGGAGGTAGAATTTTCCATTATGCACAACCGCGGCTGCTATGGCGCCTGCAATTTTTGCTCCATTACCTTCCATCAGGGACGGGTTGTCAGTAGCCGCAGTCACCAGTCGGTGTTGCAG
>JAVVRO010000043.1:0-12765 GCA_036654695.1 Angelakisella sp. | reverse complement strand
CTGCTTTCTGTGACGCTGTTTGCGGTGCTTTACCTGATGATAAACCCCGGTCTGACCGGCGGTTTGTTCGGGAACGGTGCCGTGGAGCTGCCCTTGGCAAAGGCAATTTTGGGTAGTATGGTCTATTCTGTTCTGTGTGCCTATGGTGTGCTGCGGGTGTTGCGACTGTTTTTTGCGGGTGGCATGTCCCAGCTGCAACGGTACTTGGGGCTGCTGCTGGGGCTGCTGAATGTACTGTTTGTCTACCTTGTCTGCGGAGCAGGGGTCAGTGGGCTGCTGGACTCCATTGGGGCGCTGCAAGCAGGCAATACCGGCAATGCGCCACTGCTGGGAGTGACCTATTGGTTCCTTGCGCTGCGCTATGTCGTGGACAGCCTACCCTACGCGCTGGACATCTTTGTCGTGTTTACCGGGCTGACCCTGCTGCGGGAACTGGCGGCCGACCGCTATTCGGACGCATCCGTGCAGGCGGTTGGCAGACTTTCCAAGCGCTGCGCCGTTGCACTGACGGTACTGGTGCTTTCCAACATGGCCATGAACCTGTTGCAGCTTTTGTTTGCCAAAAATCTGCTGGTGGTGAACAGCCAATTGCAGCTGCCGCTGTTTTCCATTGTCTTTGTGCTGGCAACCCTGCTGCTGGCTCGCCTGATGGCCGAGAATAAATTACTCAAGGACGACAGTGACAGCATCATATGAGGTGACAAAATGGCAATTCAGATATGCCTTGAAGAAGTGCTCAAGGAAAAAGGAATGACCTCCAAGGAGCTGTGCACACAGGTGGGCATTACCGAGGCAAACCTCTCCATTCTGCGCAGCGGTAAGGCAAAGGGCGTGCGCTTTGGCACAGTCAATAAGATATGCTACTACTTGGGCTGCGAGGTGGGGGATATTTTAAAATTCGATGGCAATTTGGAGGAGATAGAGGATGCGTAAACAACTAGTGACCGTGCTGCTTGCCGCCGGAATGCTGCTTGGGCTGACCGGCTGCCAGCTGGCAAGAATCGATGCGGGGGCGCTCCCCGCCAAGGACCGGCTGGTTGGAATGTTTATTACCACCGAGCACCTAGATTTGTTTGATATGGAGGGCTATTTAAACGACCAACTCAACCACTTTCCCGGCGGCGAGCTTATTCTGGGCAAAGACAGCGCGGCATACGCGGGCAGGCTGTACGCAACCCAAAAGGAGCTTACCCTGACCGACGAAAGCACCGGGGAGCAGCACAGCTCCAAGGAGTTTGTCTTTGAAGGGGTGGAGGGAATCTCTTTTTTCACAGCGCGAATTGCAGTGGAGGGCACCGACACCACCGAAAGCGACAGCTACCTGACTTCCGAGAGTGACGAAGGCATTACAGATGGACATACCGGCGTCTTTCACGGCGACGAGGAGGAGAAAACCACGCTGGAGGGCACCATTTATCTGGCGTATGGCCGCGCCGACAACAGCTGCTACCTAAACCCAGTCTACCAAACTGCCGACGGCCAACTTTACCTGACCAGCGGTAATGGGATTACTGCCAGCGGAATGCAGGAGGAAGGCACAATGATGTCCCAAACCCATGAGGAAACTACCACCGTTACCGAAAACGGCACCACCAAAAAGGGCAGCACCTTGGTAAAAATTTCGGTAGCGGTGCTGTACCCGCCGGAAAAACTTGTCCTTGTGCAGTTGGACAAGGACAATGAGGTACTATTGCGGCGGGACTACCGCCCCGGTACCCTGCCGCCGACATTGACTCCGGAACCCGGCGCGGCCTACCTGATTGCCGAAACCTACAAGCATGACAGCACCGGCAAAGAGGTTGTTACCCGGGAGCTGTTTGACCGGCAGAACGAAACGCTCACGAGCTTTTTTGCCCGTCCCGATGGCGTTTGCGTCAAAACCTCCACACAGCTTACTTGGTAAGGGCGAGCAGTGGCTACGGTTTTGGCTCGCTTTCCACCCGGTCGTATGCCCCTACCCGTGCCTCGGGCTGGGTGAGCGGGTCGGGGGTCGGCAAAAAGCCGTCGCCGCCAAAGGTGCTGGTCAGTCGGGCGCGGCACCCTTCGGTCAGCCCAAAGGAGCTGTAGTCGCGGCTCAGCTCGCCCTCCACATAGACGGCGGTGGCGGCGGGCAGCTCCAAGGCCGCCAAAAACTTGGTGGAGCTGCGGCGTTCCTCGTAATCCTGAAAAGACAGGTTGGTGCGGCAGCTGTTTAAAAACACCTGCACCTGCCGGTCACCTTGGGGAGTATTACAGTCGGGCAGATGAGCGTTTAGCATCTGGGTCAGCAGCATTGCGCCCCGGTCGCTGCGCTCTTTTTCGCCGCCGGGATAGGCCGGGTAACATAACAGGTCAGCCAGCTTGCGGCCGTCCAGCCGGTATTCCCCACGGCTCATGGCAATCTGCCGCTGGTGCAGGGGGTAGTCCAGCTCGCAGGGCAAAAAGAACTTGTAAAACCCGATGGTTTCCATCAGCTTTTTAAGCCCTGCGACCTCCAGCTGCGCGTTGCGCTCAATGTCCACGCCAAGGTAGCTCCCCAGCGCCTTGGCAACATAGGCAGTACCGCCTTGGGTATGCAGCGCGTCCAGCGTGCCGTACTGCTCCCCGTTAAGCACCATGGTTTTGGGCGGCAGCAGGCAGAGGGCAATGCGCCCCTTGTCCGGTAAAAAACCCGCCAGCAGGTACAGGTCGGGGGGAATGTCCTCTGCCTCGGCACAGCTTAACAGCAGTACCAGACGGTCCTCCTTGGGCGGCAGGTAGACCGCCTGCGGCTGTTGGTGCTGTTGCAGGGCGGCTGCTTGCGGGCGGCTGTCGCGGAAAATAATGACGGTGGCAAGCGCGCCGGTCATTAGCAGCAGGGTTAGGAAAAAGGAAATAAAAAAAGCGGATAGTTTGCTGTGTGGCATTGGGACAAGCCCTCCTGAGGAACCCCGAACGGTTCAAAATCCTCTATGTGTCATTTGGTTACCCTAGTATTCACCAAAAAAGCAGATTTCATGCCGAGGAAAGCGGATTGTGCCTTGACAAAATCGGCGCAAAAAGCTATAATATTCTGCGTAACGGTAAAGCCGGGCACGGCCGCGCCCACTTGAACCGTAGCACAACGAACGGAATGGGGTTTATTCTTTGAAGCTGGATATTAACCGGATACTGGATCGCGAGGGTGAAGCCGATGTGGTAACGGCAAATGTGGGCCTGAGTGACTTCAGCTATCGGGGCGTATCCCCCTTTCAAGCGCCGGTTTCGTTGACGGTCAACGCTGAGAATCGCGCGGGCGTGGTCACATTGGACTGTACCTATTGCTACACGCTGCACCTTAGCTGCGATCGTTGCCTTACCCCCTTCACCCTAGAGGTGAAGCAGCAACTGCTCCACACGGTACTCCGGTCGCTCAACGGCCGGGATGACGATGACTTTGTGGTGGTACCGGATGGTATCGTAGAGCTCGACGAGCTCGCTACCAATGATATTATCCTGTCGCTGCCCGGCAAGTTCCTCTGCAAGGAGGACTGCAAGGGGCTTTGTCCCATCTGCGGGTGCAACCTGAACACAGAAAGCTGCGGATGTCAGCAAAAGCAAGCTGACCCCCGGCTGGCGGCTTTAGACCAGTTTTTTGAAGAATGACAACACGGACAACGAACAAATAAAAATTTCAGGAGGGCTTTTACCATGGCAGTTCCAAAGAGAAAGCATTCACAGGCCAGAAAAAACAAGAGACGTTCCAATGTTTGGAAACTGGATGTTCCCAACTTTTCCAGATGCACCCAGTGCGGCGAGCTAAAGCTTCCCCATCGTGTATGCGGCAATTGCGGCTACTACAAGGGCAGAGAAGTCGTAAAGCAAAGCGCAGAATAATTGAGGCAAACAGGGGAGGAAGAGAATCCTCCCCTCTTTTTTTGCGCAAACTATCAGGGAAAAGCGGAGGTGATGGAATGTCGGTAATCATTGCGCGGGTGGAACCGGGCTCTATTGCACAAAAAGCGGGAATTGCCTCGGGCGACCTGCTGCACAGCATTAACGGAAACCCCATTGCCGATGTACTGGACTACCGCTTTTACATGACCGAGCGGCGGCTGACCCTGTCGCTGGAACGCAAAACGGCGCCGCTAACGGTATCCATCAAAAAAGGCGAGTACGACGACCTTGGGCTGGAGTTTGATACCTACCTGATGGACCGGCAGCACCACTGCAAAAACAAGTGTATCTTCTGCTTTGTCGACCAGCTGCCCGCCGGCCTGCTGGACAGCCTGTACTTTAAGGACGACGATAGCCGCATGTCTTTTTTGTTTGGCAGCTATGTGACCCTGACCAATATGAGCGAGGAGGAAATTCGGCGCATTATTAAAATGCGTATCTCGCCCATTAACATTTCGGTACACACCACCAACCCCCAGCTGCGGGTAACAATGCTGGCAAATCCCCATGCGGCAGACAGCCTGCGCTACCTGCCCATGCTAACTGACGCGGGCATTTTGGTGAACACCCAGCTGGTGCTTTGCCCCGGCATTAACGACGGCGACGAGCTGATACGCAGCCTGTACGACCTAGAAAAACTAGCCCCCAACCTGCAAAGCATTGCGCTGGTACCGGTTGGGCTGACCTGCCACCGGCAGGGACTTTACCCGCTGCGTCCCATGGACAAAGCGGACGCCGAAAAGACGTTGGACATTGCCGACCGGTTTGGCGCGGAAATGCTGCAAAAACACGGCAGTCGCATGGCCTTTGCCTCCGATGAGCTATTTTTGATTGCCGAAAGACCCATTCCCGAGGCCGACTACTACGAGGACTTTGATCAGCTTAACGATGGTGTGGGCATCCACGCGCTGCTGCGCCAGCAGTTTATGGACGAGCTGGAGGACTGCGCCGGACACGAGCAAGCCGTGGAATGTGCGCTGGCCTGCGGGACTGCCGCCGCGCCGCTGCTGGAAGCGCTGCTGCAACAGCTGCAACACAAGTTTCCTCAGGTGCGGGTACACATTTACGGCATTGAAAACCGCCTGTTTGGCGCGACGGTTAATGTCAGCGGCCTGTTGTGCGGGCATGACCTTGCCCATGGGCTGGCCGGAAAGCCGCTGGGGGAACGCCTGCTGCTGCCCGGGGTGATGCTGCGGCACGAAACCGATAAATTTTTGGATGATACCACCGTAGACTGGCTGAGCAATCAGCTGAAAATTCCGGTGGAGGTAATAGAGGTGGACGGCACACAGCTCCTGCATGCCGTTACCACAAGCAGCTGCTGAGCAAGTCGGCGACTGCACAAGAAAGGACTGAAACCAACAGATGCCAAAACCCTTAATCGCAGTGGTGGGTCGCCCCAACGTGGGCAAGTCTACCCTGTTTAACAAGCTAATTGGACAGCGGCTGTCCATTGTCGAGGACACCCCCGGTGTGACCCGCGACCGTATCTATGCCGAGTGCGAATGGCGCAACAAGCAGTTTATGCTGGTCGACACCGGCGGCATTGAGCCGTTTGCGGGGGATGTTCTGCTGTCGCAGATGCGCGCACAGGCCGAAATTGCCATTGAAACCGCGGATGTCATTATTATGGTGGTTGACCTGCGCAGCGGGGTGACCGCCAATGACAGCGACATTGCCACCATGCTGCTGAAAAGCGGCAAGCCGGTAGTGCTGTGCGTCAACAAATGCGACCAAATCGGCGGCCTGCCCGCGGATTTTTACGAATTTTACAACCTTGGCTTGGGCGACCCCATTGCGGTTTCATCGGTACACGGACACGGTACCGGCGACCTGCTGGACGAATGCTTTGAGCATCTTGACTTTGACAAGGTGGAGGAATACCCGGAGGATATCATCAAGGTAGCGGTCATTGGCAAACCCAACGTGGGCAAAAGCAGTCTGGTCAACAAAATTTCCGGACAGCAGCGGGTCATTGTTTCCAACATTGCCGGCACCACCCGAGACAGCACCGATACCGAGGTGGAAAACGAGTTTGGCAAGTTTATCTTCATTGACACGGCAGGCATTCGCCGTCAGGCCAGAGTGGAGGAATCCATTGAGCGCTACAGTGTGCTGCGCGCCTTTATGGCCATTGACCGGTGCGATGTGGCGGTCATTATGATTGACGCGCTGGAAGGCTTTACCGAGCAGGACAGCAAGATTGCCGGCTACGCCCACGACCAAGGCAAGGCCTGTGTCGTTGCGGTCAACAAGTGGGATGCCGTGGAAAAAGACGGCAAAACCATGCAGGAGTACACCAAGGGGCTGGAGGTTGACTTTTCCTTTATGTCCTATGTGCCCTTTGTCTTTATCTCGGCGCTGACCGGACAGCGGCTGAACAAGCTGTTCGAGCAGATTGTGGAGGTCAGTGAAAAAAACGCCATGCGCATTTCTACCGGCAAGCTCAACGACCTGCTGGCCTATGCCACCGCGCGGGTACAGCCGCCCTCGGACAAGGGCAAGCGGCTCAAGATATTCTATGTGACCCAAGCCTCCGCCAAGCCGCCCACCTTTGTGTTTTTCTGTAACAACAGTGAGCTGTTCCACTTTTCCTATCAGCGATATTTGGAAAACCAGATTCGCGAGCAGTTCCAGATGACCGGCACCCCAATTCGCATTGTGGTACGGCAACGCGGCGAGGGTGACGCTTAAATTTGGCAAGTGCGCCCCCTCTCCCCCACCTAATGAGGCATTAAGCAGTAGAAAGAAGAAATAAGCATGAAAAAACAGATTTTTGCAGTAGTTTGCGCCGCAGCCCTGCTAGTAACCGGCTGCACAACCGCTGCTCCCAGCAGCAGCTCTAGCAGCGTATCCGAATCCAGCAGCTCCTCCAGCTCCTCCACGGCGGAAAGTACCGCTCCGGTTTTGCCGGAGTCCTCCTCCAGCGTGGCCGAGCCGGTTGCACCAGCCGAGCGCATTTCTTTAAAAATTGCAGCGCTAAAAGGCCCTTCGGCCATTGGCCTGCTGCCGCTGATGGAACACAAGGCGGATACCGCCAACAACTACGACTTTACCATGGCCGGCGCGCCGGACCAGCTGGTAGGCGGGGTTGTCAAGGGCGATTATGACATTGCGGTGCTGCCTACCAATCTGGCGGCCACTGTCTTTAACAAAACCCAGGGCAAGGTGCGTCTGGCGACCATCAACACGCTGGGTGTGCTGTATCTGGTGGAAACAGGGGACAGCGTGCAGTCCGTTGCCGACCTGAAGGGCAAGACCATCTACTCCAGCGGCAAAGGCGCCACTCCCGAATATGCGCTGAACTTTGTGTTACAGCAAAACGGCCTGACCCCCGGCACCGATGTGACGGTGGAGTACCGTACTGAGCATACCGAAATTGCAACGCTGATGGCCTCTGGCGAGGCAACACTGGCACTGCTGCCGCAGCCCTTTGTGACCACGGTGTTAATGCAGAACGACAAAGCACGGGTGGCCATTGACCTGACCAAGGCGTGGGAAGCCCTGCCCGGCGAGGTAGGTACGCTGGCCATGAGCGGCATGGTCGTACAGCAAAAGCTGATTGACGAGCATCCGGAGGCGCTAGCGGCGTTTTTGGCCGAGTACAAGGTTGCCACCGAATACATTACCACCCCTGCAAACCTGGACGCTGCCGCCGAGCTGGCGGTTCAGTACGAAGTGATTCCCAAGGCCGCCATTGCCAAAAAAGCGATTCCCCAGTGCAACATTGTGTTTTTGGCTGGTGCCGAGATGAAAACCGCCGCCGAGGGCTTTTTGAAGACACTGTTTGCGGCCAACCCCAAGTCGGTAGGAGGCAAGCTGCCGGATGAAACCTTTTACTATATTCCCTGAGAAAAGAATAAACAAAAAACCACCCTCAAACGGACTTGTCCGTTTGGGGGCGGTTTTGTTTTGGCTGGCGGCTTGGCAGCTGGGCAGCCTGCTGCTGCACCAGCCCTTGCTGCTGCCCTCGCCGTGGCAGGTTGTTTGTGAGCTTGCCCGCATGGGGGCAACCCCTGCCTTTTGGACAGTGACCGGCGGCAGCTTGCTGCGCATTGTGCTGGGCTTTGTGCTGGGGCTGGCTTGCGGGGCGGTGCTGGCGGTGCTGTGCGCCCTGCTGCCTGCGGCGCAGCCGCTCATTGCGCTACCCATGGGCATTGTTAAGGCAAGCCCGGTTGCTTCCTTTGCCATTTTGGCGCTGCTGTTCATTGGCAGCGACTGGTTTTCGGTATTTATTTCGTTTTTAATGGTGCTGCCGGTTGCGTGGAGCAACCTTTCTGCCGGCATTGCCGCCACCGACCGGGGACTGCTGGAGCTGGCACAGCTCTACCGGTTTCCGGTGTCCCGCGTGGTCAAAACCATTTATTTCCCCACGGTACTGCCCTATCTGCTGTCCGCGGTGCGGGTGGGGTTGGGCTTTGCGTGGAAGTCAGGCATTGCGGGCGAGGTCATTGCCCTGCCCAAAAACGCGCTGGGAACCCAGCTGTATAACGCCAAGGTGTACTTGGAAACTGCCAGCTTGTTTGGCTGGACGGTGGCCATTGTACTGCTGTCACTGCTGCTGGAGGGACTGGCGGTAGGACTGCTGAACCGGTTGGGGAGGCAAAAAACAAAATGATGCAATTACAAAATGTCAGTTTTTATTATGGGGACAAGCCGGTGCTGCAAAACCTGTCCCTTGCCCTGCCCGACGGCAGTAAAACCGCGCTGATGGGACGCTCGGGAGCGGGAAAGACCACCCTGCTGTCGTTGATGGCTGGTTTGCTGGCACCCACTGGGGGTAGCGTAACCGGCATCCCGGACTGCGGGGTGGCCATGGTGTTCCAGCAGGACAGACTACTGCCGTGGTATACTGTGCTGCAAAACCTGCAAATTGCAGTTCCCCATGTCCCGGCAAAGGAGGCCACGGCGCTGTTGGAGGCGCTGGGACTGGCTGGGTGCAGCAACAAGCTCCCGGCAGAGCTGAGCGGCGGCATGGCACGTCGGGTAGCCCTTGCCCGGGCACTGCTGTCGAATAGCCCGCTGCTGCTGCTGGACGAGCCGTTTTCGGCGCTGGATGTTGACACCAAGCAGACCGTTGCCCGGGTCATTGCCCCAAGGCTGACCCGCCGCACCTTGGTGGCGGTGGTACACGATGAGGGCGACGCGGCGCTGTTGGGGGCGCAGATTCTTCGCCCCTTTGGTTAATGCCCCTTGTACCTGCGCTTAAATTCGTACATGTGGTTGTCGGCCGAGCGAAAGACATCAATCAAGGTCTGGTGTAAAAACGGATTGTATTCGGCAAGGCCGTAGGCTACCGACAGGGAGGGTGAGTACAGCCCGTGGGCTAGTTGGTTGTTGAGCACGGTCATGGTAGTTTCAATCTGCTCTAGGCGCTGGTTCAGCGCCACAAGGCAAAACTCATCGCCACCCATGCGGTAGCAGGTGGCAACTCCCCGAAAGCGCTGGGAAAGCTCGCGGGCGACGGCTTGCAGTACATGGTCGCCAATCATGTGTCCATAGTTATCATTAATGGCCTTAAAGTCGTTGACATCCACATTGACAAAAATAATACTGGTATGCTTGGTTACGCTTTTGCCCAGCTGCTCCAAATCCTCCTCGAAGGACAGGCGATTGCGAATGCCGGTCAGCTTGTCAGTGTAGGCAAGGGTCTTATACATCTCGCTGGCAATTTGTTCCTTGACCTGATTGCGCGCTGACAGCAGATAGCTGGCAATGACGCAGACTCCCATGCACACCATGCCCACGATGAAAAAGATGGCGTCAAAGTCCGGGATGAGGTAGAACCGCACAATATCTATGCCGCCAAAGACGGTAAGCAGCAAAACCCCACCCAAAAACAACCGCAGCGAGGGGGACTGGGTGTTGCGCAGCCGCCACGCGCCCAGCAACGTGCAGAGCACCGAACAAAGCAGCAGCAGGTGGTAGAGATGGATGAGGGCAAAGAAGTCGCAGAGCCCCACCGCTTTCAAGGTAAGGGTCAGCACGAAAAACCCGCTGAGCAGATGCAGCAGACAGGTAGAAGCCCGACTGCGTAACGGCCAGTTGACCAGCAGAAACGCCAGCATAGGCAGCGGGAACAGGTAGAAGCAGATGTACTCCACATTGTGAATTAGGATAAGGTTGCTGGTAAAAACCTGTGCCAGCTTGCTGTTGCACAGCACCCAGATGGGCGCAATGACAGCGAACAGCGACAGGTAGAACAGCGGTGCGCTCAGCAGGCCGCGTCCGCTGGCGAACAGGCTGATAGCCAGCATGAGCACCCCCACCGAGGCAATGCCGGTCATGATAAAAAAGAGCAGCCCGCGCCCGGACAGCTGCAACCCGCCGGTGTCCAGCTTGTCCAGCGACACCATTCCAATGGCGGAGGTGTCATTGAAGACATAGCGGGTGTAGCGCAGCGTCAATGTCTTTCCGGCAAAGTCGGTAGGCAGCGGGAACAGGGTGCGACTGCTGCCGGGGGTAAAGCGCTCACGCCCCTGCTTTTCAAACACACCTTTGTAAATGGAGCTGCCATCCAGCAAAACTTCAAGCTTGGTCTGGTAGGTCAGCGTCACCAGTACCGCCGGATTGAAAGGGGTTTCCGGTAGCGGAAGGGACAGCTCGACGGTGCGGCATTTTTTATTTTGCACCGTGTAGGGCAACCGGTGCTGTCCGGTGGAAACACCGTCTTCGGTGACCGACCATTCGCCCGAAAGGGGAAGGGTGGTAATGCTTGAGGACTGGTACAGCGGGTCAAACGCCATGGCAGTATGCAAGATAACAAAGATAAGCACTGTGCAGTAAAGCACAATGCCTATCAAACAAAGCCTTTTATTCTTGTGGATGGTCGCCAGCAGCTGTTTCACTTGTATCACCCCACAAATGTCATCTTGAACATTGTATCATATGGGGTTGTAAATGAAAAGCTAAAAACATAATATAATAGGAAAGAACCTATTTAAATACTTTTTTTAGCAGAGAAATCGCTGCGGCAATGACAATCATTACTACAAAGATGCCCAGCATACCGTACAGCATCACCGGCAGGGTGGATAGAAACGCGGCAAAATTTTGTTCCATCATCAGTTCTCCTTATCTTGCAATCAGGTTGAGGATAAGCCCACCGGCAATGACCGAGGCAATCTGCCCGCCAACATTGACGCCTGCGGCGTGCATTAGCAGGAAGTTCTGCGGGTCTTCCTTCAGTCCCATTTTGTGGATGACACGGCTGCTCATGGGGAAGGCGGAAATGCCTGCCGCGCCAATCATCGGGTTAATCTTTTCCTTGGCAAACAGGTTGATGACCTTGGCGCAAAGCACGCCGCCGATGGTGTCAAACACAAAGGCGAACAGTCCCAGACCCAGAATCATCATGGTCTGCCACTGCAAAAAGTCCTCGGCGCGCATCCGGGCGGCAATGGTTAGGCCTAGGAAGATGGTAATGAGGTTCGCAAGGGCGTTTTGCGCGGTGCTGCTCAGCGATTCCAGCACGCCGCATTCGCGGATGAGGTTGCCGAACATCAAAAAGCCAATAAGCGCAATGGACTTGGGCGCGACCATGCCCGCAATGATGGTAACCACAATCGGGAACAGGATGCGCACCTTTTTGGAGATATCCGAGCTCCGGTAGGGCATGCGAATCAGGCGTTCCTTTTTGGTGGTAATAGCACGGATAACCGGCGGCTGGATGATGGGCACCAGCGCCATGTAGGAGTAGGCGGCCACAATGATGGGCCCCATGTACTTGCTCTGGAACCAGTTGGCAACGTAAATGGTGGTGGGGCCGTCGGCAGCGCCAATAATGGCGATGGAGGCCGCGTCGCGGATGTCAAAGCCGCACAGGGTGGCCAGACTCAGGGTAAAGAAGATGCCGAACTGCGCCGCCGCACCAAAGATAAGCAGCTTGGGGTTTTGCAGCAGCGGGCCGAAGTCAATCATCGCGCCAATGCCGATAAACAGCAGCAGCGGGAACAGCTCGTTGGCAATGCCGCTGTTAAACAGCAGGTCAATTACGCCCTCCTCGGTGACACCGTTGAACACTTGGTTGACCGCGCCGGAGTTTGGCAGGTTGACTAAAATGGCGCCAAAGCCCATTGGCAGCAGCAGTGCCGGCTCCATGTCCTTGGCAATGGCAAGCCAGATGAGCAGCCCCCCGATGACCCACATGGTGACCATGGGCAGGATGGTTGCCGGGTTAATGGAAAGAATGTTGCTGAAGATTGCCTGCATAAAAATCATCATTCCTCTCGTTTTTTAATCAGCTGGAGTGAAAAGAAAAAGACCTCTGCCCGCGCTGATAAAGCAATGGCAAAAGTCTTGCAGATTAAGGCAAGGCGCGGGTCATGCGACCGTGCTGACGCGCCTGCCGCAGCAAGAAACCCCCACGGTCTTCTCCTGCTGCCAGCTACTCCCTTTTTACTATAAAATCTTACCATCTTTTTGCGGGAAGTCAAGCATAAAATTTGGGATAAGGGGGCGGGAACCGCTTTTCCCCCTAGCAAATCGACCAAAACAGTGGTATACTGTTTGTTCAGAAACTAAATATGGAGGGAAACACTGTGGAAAAGAAAACCTTTTACATCACCACACCAATCTACTATCCGTCGGACAAGCTGCACATTGGGCACAGCTACTGCACGACCGCCACCGACGCAATGGCGCGGTACAAGCGGATGTGCGGTTTTGATGTCATGTTTTTAACCGGCACCGACGAGCACGGACAAAAGATTGAAGAAAAGGCGAAAAAGGCGGGCGTGACCCCTCAGCAATATGTTGATACCATTGTCGCGGGCATTCGGAAGCTGTGGACGCTGATGAACATCAGCAACGATCGCTTTATCCGCACCACCGATGACTACCACATGGAGTCGGTGGGTAAAATATTTAAAG
>JAVVRO010000042.1:997-12998 GCA_036654695.1 Angelakisella sp. | reverse complement strand
TGTTTTTGGACGAGCTACCGGAGTTTCAAAAGGGCGCCATGGAAGCGCTTCGCCAGCCGCTGGAGGATGGTCATGTAACCATTAGCCGGGTCAATGCACGGGTGACCTACCCCAGCGAGTTTATGCTGGTGGCGGCCATGAACCCCTGCCCCTGCGGCTACTTTGGGCACCCCGCCACCCCCTGCCGCTGTTCGCCCACCAAGATTGCCCTCTACCTTAACCGCATTAGCGGGCCGCTGCTGGATCGGCTGGACATCCATGTGGAAATGCCTCCGGTGGACTACAAGCAGATGTCGTCCGACCGCTGCGGCGAGTCCTCGGCGGTCATTCGCGCGCGTGTCACGGCGGCGCGCGCCTTGCAGCGCCAGCGCTATGCCGAGGATGGCATTGGCTGCAACGCCCGGCTGACCCCCGGCCTGTTGCGCCGGTACTGCCACCTGACCCAGGACGGCGACCAGCTGCTGGCGGCGGTTTATGACAAGCTGGGCTTTTCCGGGCGCTCCTACGACCGGCTGCTCAAGGTGTCACGCACCATTGCCGACTTGGACGGCAGCGAACAGATTCAGGCCGACCATCTGGCCGAGGCAATCCAGTACCGCAACCTTGACCGCAAGTACTGGCGCAAGGATGTTTCGGAGCTGTAATGGAACGGTAGTACAAAATGCAATGCACCTTTTTTGCCCCAAAACATAACATGGGGTGGAGGTGAGCGTATGGTTTCGATGATTTTTACGGTAATTTTGGTTTTTTTGGCATTGGTGGGAACCGTTAATCTGCTGCTGGCAGTTCAGCGCTGGGTGGCGAACACCGGCGAGCTACAGCGCTGCACGCTGGTGCTGGAGATTGCAGACGGAGACCCGGGAGTCGAGGCAGCACTGCTGCACGCCGCCGACGGACTCTCCCTGACCCCGCTGCTCAGCGGGACGCAGCTGGTGGTACTTTGTGGCAGCACTGGCGAAACAGGCAAAATCTGCCAGCGCTTTTGCGGTGCGCGCAACATCAAACTTGTTACCGGCTGGGAGGAACTCCCATAATCAACAGTTTTCCCAAGATTCAGTCCCCATAAAAGATAAAAACTCGACAAACTCTTGACATTTTGCGCCGAAATCCTTACAATGAAACAAGGTGGCACAGTGTCACGGTGGAATCAGTGGATAACGTGGCTGACAGATCAGCGTTTATCGTATAAAGCAGCAGGGGGTACTTATTTTATGAGCTTTTTTGGGCCAAGGGGTGGTAAGATTACCGCAGAGGTGGTACCGATTATGACAATGCCAGCACAGGAAGTCAAGGAAAAACCCGAGGTCACTACCGTATATGATACCTCGGTTATTTCTCGTGACACCATTGTGACTGGTGACATTACATCCAACGCCGACCTTACCGTGCTGGGGCAGGTCAAGGGCAACATTAGCGCCAAGGGACATATCTATGTCTGCGGCTCGGTCGAAGGGGAAATTGCCTGCGACAGTCTGGCAATGTCTGCCTGTACTGTGGAGGGGAATGTCACTGCCCATTCCGGAGTCATTCAGGATACCGAATCTACCTTGGTTGGCAATGTTGTTTCGGCAAACCTAACCGCGTCGGGTAAAATTGTCGGCAACCTGACCGTCGAAAACTGCATTAGCCTTAAGAGCACCGCAGTGGTCATCGGCAATCTGGACTTCAAGGATTTGGCGGTAGAGCAGGGCGCAGTGCTGCGCGGGGAATTGGTCACCAACCGCCCCGAAAAATAATCAAGATGCCTATGGGGCTGTTGCAGGAAAGGAAATCCTGCAACAGCCTTTTTTGCTCAGGCAACCACCGGGAATGGTGCGGTACTGCCCGAACAAACCGAAACGCAACAACGAAGGGATGGGGTAAGGCTTGAACGAGGGAAAAAAGCTGCTGCTGACTGGGGCAGGCGGCGGCATGGCGGGACTGATGGTGGGCATGGCGGGAATGGTGTTTTTGGCCACCGACAACCAGCTGGCGGGTGCAGTGCTGTTCTGCATTGCCTTGCTGAGCATTTGCAGCTATGGGATGCGTCTGTTTACCGGCTCCATTGGCTACCTGCTTACCGACAGGGAAACAGCGTGGACAAAGCGGCTGTACACCGCCGGGGCTATCTGGCTGGGGAACCTTGCGGGCACCACCGTCAGCGGGTGGGTGGTGTTTTTTATGCGCCCTGCCCTGCGGGATAAGGCGCAGGCGCTCTGCGCGCAAAAGCTGACGCTGCCACTGTGGACGGCCTTTGTGCTGGCTGTTTTTTGCGGACTGCTAATGTACCTTGCAGTGGACATTTACCGCACCCGCACCGGCGTTTACCAGCTGGCGGGTATTTTTCTGGCAGTGCCGGTCTTCATTATGGCAGGGTTCGAGCACAGCATCGCCGACATGTTTTATCTGGCGGCAAGCCACGGCGTTGCCATTTACTCGCTGCCGGCATTGTTCTTTTTGCTGGTGGTAACACTGGGCAACGCGGCGGGTTCGTTGCTGCTGCCGCTGGCAAAGGAGATTGCCGCTGCGGAAAACCGTTGACTGACGTTCCCGCTTGGAGTATAGTATAAGGAAGAAAGGGTGGTGTAGTTATGAGTTATCATGACCTTTATAACCGCTGGAAGCAACAGCCGCTGGAGGATGAAAGTCTGACCCGGGAGCTTGCCTCGATTGTCGGCAACGACAGCGAGATTGAGGATCGTTTTTATAAGGAGCTGGAATTTGGAACGGCAGGGCTGCGCGGCGTGCTGGGAGCTGGTACCAACCGCATGAATATCTACACCGTGCGCCGCGCCACACAGGGCTTGGCGGACTACCTTACCAGTACCGTCAAGGAGCCCTCGGCAGCAATTGCCTACGACAGCCGCAACAATTCGGAGCTGTTTGCGCGGGAAAGCGCCGCGGTGCTGGCGGCAAATGGTGTAAAAGCCTACCTGTACCGCGAGCTAATGCCCACCCCTGCGCTGTCCTATGCGGTGCGCGAGCTGGGCTGCGACAGCGGCATTAATGTAACAGCCAGCCACAACCCCGCGAAATATAACGGCTACAAGGCCTACGACGGCACCGGTTGCCAAATTTCCGGCGAGGTGGCCGATGCGGTCATGGCAAACATCCTGAAAACCGATATTTTTGACGGGGTGCGTCACCTTCCCTTCGAGCAGGGCTTGGCCGAGGGCAGCATTGTTTACATTGAGGAAGCGCTGGTACAGCGCTTTTTGAACCGCGTGTTGCAGGAGCAGGTCAACCCCGGCATCTGCAAAACAGCCGGACTGCGGCTGGTGTACACCCCGCTAAACGGTGCGGGTCGCCGCTGTGTGCTTACCGTGCTGGAACGCATGGGGGTCAGTCAGGTCACCGTGGTGCCGGAGCAGGAATTCCCCGACGGCAACTTTCCCACCTGCCCTTACCCCAACCCGGAAATTACCGAAGCGCTGGCGCTGGGGCTTAAGCTGGCGGAGCAGCAAAAGGCTGACCTGCTGCTGGCAACCGACCCCGACTGTGACCGGGTGGGCGCGGCAGTGCTGGAAAACGGCAAGCCGAGGCTGATTTCCGGCAACGAGATGGGTGTGCTGCTGCTGGACTACATTGCGCGCTCCAAAAAGGCCAATGGTACACTGCCCAAAAACCCGGTGGTAGTCAAGAGCTTGGTTTCCACCACCATGACCGAGGCGGTGGCCGCCGCACACGGGGTAGAGGTGCGCAGTGTGCTGACCGGCTTTAAGTACATTGGGGAGCAGATTGCCCTGCTGGAGCAGGCCGGCGAGGAGCAGCGCTTCCTGCTGGGGTTCGAGGAAAGCTACGGCTACCTGTCCGGCGGCTATGTGCGGGACAAGGATGCGGTGGACGGCTCCATGCTCATCTGCGAAATGGCCGCGTGGTACAAGGCACAGGGCAAGCACTTGGGGCAGGCCTTGGACGAAATGTATCAAAAATACGGCAGATATTTAAACAAGGTGGACAGCTATACCTTTGAGGGAAGCGACGGCATGACCCGCATGAACAGCATTTTGCAGGGGCTGCGCAACGCGCCGCCGGCGGGCTTTGCGGGGATTTCAGTGGACGCGTCCACCGACTACATGACCTCGGTGCGCGGGCTGCCGCCGGCCAACGTGCTGGAATACGGACTTTCCGGCGTGGGCAGCGTGATTGTGCGCCCCTCCGGCACCGAACCCAAGCTAAAAATCTACTACTCCCTGCGGGGGCAGAGCTTGGACGAAGTAACCCTGCTGCAAGGCAGAATAAAGGCAGCGGTGGAGCAGCTTTTGGGGCTATAATGCGCCAAAGCTGTAAAAAACTCCCGTCTGCGGCTAGAAAATTTTACAAAGCTATTGCAATTAGCTTGTCTTTGTGATAACATTCTAGTGTTATGTCTTGGGAGTGTTTTCCCAAATGAAAAAGTGAGGTGAAACCCATGAAAGAAGGCATCCATCCGAACTATGTCCCGTCGGTCATCCGCTGCGCTTGCGGCAACACCATCGAGACTCGTTCTACCAAACCCGAAATCCGTGTGGAAATCTGTTCAAAATGTCACCCCTTCTTCACCGGCAAGCAGAAGCTGGTCGATGCAGGCGGACGTGTTGATAGATTTAATAAGCGGTTCAACATGACCGGCAAATAATTTTTGCCAAGCAGCAGAGCCAACCCAAGGCGGTGCATTCATGCACCGCCTTGTTTTATGCCATAGCAGGGAGGAATTACCATGAACCAGCGATACGTTACCGTGGAGGGGCAGGCACAGGAGGAATTTGTGGAAAAAAGGTCGCGGTTTATCGGCACCATTGCGCCGATCACTACCGAGCAGGAGGCAGTTGACCGGGTAGCGGCACTGCGCGACCGCTACAAGGACGCAACCCACAATGTGTACGCCTATCTGCTCCGCGACGGTCACACCATGCGCTGCTCCGATGACGGCGAGCCGCAGGGCACCGCCGGTAAGCCGGTGCTGGAGGTGCTGCTGCGGGAGGGGCTAAGCGATGTGGTGGTGGTGGTCACCCGGTACTTTGGCGGAGTGCTGCTGGGTGCGGGCGGCTTGACCCGGGCTTACGCGCAGGCGGCCAAATGCGCAGTGGATGCGGCAACCCGGCGCAACATCTGTCCGGCGGCGCGGGTAGAGCTGGACATCAGCTATGATTTTTACGGCAAGCTGACCCACCTGCTGCCCGACTACGGCGTGGTAGTAGAGGACACCGTGTTTGCCGAGGGCATCCGGCTGACGCTGCTGTTACAGGCCGAGCAGCTGGAGCCATTTTCCCAAGCGCTGCAAGAGATAAGCGCCGGCGTGGTGCAACCGCTGCTGCTGGAACAGCTGGGCGCGCAGTTTGACCACCCAAGGGAAGAAAATGCAAAATCTTTTTAAATACTAGCACAGAATATTCAAATACTTATGGTAAGGTAAACGTGTTATTATTGCCATGAACAAAGAGAAA
Source organism: Angelakisella sp. (assembly GCA_036654695.1). Lineage (GTDB taxonomy): Bacteria > Bacillota > Clostridia > Oscillospirales > Ruminococcaceae > Angelakisella. The sequence continues at coordinate 7,593 of JAVVRO010000042.1, read as the reverse complement.
AATGAGGATTTTGCATGAAAGCTGGCGCAAGACATTGGATTCGGCGGGGAATTATTCTGGTGCTGCTGGTAACGGCGGGCATCAGTATTGGCGTGGTCATTCAAAGCACCCTGTTGGAACGGCAGAGCCAAGAACAGTTAAAGCAGCTGCAACAGATTTATCAGGGCAGCGGCAGCAGTACAGCGCCCTCGTCGGAGGGTGCCCCGCAGCAACCCTATGCGAATCCGCAGTTTGCTGAGCTGCTGGCCATCAACCCCGATTTGGTGGGGTGGCTGGAATTTGGGGAGCTTTCGGCGCCGGTGGTACAGACGGATGACAATGACTACTACCTGAAGCATGACTTTTACCGTCGCCCCGACCCCCACGGCGCGGTGTATGCCGACGCGCGCAACCGACTGGATGGCAGCGACGACAACACCATCCTGTACGGGCACAACTACAGTAACAGCAAGCAGATTTTTTACGAGGTGGAGCGCTACAAGGAGGCCGATTACGCCCGGCAGCACCCTATAGTTACCTTTACCACGCTGTACGAGAAGCGGAGCTATGTGGTGCTGGCAGCCTTTGTTAGCAACACCGACCCCAAGCTGGGCGAGGTGTTTGACTACCACAATCAGCTGTTTTTTTCCACCGACAAAGAAATGAACAGCTTTTTGGAGCAGCTGCGCGCGCGCTCCCTGTACAGTACCAATTTGGCGGTGGACAGCCACGACCGGCTAATTACCATGTCCACCTGCGGGTACGAGTTTGCAGGCGAACGCATTGTGCTGGTGGCGCGGGAGCTGCGCAAAAACGAAACCTCCCAGCTGCTGGCACAGGTCACCTACGACCGCAACCCCGCGCCGGTCATGCCGGAGATTTGGGAAACCTTGTACGGCAAAAAATGATTTGCAAGCAAAACCAGGTGCATTTTGTCGGTTTTCCTAAAAATATTTTTTTACGAGGCAGGGATTCCCATGGTTATACCGTATAATAATGGTAGAGGGCAGATGGACAGCACCATAGTTGACCGAAAAGGGGTTCCCTTACTGCATGGGACAGGAAGCCCTCAAGGCTATCATGGAAGCATAGTATAACGAAGCGGGGAGGTGGGGGCTTGACCATTCGGGAACAAAGCATGTTGGATGAATCGCAGATACTTGCGCCCTATGCTACGCTGGCGCAAAACTCCACAGGACGCGTGACGCCGGAGGAGCCTTGTCCTATTCGTACCGACTTTCAGCGGGACCGTGACCGCATTATTCACTGCAATGCGTTCCGGCGGCTGATGCACAAAACACAGGTCTTTTTGTTTCCACAGGGCGACCACTACCGCACCCGCCTGACGCACACCCTGGAGGTGGGGCAGATTGCCCGCACCATTGCCCGGGGGCTGCGCCTGAACGAGGACTTGACCGAAGCCATTGCCATGGGGCATGACTTGGGGCACACCCCGTTTGGCCATGCGGGGGAATTTGCCTTGCGGGAATGCTCCCCAATCCACTTTGTCCACAGCGAGCAGAGTGTGCGGGTGGTGGAAAAGCTGGAGCGCGACGGCGCGGGGCTGAACCTGACCTACGAGGTGAAAAACGGGATTCTGTGCCATTCGGACAAGCTGCCATGGGCGGACACCCCCGAGGGTCGCGTAGTGCGCTATGCCGATAAATTTGCCTACATGAACCACGACACTGCCGACGCGGTGCGCGCCGGTATTTTGGACGAAAGCGAGCTGCCGTGGGAGGTACGCTACGGCTTGGGGCAAAGCGCAAACGAGCGGATAACCGCACTGATTCTGTCGGTAATTCAAAACAGCAAAAACGGCGCAATCCAGATGGACAGCCAAACTGCCGCCAGTTACACCCAGTGGCAGGACTACCTGTTTGAAGCCGTTTACAAAAACCCCATTGCCAAGGGCGAGGAGCACAAGGCAAAGGATATTGTGTGCAGATTGTACACATACTACAGTACAAATCCAGACAAGCTGCCGGAGGACTACCGCAGCATTGTGACCGAGGAGGGTGTGGAGCGCGCGTCGGTGGACTATGTTGCCAGCATGAGCGACCGGTACTGCGTGTCGGTTTACAGCGACCTATTTTTACCAAAGCCCTGGGGGTATTAGGAGCAGAAGGAGGGGAGATTCGATGTTGCCGGAGTCGTTTTTAAACGAGCTAAAGTACCGCTGTGACATTGAACAGACCATTGGCGGCTATGTATCCTTGCGACGGCGGGGACGCAACCTGACCGGCCTGTGCCCCTTCCACAGCGAAAAATCGCCCTCCTTTACCGTCTACCCCGAAAACCAGTCCTTCTTTTGCTTCGGGTGCGGCGCAGGCGGCGATATTATTACCTTTATTCGCAAGATAGAAAACTTGGACTACATGGAGGCAGTGCGGTTTTTGGCGCAGCGCATTGGGCTGGAGCTGCCCGCTGACAGCGAGGACGGCACCCACGCTCTGCGGCTTAAAATTCAGGAGATGAACCGCGAGGCCGCCCGGTTTTACCACCAGATGCTGATGTCCGACGAGGGGAAAGCCGCCCGCAGCTATCTGGTCAACCGCGGCATGACCAAGGCCATGGTTACCAAATTCGGGGTAGGCTACGCCCCCGACGGCTGGCAGGGGCTAAGCGACCACCTGCGGGGCATGGGCTACACCAATGACGAAATGGCGGCGGCGGCGCTGGTTGCCCGGGGTAAAAACGGCGGGGTGTACGACAGCTTTCGGGACAGAATCATCTTTCCCATCATTGACCTGCGGGGAACGGTCATTGGCTTTGGGGGACGCATTATGGCGGGCAGCGGCCCCAAGTACCTGAACAGCGGCGATACGCTGGTCTTTAAAAAAAGCCGCAACCTGTTCGCCCTGAATCTGGCCAAAAACAGCAAGCGCAAGCAGCTGCTGCTGGCCGAGGGCTACATGGATGTTGTCTCTATTTATCAGGCAGGGCTGGACAATGCCGTGGCAACGCTGGGAACAGCGCTGACCGAGGAGCAGGCGCGGCTGATTGCCTCCTACACCGGCGAGGTGGTTCTGGCCTATGATTCGGACGGGCCGGGACAGGCCGCCACCAAGCGCGCGGTGGACATGCTGGAACGCGCCGGGCTCAAGATTAAAATTTTGTCCATGCAGGGGGCAAAAGACCCTGACGAATACATCAAAAAGTTTGGTGCGGAGCGGTTTGAGCTGCTCATTGACGGCAGCCGTACCGCGCTGGAGTTTGAGATTGCCAAGCTGCAAGGCCAGCACGACCTGACACAGGCCGAGGGGCGCATCTCCTTTTTGCAGGAGTTTGTGCGGTTAATGGCCAACACGCCCAGCCCCATTCAGCGGGATGTGTACCTTAGCAAGGTGTGCCGCGAGCTGGAGGTTGACCGGCAGGCGGTGGTGACGCAGCTGGACTACGCCCTTAAAAAAAAGCAGCGTACCCAAGCCAAAAAGGAAGCCCACGAGCTGCGACCCTTCACCGAATCCGGCCCCCAGGCCAAGGGCGACTTCCAGCGACAAAAATACCCCAAGGAGGCGCTGGCCGGGGAGCGGCTGATTGCCTACCTGATTAAAAACCCGGACAGGCTGGACTGGGTGCAGCGGCAGGTTGCCGACGAGCTGTTTGTATCGCCGGTGGACTTGGACATCTACCGCGCGGTGCGTTCCCGCATTTTGGCAGGGGAGCAGCCTGACATGATGTCCCTTTGCGCGGTGCTGGCCGACGACCGCATTAGCCGACTGTCCCAGATGCTGTCGGTGGATGGTGGGCAGAAGGTCAGCCACGGCGAGGCCGAGGACTATGTGCGGGTGCTGCGGGAAATGCAGCAGCAAAAGACCCCACAGCAGGAGGCGGAAATGGGTGACGACGAGCTGCGGCAGTACATTGCGTCGCTGTCCTCTGGCAAACGATAACGAAAAAATATACATAGATGCAGGGAGTGTAGTAATTTGGCGATTCAGGACAAGAAACAGGTGCTTAAAGAGCTGCTGGAGCTGGGCAAATCCAAAGGAAAGCTGACCACCAAGGAGATTAACGACGCGTTGGAGGAGCTGGACTTTGATGTAGAGCAGGTGGACAAGCTCTATGACACACTGGAAACCTATAATGTTGAGATTGTCGAGGACTTAGTTTCCGAGGCAGCCGCGCTGCCGGAAAAGGAAGAAGATTTAGAGGTTGCGCTGTATGCCGAGGGCATTAATATCGACGACCCGGTAAAGGTTTACCTTAAGGAAATCGGGCGGGTACCGCTGCTGTCCGGGGACGAGGAGGTTGCCCTTGCTATTCGTATGGCGGATGGCGACCTTGCGGCGCGTCGTCGGCTGTCGGAAGCAAACCTGCGTCTGGTGGTCAGCATTGCCAAGCGGTACGTCGGTCGCGGCATGCAGTTCCTTGACCTGATTCAGGAGGGCAACCTTGGCCTGATTAAAGCGGTGGAAAAGTTTGACCACACCAAGGGCTTTAAATTTTCTACCTATGCCACTTGGTGGATTCGGCAGGCCATTACCCGCGCCATTGCTGACCAAGCGCGTACCATCCGCATCCCGGTACACATGGTGGAAACCATCAACAAGGTAAAAAAGGTCAATTCCATGCTGCTGCACCAGAATGGCCACGAGCCTACCAGCGAGCAGATTGCCGCCGAGCTGGACATGCCGGTGGAAAAGGTGCGGGAGATTATGCGCGTCGCCCAGGAGCCTGTTTCGCTGGAAACCCCCATCGGTGAGGAGGAGGACAGCCATTTGGGCGACTTTATCCCCGACGAGGATGCGCCGGCGCCCTCCGATGTCGCCTCCCATACCCTGCTTAAGGAGCAGCTTGGCGAGGTGCTGGGTACCCTGACTCCCCGGGAAGAAAAAGTCCTCAAGCTCCGCTTTGGGTTGGAGGATGGCCGCAGCCGTACCCTCGAGGAGGTCGGCAAGGAGTTTAGCGTAACCCGGGAGCGCATTCGGCAGATTGAAGCCAAGGCACTGCGGAAGCTGCGCCACCCCAGCCGCAGCAAACGGTTGAAGGACTTTCTAGAATAACTGTAGCCTATCGGGCACCTGTCTGCTCCAGCAGCGCTTTGACCCCACCATACGCCAGCAAAAAACCGGCGGCGGGCGGGACAAAGGCTGAGCTGGCGGGCGGGTGCCTGCCATTTTCGGCGCCAACACAGACAGCGGTCAGGGGCGGCTCCACCGAGTAGACCACCGGTAGGTGCTCTAGGCCGCGCTTTTTGAGCTCCCGGCGCATGACCCGCGCCAGCGGACAGCCATTCCCCACAGTGTCGGCAAGGTCGCCCAGCCGCAGCTGGGAGGGGTCTAGCCGGTTGCCGGTACCCATGGAGGACAGCAGAGGAATGCCCCGCGCGCGGCACTGCTCGGCCAAATGCAGCTTGGCGGTTACAGTGTCAATGGCATCCAGCACGCAGTCGGGGTGCCAGTCGTACAAAAAGGCAGACTGCTCCGGCAGGTAAAACCGCTGAGCGGTGTCAATGGTACAGGCGGGGTTAATGGTTAGCAGCCGTTGTGCCGCCGCTTGGGTTTTTGGCAGTCCCAGAGTTTGGGTGGTGGCGACCAGCTGGCGGTTGCGGTTGCTAAGCGACACGGTGTCGTTGTCCACCAGCAGCAGCTGCCCCACCCCCGCGCGGCAAAGCGCCTCGGCAGCGGCGCTGCCCACGCCGCCCAGCCCCAGCAAAGCCACGCGGCTATTGGCCAGCTTGTCCAGCGCCGCCTCCCCCAGCAGGGGCAGGGTGCGTTCCAAAAAGTCAAACATACGCAGTCTCCTTTTGTGTCTTTTTCTACCCATTAGTTTAGGGTAAAATTTGCGTTTGTCAAGGAAAACCCGAAAACACTTGACACAATGGGCAAAGTGGAGTAGAATACCTAAAACTATAAAATAACTGGAAGCTAAAAAAACAGGAAAAACAGGGAGGTAACTATGCTTAATACTGATTTCGCCAGCAAGTTTAAACCGGAGGCGCTGACCTTTGACGATGTGCTGCTCATTCCCGCTAAGTCGGAGGTGCTTCCCAACGAGGTAACCCTGCGGTCGGTGCTTGCCCGAGATATTATGCTGAACACTCCGGTGCTAACCGCCGCCATGGACACGGTGACCGAATCGAGAATGGCCATTGCCATTGCCCGCGAGGGCGGCATTGGTGTCATTCACAAGAATATGCCCATCGAGCAGCAGGCGGAGGAGGTTGACCGGGTAAAGCGTAGTGAAAACGGCGTAATTACCAATCCGTTTTTCCTATCTCCGGAGCATTTGGTGTCGGACGCCGACGACCTGATGCGGAAGTACAAGATTTCCGGAGTGCCAATCTGCGAAAAGAGTGGCAGGCTGGTAGGCATTATTACCAACCGCGACATGAAGTTTATGACCGACTACACCATCAAAATCCAAGAGGTGATGACCAAGGAAAACCTTGTCACCGCGCCGCAGGGCACCACGCTGGAGCAGGCCAAGGCCATTTTGATGAAGCACAAGATTGAAAAACTGCCGCTGGTGGACAGCGACGGAATGTTAAAGGGTCTAATTACCATCAAGGATATTGAAAAGTCGCTGCAATACCCCCATACCGCCCGTGACCGCCACGACCGGCTGCTGTGTGCCGCCGCCATCGGCGTTTCCCACGACTTGGAGGAGCG
>JAVVRO010000042.1:0-987 GCA_036654695.1 Angelakisella sp. | reverse complement strand
CGGGTTGCGGCTCTTGTTAAGGCACAGGTTTATGTGCTGGTGCTGGACAGCGCCCACGGCCACAGCGCAGGGATTATGAAGGCGGTGCGCATGGTCAAGGGGCTGTACCCCGACATTGCGCTGATTGCGGGCAACGTAGCCACTGCCGAAGCGACGGAGGATCTCATTAAAGCGGGCGCGGATGCGGTCAAGGTGGGCATCGGCCCCGGCTCCATCTGCACTACCCGCGTGGTTGCCGGCGTGGGCGTACCGCAGATTTCTGCCATTTACGACGCGGCCTGCATTGCCGCCAAGTACAACATCCCCATCATTGGCGACGGCGGGCTTAAGTATTCAGGCGACATTGTTAAGGCGCTGGCGGCGGGTGCCAATGTGGTCATGCTGGGTTCCATCCTTGCCGGGTGTGAGGAATCGCCCAGCGAGACTGAAATTTACCAAGGCCGTCAGTTCAAGGTGTACCGCGGCATGGGCAGTCTGGCGGCAATGGCCAAGGGCAGCAAGGACCGCTACTTCCAGGAGGACAACAAAAAGCTGGTGCCAGAGGGTGTCGAAGGGCGCGTTCCCTACAAGGGCTCGGTGGCGGACACCATTTTCCAGCTGATGGGCGGCGTGCGCGCGGGCATGGGCTACTGCGGCTGCGCGACCATCCCCGACCTGCACCAAAAGGCGCAGTTTGTCAAGATTACCGGTGCGGGGCTCAAGGAAAGCCATCCTCACGATATCTACATTACCAAGGAAGCTCCCAACTACTCGGTACAAGGGTAAGGGCTACAAAAAACGGACTGTTGCAAGCAATGCGACAGTCCGTTTTTGTGCCTGTGGGCGCGGGGTTTGGGCGGCCAAGCCGCCGGGGGTTTTGCGCCTGTCGGCGCGGGGAGTTTGCGGCACTTCCCTCCCGGGAACGCGGCTATGCGCCTGTCGGCGCGGGAAGTTTGCGGCACTTCCCTCCCGGGAGCGCGGCTATGCGCCGCCGGCACCTTCTTTCTG
>JAVVRO010000041.1:0-13009 GCA_036654695.1 Angelakisella sp. | reverse complement strand
GGTCATCGAGGAATGCCGCAACATGGGCTTGGTCAAAGTCCGGGCGGCTGACCATGGCCAAAATCTCCCCGCTGCTTACCTCCATAACGACCACGGCACCGCGCAGTATGGGCGCGGCCGCCTGCAAGGCAATGCGCTGAAGCTCTCGATCCAGCGTCAGCACCAAGCCGCCCTCGCCTGGGGGACGGCTGTCGCTGACTGCGGCAGCGTCGCCGCCCAGCGGTAGCCCCATGGCATTCACATGGTACCGGGTGCGCACCTGCCCGCCCAATTCCGTTAGCAGTGCATTGTAACCGCGCTCCACCCCTGACACCGCTCCACCGCTACCATCCAGATAGCCCACCACATGCGGCGCCAGTCGGTCGCCGGCGTAGCGTACCGGGAAGGTAAAAGGCGCAATGCCGGTACCGCTGACTGCCCGCGAGGCCGCTACCGCCACCGGCTTGCCGCTTTCTAACAGCGGCACCAGCTGCAAAAATTCCTCCCGGGGCAGCGCCGCCTGCAACGCCGCCAAGGACTGGGGCGAGGGCGTAATTGCCAGCACGACACGGCTGGCGCGATTGACCAGCGGTTTTAGGTTTCGGTCATAAATCATTCCGCGGCTTTCGCCCACCCGCAGGGCGTAGCTGCTTTGCACAGCTGCGGCCTGTTGCAGACTGCCGCCCGGTGCCAGTGTGGATAGCCGCAGCATCAGGATTGTGATGAATCCCAGCAAGATGGTATATAAAATGACAATACGTTTTCCCATTGAATTAAAAAACCTCCGTAAACTGTCGCTACCCTAAAGTATTGACAGTCTACGGAGAAATGATTCCTGTAAGTTATATTAACTTCAGCGGGGTACCGTCCATGTCCTTGATGGTAAATTCGCCGTTGTCGTACAGGAGGTAGCTGCAAGGGCGGTTTTCCTTGGGCAGCGCCACCGAGCCGGTGTTCAGGCAACGGATACCGTTGACCATGCAGTCGCCAAACAGGTGAGTATGTCCGCTGAGCAGCACATCACCCGGTTGCAGCGGTGGCAGCGCGTCGGGGGAAAACAGGTGCCCATGGGTGCAAAACAGCGTTTTTCCCTCCACCAGCAGCGGAAGGTAGTCGGCCATCATGGGAAAATCCAGCACCATTTGGTCAACCTCGCTGTCACAGTTACCGCGCACGGCAGTAATTGCGCCCTTTAGCGGGTTTAGCATGGCAAATACCTGCTTGGGGTTGTAGTCGCGGGGGAGGTCGTTGCGCGGGCCGTGGTACAGCAAATCCCCCAGTAGCACCAGCCGGTGGGGCGACTCAGCCTGATACCGTTCCAAAAGCCGAGCGCACCAGTAGGCCGAGCCGTGAATATCGGAGGCAAACAGTAATTTCATAGGCAACAACTCCCTTGCAAGGATGCCGCAAAATTGCAGCAAGATTAGTCTCTAAATTCAAACAATTACTGCTTAAATTCCGTCCAGATTTTATCATAGATGGCCGTTGCTTCGCCAACGTCTTGAATAAACTCGGTTTTGCCCAATACCTCACTGGGAATGTACAGCGCCGGGTTTTTCTTAAAGCTTTCGGGCAGGAATTCGGCGGAGGCTTTGTTGGGGCAGATATAGCCAATCTGCGGGGAAACCTTGGCACCCACCTCTGCGTCCAGAATATAGTTGATAAAGGTGTGGGCATTCGCCTTGTTCGGCGCGTTCAGCGGCACAATCATGGCGTCAATACCAAAGCCCATGCCCTCCTTGGGGTAGCAAACCGACAGGTCGGGGCGGGCGGCCAGCGCGGCCACTACCTGCGAGGTAAACATATAGCCCACAGTTGCCTCACCGGAAATCAGGTTATCCTGAATGTTGTTGAAGGTTAGCACGCGGATGTTGGGCTTTAGCTGCTGGAGCTTTTTGCCGGCGGATTCCAGCACGGCGGGGTCGGTTTCGTTAAAGGATTTTCCCATGCTCTTTAAGGTAATGCCCAGCATGTTACGCATGTCGTCAATGGCGGCGATGCTGTCCTTCAGCTCTGGCTTCCACAAATCCTCGTAGCTGGTAATCTCGAAACCAATCTTGGCTTTGTCATACACAATTAGCGGGGTGCCGGGGGCGTAGGGAACAGCGTATTTATTTTCGGGGTCAAAGAATTGCCCCAGAAATGCAGGGTCAAGGTTTTTGTAGTTGGGTAGCTGTGCTCTGTCCAGTTCGCTGAGCAGGCCACCCTTTTTGCGGGCAATATCGATGATATAGTCCGAAGCGATAATAAAATCATATTCGCCGCCCTTGGCAGCCTCCAGCTTGGTAAGCATCTCCTCGTTGGATTCAAAGTTTGAAAAGTTGAGCTTAATACCGGTCTTGGCGGTAAATCCATCCAGCACATCCTGAGGAAAGTAGCCGTCCCAAGTAAAGATGTTCAGCTCCTGCTTGGCAGCGGGCGCTGCCGGGGAGGAGGGGCTGCCTTTGTCGGCTGCGGGCGTGCCACAACCGGTCATGGAGGTTAGCAGCAACGCGGCTGCAAGAAGGGTTGCAAAAGTTTTCTTCATAAATTATGCGTCCTTTCTAAAGTGCGCTCAGCCCTGATTTTCTGCCGGAACCGAGCTTTGGCTGTGTTTAGAACCAATTTTACCGGAGACAAAAATGAGAACAAAGGTAATGAGCAGCATGACGGTGCATAGGGCATTAATTTCGGGGGTGACCCCAAACTTAATCTGGGAGTAGATTTTAATGGGCAGGGTGTTGGTCTGCGCGCCGGTAACAAAAAAGCTGATAACCACATCGTCCAGCGACATGGCAAAGGCAAGCAGAGTACCGGACAGCACTGCGGGGGCAATCAGCGGGAGGGTAATGTCAAAAAACATTCGCCATTCCCCTGCGCCCAAGTCCCGCGCGGCTTCCCCAATGGACGGGTCAAGCCCCACCAGACGCCCCTTGACCACCAAAAAGATATAGGGGATACAAAAGCTGGTATGCCCAATAATCAGGGTAAGCATGCCAAAGGGCAGATGTAAAAACGAAAAAAACGCAAGGAACACCATGCCGAGGATAATCTCCGGAATCATAATGGGCAGCATGGCCAGATTTTCCAGCAGTCCCTTGGAGCGAAAGCTCCACCGTGACAGCCCCACCGCACCAATGGTTCCGATGACCGCCGACACTGTGCAGGACAGTACAGCAACAATCATGCTGTTTTTCAGCGCTTCCATCAACACGCGGTTGCCGGCCATTTTGCGGTACCAGTCCAGCGTAAAGCCGGTCCAGAGCACATCACTTTTGGAAACGTTAAAGGAGTAGAGCACTACCACCACCACCGGAAGGTAGATAAACAGCAGTACCAGTGCCAGATAGATACCGGAGGGGGTAATCTTACGCTGCTTTTTCATACCAGCCCCTCCAAATCCGAGCCGGTCACCTTGCGGTAAACGGCAATAATCAGCAGGGTAAGGGTCATTAGCCCTACCGACAGCGCCGCCCCAAAGGGCCAGTCGCGGGCTTGCAGCAGCTGGTTTTTAATCAGATTTCCCACCAGCATAATCTTGCCGCCGCCCAGCAGGTCGGCAATAAAGAACAACCCCATGGAGGGCACAAATACCAGCACAAAGCCGGACAGCAGACCCGGCAGTGTCAGCTTGAGCGTTACCGTCAAAAAGGCAGTAATACGGCTGGCGCCCAAGTCCCGGGCGGCCTCCACCAGCGACCAGTCCATCTTTTCCACACTGGAATAAACCGGTAGAATCATAAAGGGCAGCAGACTGTACACCATGCCGATAAGCACCGCGCCATAGGTATACAGCATCTTGAGCGGCGCGTCGATGACACCCGCGGTCAGCAGCAGCTGGTTGACCACACCGTTGCTGCGCAGCAGCACCATCCAGCCGTAGATGCGTACCAGTGCGTTGGTCCAAAAAGGAACCACCACCAGCAGCAGCACCAGCTTGCGGCGCTTTGGCAGCAGCTTGCCCATAAAGTAGCCGAAGGGGTAGCCCACCGCCATGGTCAGCAGGGTGGTGGAAAATGCCAGCTCCAGCGAGGTAGCAAAGGTGTTCAGGTACACCGGGTCAAACACCTTTCGGTAGTTGTCAAGGGTAAATTCACCGGTGACACCCCACAGCAGGTCGCGCCGCAAAAAGCTGAGCACCGCAATGTATACCAGCGGCAGCGCCACAAATACAAGAGTAAAAACCATCAGCGGAATGGACAGCATCCAAGTGCGTTTGTGTTGCAACGGCAGCGGCTGTTTTGCTCTCATGGCGTGTCACCGCCCATGTCGACCAGCACTGCGTTGTCCGGTTCCCAGCACAGGCTTACCGTGTCGCCCAGTAGCACCTTGCGGTGAACGCCGTGGCGGGTGGAATACAGCTCCTTGCCATCCGGCAGACGAAAAACAATGCGCAGCATGCCGCCGACATAGCTGTTTTCGGCCACGGTAGCGGGGAGTACAAAGCCGTCCCGCGCTGCGGTGGTAATCTCCAAGTTTTCGCTGCGCACCGAAAAGGCCAGTCGGTCGCCTGCCTTGACAGCGTGTCCGCCGGCAGCCACGGTAGCAATGCCGCCGCAGGGCAGCGCCAGTCGCACCAAGCCGCCCTCTGTGGCGGTTACAGTGCCGCGGAATAGGTTTGCCGTGCCAATGAAGCCCGCCACAAACGAAGTGTGGGGATTGTCGTAGACCTCGGCGGGACTGCCCACCTGCTCCAAGTGACCGTTGTTCATTACCACAATGCGGTCGGACATGTTAATGGCTTCCTCTTGGTCGTGGGTAATGTACACAAAGGTAATGCCAAGCTGCCGTTGCAGTTTTTTCAGCTCCTGCTGCATCTGGCGGCGCAGCTGCAGGTCCAGCGCGCCCAGGGGCTCGTCCAACAGCAGTACGCTGGGGTGGTTCACCAGCGCCCGGGCAATGGCGACTCGTTGACGCTGCCCGCCGGAAAGCTCCGCCGGCAGCCGCTTCCCAAAGCCGGGGAGCATGACCAGCTCCAACATATCGCTTACCTGTCGTTTTATCTCGGCGGCGGGGGTCTTTTTCAGCTTTAGGCTGTAGGCAATGTTGTTAAAGACATTCATGTGGGGGAACAGCGCGTAGTTTTGAAAAATAGTGTTCACATCCCGATGATTTGGCTCCGCCTCGGTGATGTCCTGCCCGCTGAGAACGACCCGGCCTGCGTCGGGACGCTCCAACCCCGCAATGATGCGCAGGGTGGTGGTTTTTCCGCAGCCGGAGGAACCCAGCAGCGTAATAAACTCGCCTTTTTCTATTTCCAGCGAGATGCCCCGAAGCACCTCGGTTTGACCAAAGCTTTTGGTAATGCCCTGTAATGACAGGATTGTTTCTGGCATAGGCAAACCCTCCTCTAAACTCTCTCCACTATTATACGAAGATTCGGGCAAGCTGTCAATAAAAAATATACGAAGTTAGTCCACTATTTGAATTGTGACAGAATTCACGATATATTTACAGGGTGTCCGCCAAAAAACGCTGGTAACTCCCACAAATATGTGCTACACTAAACAGGAAAATTACCTAGAGAGGAACTGAATGATGGACAAATTCCAACAAAAGCTGGGTCGTCTGGAATATAAGTATGGCCGGTACGCCATTCACAACCTGATGATCTACATTTGCAGCACCATGCTGGCAATCTACTTTTTGCAGTATCTCATCGGTGTGCCAATCGTGAACTGGATTACCCTGTACCGTCCGGCTATTTTGCATGGGCAGCTTTGGCGGCTGGTCACCTTTCTTTTTGTGCCGCCCGGTAATTCGCCGGTGTGGCTACTGTTTTCTCTCTACTTCTACTATTTTATTGGCAATGCGCTGGAACAGCACTGGGGTGCGTTCCGGTTCAACCTTTACTACCTCAGCGGTATGCTGTTTGCCATTGCCGCGGGGATGATTACCGGTGCGGGTACTGCGGAATACCTGAACCTGTCGCTGTTTTTGGCCTTTGCTCAGCTGTTTCCGGATACTGAATTTTTGCTCTTTTTCTTCCTGCCCATCAAGGCCAAGTGGCTGGCGTGGCTGAACTGGGGGCTGTTTGCGCTACAATTTTTGGTAGGCGGGCTGTCAATCAAGGTGACCATTCTGTTTGCCATTGGAAACTTTATGCTGTTTTTTGGCAAGGATATGATAGACGGCATTCGGTACCGCAGCAAGTATCGCAGCAATCAAATTAACTTTCGCAAAGCCATGCGCGACCGTGACAGAAGGGATCGCTGACCGATGCAACAGCCTGATATCTGTGTGATGTACGGCGATGACCCCTACTCCATGACGCGGGAGCTGCTCCGGCGGTTTTCCCCTAGCTTGCCGCAGGGCGGGACGGTTGCCATTAAGCCAAACCTTGTGCTGCCCTCCCCCGCGGAGGAAGGGGCAACCACCCACCCGCAGATTGCCGCCGCAGTCATTGACTGGCTGCGCGAACAGGGCGTGACCGACCTCTTTGTGGCCGAAAGCGCGTGGGTTGGGGCAGATACTGCCGAGGCGGCGCGTGTCTGCGGCTTCGAGACGCTCTGTAAGGTCAAAAATGTGCCGTTTTACGACCTGAAGCAGGATGGCTTTGTCACGCGAACCGTGGCAGGGGTGCCCATGGATGTCTCCCGACGGATGCTGGAGGCTGACCTGATTGTCAACCTGCCGGTGCTTAAGGGGCACTGCCAAACCGGGATGACCTGTGCGCTGAAAAACATGAAGGGCTGCCTTTCGGACAGCAGCAAACGGCAGTTTCACGCCCTGGGGCTGCACAAGCCCATTGCCGCGCTCAACTCCATTTTGCCGCGCCAGCTGGCGGTGGTGGACGGCATCTGCGGTGACCTTGACTTTGAGGAGGGCGGTAGCCCGGTCTACGGCGGGTGCATCTATGCCGGAACCGACCCGGTGCTGCTGGACTGCTACGGTGCGGTGCTGCTGGGCTTTTTGCCCGACGAGATTGCCTACCTTTCCATGGCCGCACAGCTGGGCGTGGGGAGCATGGCGCTGGAGCAGGCAGTGGTTGCGGCGCTGAATACAGCAGCTCCCGGCAGGGCGCGTCCGGTATCCGCCCGGCGGGTCGGGCGACTGGCCAAGCACCTGTGTCAGGACAAGGCTTGCTCGGCCTGCTACGCCGCCACGGTGCGTGCGCTGGCACGGCTGGAGGACAGCGGCGGGCTGGAACGGCTGGGCGAACAGCTTTATTTGGGGCAGGGCTGGCGCGGTAAGCATCTGGACAAGGCAGGCATTGGCAGCTGTACCGAGGGGTTTCGCTGCACACTGCCGGGCTGCCCACCTACCGCCGCCGCTATTTTGGCGTTTTTGACGGCGAAAGGTTAACATTTATTGAATAACGATAAATAATACTTGATTTTCAATACATAAGGTGCTATAATCACTTAAGAAATTAGGCGATTATAGCACTTTTTTGCGTTTGGAAGGAGTGTCGGTAGAGATGAAACAGAGTGAACTGGCAAATTGGCTGCGGGGTCTGGTGGTGGTTACCGCAACCGTAACCGTCGTGTTTTTGCTGGGGATTGTGCCCCTGATTCTGGGACGACTGGCGGCGACCCACCCCGCCGAATACCACTACCTGTTGCAGCCGGGGCTGGTGTTTGTAGTAGTAGCGCTGCTGCCGGCCTTAATCGCACTGTGCAAGGTCTGGAAAATTTGCGGCGAGATTGCGAAAAACAATTCCTTTTCCCAAACAAACGCGGGACTGCTGCGGGACATCAGCCGGCTGTGTCTGGTTGAGGTGGTTATCTTTTTAGGCGGGATTGTCTGGCTGTTTGCCACCGGTCACAAGGATATTTTTGTGCTGCTGCTGCTGTTTGGCTTTATCTTTTTGGCACTGTTTATTGCGGTGTTAACCGCCGCGCTGTCCCACCTGACCGAAAAAGCAAGCTTGCTCAAGCACGAAAACGACCTGACGATATGACCGTCGCTGCAAAGGGAGGGGTACCATGGCGATTGTAGTAAATATTGATGTGATGCTGGCCAAACGCAAAATGAGCGTCACCGAGCTGTCCGAGGGGGTGGGCATTACCATGGCCAACCTGTCGGTGCTCAAAAATGGCAAGGCAAAGGCGATTCGCTTTTCCACCCTGCAACGCATCTGCAAGGTGCTGGACTGCCAGCCCGGCGATATCCTAGAATTTAATGGAAACGAGGAACTACCCGATGACGAATAATTCCATTGCCGAACCCAAGGTGATTTTGGTGGATACCCGTGACTGCCCCATTGGTACCGCACCAAAAAGCGAGGCACACTGCAAGGCAACGCTGCACCGCGCATTTTCGGTATTTTTGTACCACGAGGGCAAGATGCTCCTTCAGCAGCGCGCCGAGGACAAGTACCATTCCGGCGGCCTGTGGAGCAACAGCTGCTGCTCCCACCCGCGCCCCGGGGAGGCGCTTGCCGACGCGGTGCAGCTGCGCATGACCGAGGAGCTGGGCTTTTGCTGCTCCGTCACCGAGCTATTTGACTTTATCTACCTCTGCCGCTTCCACGACCACCTGTACGAGTACGAGTATGACCATGTGTTTTTGGGCGAATACGCAGGTACCGTCACCCTGAACCCAGCCGAAGCGCAGGCGGTGCGCTGGATTTCCTTGGAGGAGCTGGAGCGCGAGCTGGTAGAGCGTCCTACCGAGTATGCGGTGTGGTTTTTGACCGCAGCGCCCCGGGTCATTGCGGCCATTCGTCAACAACAAGCGAAGGAGTTTCGCGTATGAGAAACAATCGGAAAATTAGCGTCATCCTCCTTGCGGCGGGCAGCAGTCTGCGGTTTGGGCGTGAAAATAAGCTGGAGGCCTGCATCTGTGGCAAAAGCGTTTTGTACCATGCGGTGCGCGCCTTTACCGAAACTGACTACGCGGACGAGATTATTTTGGTCACCAAGGCTGACCAGCGGGAGAAGCTCACCGAGGCCTACCGGTACGACCATCGCATCAAGGTCATTTTGGGCGGGGAAAGCCGCAATGCTTCCTCCCTGCGGGGCATTCAGGCCGCCACCGGCGAACTGGTGGTCATCCACGACGGCGCGCGTCCCTTTGTCAATCAGGACACAATCCTACGCTGCATTGACGGTGCGGCACAGTATGGCGCGGTTGCGGCGGCCATGCCTGCCACCGACACCATTAAGCTGTGTGACGACACCGGCGTGGTGCGGCAAACTACCCAGCGCAGCAACACTTGGCGTACCCAGTCGCCCCAAGCCTTTGAACGCGCTGCGCTGCTGGAGGCCTACCAAACCACCGACCCGCTGGACCCCGCCGTCACCGACGACTGCATGGTCATGGAGCACAGTGGCCACCCGGTGCGGCTGGTGGAGGGCAGCAACTACAACATTAAAATAACCACCCGCGCCGACCTGACCATGGCGGAATCCATTGCGCGGGAGCTGGGATGGAGCGGCTTTCCACGCATCTGCTGTGCCATTGGGCAGGACAGCCACCGCACGGCCGATGTCCCCAGCACGCACCCGATGATTTTGGGCGGGGTGGAGTTTGCGGAATATCCCGCGCTGCAAGCCAACAGCGACGGTGATGTGGTGCTCCATGCGCTGACCAATGCCGTCTCCGGTGTTACCGCCGAAAATGTGCTGGGTGCGCGTGCCGATGCCATCTGCCAGTCCGGCAGGAAAGACAGCCGGATTTACCTGCGGGAGGCGCTGGGCTTTTTGCATGGCAGAATTACCCATGTGTCCTTTACCATTGAGTGTGATGCGCCAAAAATAAGCCCGCGCATTGCCGCCATGCGGGAAAGCATTGGCGAGCTGTTAAGCCTGCCGCCCGAGCGCGTCGGCATTACCGCCACCAGTGGCGAGGGCTTGACTGACTTTGGGCGCGGACTTGGAATCAGCGTTTTTTGCATTGTTACCGCGGAGGTCTACTGATTTTTTTTGCCGCCAGCAGCGGCGGAAGGGAACACGGCCATGATTTTTGTAGCAAAAGCCCATGCCAAGCTTAACTTGACCATGGAGGTGCTGGGGAAGCGCACCGACGGCTACCACGACATTGCGTCACTAATGGAGTTTATCAGCCTTGCCGATAAGCTGGAGCTGGAGGAGGCCGAGGCATTTTCCTTTTGGTGCAACGACAAAGCGCTGTGCGGCGAGGACAATCTGGCCGTGCGTGCTTACCGTCTGCTGGAACAGCGGTATGCGGTTGCGCCCCTTGCCATTCGGCTGTACAAGCGAATCCCCTGCCAAAGCGGCATGGGCGGCGGCAGTGCCGATGCCGCAGCGGTGCTGCATGCGACCTGCGCCCTCAGCGGGATCACGCTGACCCAGCCGCAGCTGTGCGAGCTGGGACGCACCTTGGGAGCCGATGTTCCCGCCTGTATTTTGGGTGGGCGGCTGTTGGCCGAGGGCATAGGCCAGCGGCTAACTCCATTGCAGCAAACCGAGGCACTGCACTTTGTGGTGCTCATGCCCAAAGTGGCCTTTTCCACCCCGGAGATGTACCGTCGAATGGATGAAGGCGGGCAGTTTGCCGCCCCGACTGACCGTCAGCAGATACTGGACACTGCATCTGCGGGTAGCCCTGCTGCCATTGCTGCGCTGCTTCGCAACAGCTTCGAGGCGGTGGCAACCCCCACACAGGCGATTGAGACCGCCAAACGCCGTTTACTGGAAAGCGGTGCGCTGGGTGCGGCGATGACCGGCGCGGGGTCGGCGGTATTTGGAATTTATAAAGACAGCGCAGCTGCGGATAGCGCCTATGCCCAGCTGCTGGAAAGCAAGCCCAAGCGGGACGGCAGCAAGCTGTATCGATGCCGCTCGATGGTCAAAAAACCGGGAAAGGAGCGGAATAAATGTTTGGATTAAGCGAAGATTTTATGCGGCTGGAGGCCGCCGGAACGCCCATTGCCGTGGCCATTATCGGGGTAGGGCAGATGGGTCGGGCACTGGTGAACCAGATGGTACGCATGCCGGGCATTACGCCGGTGGTCATTGTTGACCACAAGGCACAGCGGGTAGAACGTGCGCTGGCCACTGCGGCAGTGCTGGAGGAGGGCTATCGTCTGGTATCCACCGTGGCAGAGGCAGAGGCTGCGATTGCCGCGGGCTGCATTGCCGTTTCGGAAAACGACGACATTGCGGCGGCACGGCAGGTGCAGGTGGTCATTGACGCCACCGGCTCCACCGAGGGCGCAGCACAGCTTGCGGTCAACGCCTTTTCCCACAAAAAGCACTTTATTATGATGACGGTGGAAACCGACGTGGTAATAGGGCCGCTGCTCAAGCGGATGGCCGCCGAGCAGGGGGTAGGCTTTACCGGCATGGCGGGGGATGAACCGGGCGCGATTATGGAGCTGTACGACTTTGCCCGCACCATGGGGCTGGAGGTGCTGGTACTGGGCAAGGGGAAAAACAACGCGGTTGACTACGACGCAACCCCTGACACTGCCGCGCGGGAAGCTGCCCAAAAGTCCATGAACCCGCGGATGCTGGCCTCGTTCCAAGACTGCACCAAAACCATGGTCGAGCTGACCGCCGTGGCCAATGCCACCGGCTTTATGCCCGACTGCATGGGTGCCCACGGGGTGGCCGCCACCACCGAAACACTGGCCGACCGCTACCGCCTGCGGGACGAGGGCGGCGTGTTGGAGCACTACCATGTGGTGGATTATGTCAAGGGTGTTGCGCCGGGGGTGTTTGCGGTGGTAACTACCGACAGCCCGGAGCTGCGCCGGGAGTTAAAGTACCTGTCCATGGGGGACGGCCCTAACTATCTGCTGTACCGTCCGTACCACCTGTGCAGTCTGGAAGTCCCGGTGACGGTGGGGCGGCTGGTGCTGTACAACCGACCCTCCATTGTTCCGCTGGACGGCGCGCCCTATGCCGAGGTGGTCGCCTTTGCCAAGGTTGACCTGCAAGCAGGGCAGCGGCTGGACGGCATCGGCGGGTACACGGTCTACGGCGTGATTGCCGCCTACCAACAGGCCAAGTCCCTGCAAGCGCTGCCGGTGGGGCTGGTCAACGGCAATACCATCATGAAGCGCGCGGTGCAAAAGGGCGAGATTATTACCTATGCCGATGTGGAGCTGGAGGAAAGCTCGCTGCTGGTACGGCTTCGCCGGGAGCAGGACAGAAGAATTGAGGAAAAGACGCTATGAACCAACACACAGACAAGCTACAAAGAACGCGTCCGGAAATTGCGGCAATTTTGGAGCAAGCGCCGATAATCGCGGCGGTCAAGGACGACGAGGGACTGGCGGTGGCGCTGAACACCGACTGCCGGATGGTGTTTTTGCTGTACGGCACCATCTGCAATCTGCCGGAGCTGGTTGCGCGCATCAAGAACGCCGACAAGCTGGCAATTGTGCATCTTGACCTGATTGCGGGGCTGGCCAGCAAGGAAATCTCGGTGGATTTTATTAAGCGCAACACTGCCGCCGATGGCATTATCAGCACCAAGCCGGCACTGGTCAAGGCGGCCAAGGAGCAGGGCTTTATTACGGTGCAGCGGTTTTTCCTCATTGACTCGATTGCCATGGAAAACTGCCGGCGCTACATGGAAACCGGCATGGCGGATATGATTGAAATTATGCCCGCAACCATGCCGAAAATTATTAAGCGCATTGCGGCTTACTGCCCGGTACCGCTGATTGCGGGCGGGCTTATCAGCGACAAGGAGGACATTGTGCTGGCGTTGCAGGCCGGAGCTATGGGCATTTCCTCCACCAATCGCGCAGTCTGGGGCATGTAGCCAAATATGGCGGCAGGCATAGAATGTTCTGTAGTACCCCTCCTATTGGAAGGCGGGGACGAGGGGTGGCGTGTAGGCCCTTGAACAGCCTGTTGTCCCGGAGCGTAACAGCTTCGCCCGCTCTCTGAAAACAGGGGACGGTACTTCCGCTTGCCGGAAGTACCGTCCCCTGAAGTTTTGTGGTTGCTTTGAGTAGCTTACCCCTGCACTGTCATAATGCGCAGCTTGCTGCCCACGTTGACCGCATAGCAGCCATCGCCCAGCCAGCTGGCTTCAGCGGCACTGGGAAAGCCCACCGGCACACCGTCTGCCCCCAGCAGGGTATAGCTTTCATTGCTTTTTACCCAGCTCATGCCGTTGGCCGCCAGCA
>JAVVRO010000040.1:0-13209 GCA_036654695.1 Angelakisella sp. | reverse complement strand
GTGGTAAACAGCAAAATTTCCACATGCTCGTGCCAGTGCAGCGAAAACCCGATGGGGCGCCCTTGGGTAATTTGGTCAAAATGGAAGGTAATTAAGAAAGTTGGGTCGGCATATCGAATCGTTTCATAAAATGAGTTCGGCACTGGAGCATCTCCTCCCGCAACAGCAATATTGTGTTAATCCATGGCAACATCAAGCCTTTACTTGCTGCTAGCTACAGTATAGAATAAAGAAAAGAGAAAAACAATACTTTAGTACCACAGAGACTGATTTTAATTATATTTAGGGGGTAACGACATGTATTCATTTTCAATGGGTGTGCTGCTGGATTCTTTCCGCACCGATGCCAGAACCGCAATGGAGCAGGCCAGTGAGCTGGGGCTTACCGGCATTCAGGTGTACGCCACCAAGGGCGCAATGTCACCGGAGGAATTAACACCCGCCAAGCGCCGCGCGTTTTTGGAAATGGCAAAAGGCTATGGTCTGACCATTTCGGCGCTCTGCGGCGACTTGGGACAGGGCTTTGGCAACGGGGAAAAAAACCCCGCGCTCATCGAGCGTTCCAAGCGCATTCTTGACCTTGCCAAGGACTTGGAAACTAGCATTGTAACCACCCACATTGGCGTGGTACCCGGCGACCCAAACCACGACCGCTACAAGGTGATGCAGCAGGCTTGCTTTTCGCTGGCGCAGTATGCCGACAGTATGCAGGCGCATTTTGCCATTGAAACCGGCCCCGAGCCCTCCGCGGTACTCAAAACCTTTTTGGATGGACTGCATTCCACCGGCGTGGCGGTCAACCTTGACCCGGCCAATTTGGTCATGGTGACCGGTGACGACCCTGCACAGGCGGTACACAACCTGAGCAAATACATTGTCCATACCCATGCCAAGGATGGCCGCAAGCTGCTGGAGCGCGACCCGGAGATTATCTATGGAGTGCGCAGCATCGAGGAGGTCATTGAGGAAGGACAGGCGTTCATCGAGCTGCCCTTGGGCGCGGGCGATGTGAACTGGTCACAGTACCTCAAGGCACTGGATGACATTGGCTATCACGGATTTTTGACCATTGAGCGGGAGGTGGGCACCGACCCTGCCGCCGATATTGGCAAAGCGGTCAACTTTTTGCACCGCTATGTAAAATAACCAACAACAGAAAGGGACAGTATCAATATGTCAAAACTTAAAATTGGAATCATCGGCGTGGGCAACATTGCCGAAACACACATTGCCGCCTACCTCAAAAACCCGAATGTGGAGCTGTACGCTTTTTGCGATATTAACCCGGAACGACTTAAGGCAATGTCCGAAAAATACGGTGTGACCCGTACCTTTACTGACAAGGACGAGCTGCTGAGCATAAAAGAGATTGACGCGGTAAGCGTCTGTACATGGAACTCGGCGCATGCGCCCTGTACCATTGCCGCGCTGAATGCCGGCAAGCATGTGCTGTGCGAAAAGCCCATGGCAATGTCCTCTGCCGAGGCCGCCGAGATGAAGGCCGCCGCCGACCGCAACGGCAAGCTGCTGATGATTGGCTTTGTGCGCCGCTACGGCGACGACTGCGCAACGCTCAAGGAGATGATTGACAGCAACTATCTGGGCGAAATTTACTACACCAAGGCCAACTACCTGCGCCGCAACGGTAACCCCGGCGGCTGGTTCGGCGACAAGTCCCGCTCCGGCGGCGGCCCGCTCATCGACCTAGGCGTGCATGTCATTGACCTAGTACGCTACCTGCTGGGCAACCCCAAGCCAATTTCGGCCTACGGCGTAACCTTCCACAAGCTGGGCAACCGCAACGAGCTCAAGGATCGCAAGGGCTACTATTCGGCCTCGGCCACCGACGCTGACCAGTGCGATGTGGAAGACATGGTATCGGCGCTGGTACGCTTTGATAACGGCGCTGTGCTGGATGTGGAAGCCAGCTTTAGCCTGAACATCAAGAGCGATGTGGGCAAGATTGAGCTGTTCGGCGACAAGGGCGGTGCCAAGATTGACCCCGACTTGGAGATGTACACCGTGGTCAACGGACGGATGGCAGATGTCAGTTTGAGCAGCAAGGTGGGCTTTGGCGACTTTTTTGGTAAGGAGATTAACCACTTTGTTGACTGCGTACAAAATGGCACCACCTGCATTGCTCCCGCGGCGGATGGGGTGGAAATCATGAAGATTCTGGATGCTATCTATGAATCGGCGCGTACCGGACACGAGGTGGTCATTCAATGAGTATGAAAACAGCGGTTAGCAGCTACAGCTTTTGGAAGCTGATTCAAAAGGGCGAAATGACCCAATTTGATTGCGTTGCCAAGGCCAAGGAGCTTGGGTTTGACGGCATTGAGTTTATTGATTTGGCACCCCACGACGGTTCAACACAGGCACAGTACGCCAAAAAGCTGGCGGACGAGAGCCGCCGCGTTGGCATTGCCATTACCAACTACACCGTGGGAGCGGACTTTTTGACCGGCTCCAACGGCGATGTTGACGCGGAGATTGCCCGAGTCAAGCAACAGGTAGACATTGCGGTGCTTCTGGGCGCGTCCGGGATGCGGCACGACGCCACCCGCGGCTTTGCCCCCAACACCGGCAAGGGCTTTGCCGAAGCACTGCCCATTCTTGCCGACGCTTGCCGCCAAGTGACTGAATATGCCGCCACCTGCGGTATCCGCACTATGGTGGAAAATCATGGGCAATTCTGTCAGGATTCTGCCCGTGTGGAGCAGCTGATTAACGCAGTCGCACACCCGAACTTTGGCTGGCTGTGCGACATGGGCAACTTTTTGTGCGTGGATGAAGACCCCATTGTGGCCTGTGGCCGCGCTGTTCCCTATGCGTTTAACGTGCATGCCAAGGATTTTTACATCAAGAGTGGCAATGGGCAGAACCCCGGCATTGGACATTTTCGGTCGCGGGGCGGCAACTACCTCAAGGGTACCATTGTGGGTCATGGGGATGTGCCGGTGCTGCAATGTCTGTCCATCTTTAAGCGCAGCGGCTACGACGGTTACGTCGCCATTGAGTTTGAGGGGATGGAGGATGTGCTGACCGCCATTGACGCCGGACTGCAAAACCTGAAGCGTTACCTTGAGCTGGCATGATGCTGTGGGCTTGCCGGGTGGCAACGCGGCTTTTGTAAATGACGAATCAAGCAATTGGGCGGCGAGGATATTTCCTCGCCGCCCAATTGCTGTATGCCGCGCTAACCCCTGTTGTTTTAGGCAATTTTACCGACGCTTTTTCGGAAGTACTCTGATTCTTCAACGCTACCCCCTTCGCGGGTCACCACAATAGGCTAAGCCTGTCAGGAGAAAATACTGCAAAGGCTGTGGGGAGGGAGCAAGCCCTTCCACTTCTTGACAGCGGGGGCATTTTAATTTATATTGGTAGTATAGCAATGTGATTTCACATTGCTATTGTGCATCGGCCTATGGCCGGCACTTAGAATCGCCCCGCGAGGGGAGGTATCGCAGCTTTCACGGGCTATGAAAAGGAAAACTGCTATCGCCATACTCGACCGGTAGACGTTTCCCTTTGCCGCACTGGTTTTCGCTCTCCCGTGGTGAGGGGAAAAATGATTTTTTTATTGACAATGACGATTCACTGTGGTAGCATAGTAGCATACTAAAGCGAGAGCTCACAATAGAGGAGGACTGCAAATGCGGTACTACAATAAGATTACGCCGGAGGGTACCGGCGACCTGCTGTTTGAGGAATGTGCGGCGCGGGATGCGGTTGCAGGGCGGCTGGGGCAACTGTTTCGACTGCGCGGTTACCGCAAGGTGGCCACCCCGGCGCTGGAATTTTATGATGTGTTTGGTTCCTCGGCGGCCTACCTGCCGCAGGAGGAAATGTATAAGCTGACCGACAACCGCGGCAGGCTGATGGTGGTACGCCCCGATTGCACTATCCCCATAGCGCGACTGACCGCCACCCGGCTGTCCGGTATGCCCATGCCGCTGCGACTGTACTATGACCAGAATGTTTACCGCGCCTGTCACGACCTGTCCGGCAAGCAAAACGAAATTCCCCAAACAGGGGTGGAGCTGATTGGCAGCAGTGGCTTGCGCAGTGACTTGGAGGTGGTGGAGCTGGCCGCGCAGGGACTGGCAGAGCTGGGCGGCGCGGGGTACCGCATTGAGCTGTGCCACATTGGCTATTTTCGCGCGCTCATTGACAGCTTGGCAGCAGACCCTCAGGTGAAGGAGCAGATACGTCAAAGTGTGGAGCAAAAAAATTACGCGGCACTTACTGACCTGTTAAGCGGTTATCAGGGCGCGGCGGCGGCAGCACTGAACTACCTGCCACGGTTGTTTGGCGGCGAGGAAGTCTTTGACAAGGCATACAGCCTGTTTTCCCAAAACGGCGCGGCCGATTCGCTGGACTACCTGCGCAGCATCTACCGCAGCTTGTGCGAACTGGGACTGGCCGGACAGGTCATCATTGACTTGGGGCTGGTCAATCAGGCCGAGTACTATACCGGGCTTATTTTTAGGGGCTACTGCGACGGCATTGGCGAGCCGGTGCTTTCGGGTGGGCGGTACGACCGTCTGCACGGCGACTTTGGTACCGAGCTGCCTGCCACCGGCTTTGCCTTTAATCTGGCGCTGGCCACCGACGCCGCGCCCAAAACCGCGCTACCGCCTCCCACGGTGCTTGTCTTTTCGGACAGTGACCGCATCACCGAGGCTGTCAGCTACATCCGCACCTTAAGTCACCGGGGAGTAGTCGCCGAAAGCAATGTTTGTGACACACTGGCCGAGGCCGAAGCCTACTGCCGCAGCCGTGGTATTGGGGAGCTGCATCTGGTGGGTGACAGCGTACAGGTAATAACACTTCCAAAAGGAGGGGCATGATGAGACCGATTAGAATAGCCCTGACCAAGGGCAGGCTGGAAAAAAAGAGCGTGGAGCTATTTGAGCAGTTGGGCTACAACTGTGCGGCGGTGTTGGACAAAGGCCGCCGGCTGGTACTGCCCATTGGCGATGGCAGCATCGAGGTGGTGCTGGCCAAGGCCGCCGATGTGGTGACCTTTGTGGAAAACGGTGTTTGTGACTTGGGCGTGGTGGGCAAGGATACCATTATGGAGATGGGCGGCACCTTTTATGAGGTGGCCGACTTGGGGTTTGGGCGCTGTCGGTTTGCGCTGGCGCTGCCTGCCGGAGTGGACTTTTACGCTGGCTACCATACGCGGCGCATTGCGTCCAAATATCCTTCGGTGACCCGGGCGTTTTTTGAAAAGAAAAATATGGATGTCAGCGTGGTAAAAATTGAAGGCTCGGTAGAGCTGGCGCCGATTCTGGGACTTTCGGACGCCATTGTCGACTTGGTAGAAACCGGCGAGACTCTGCGGGAAAACGGACTGGTAATTGCCGAAGAAATCTGCCCGGTCAGCGCACGACTTATCGTCAACATTGCCAGCCTAAAGCTGCGCAGGAGCGAAATTGAACCATTTTTAGCCTGTGTAGAACAATTGCTTGACAAACGGAAGGAGAATTCGTTATGATTGATATTATCAAGGCCGATGGCACCGCCGAGCGTAACTGGCTGACCCTGTTGCGTGGGCGCAGTGGCGAGGTTGGCCGTGAAGTAACTGCCACGGTTTCCGCAATTATCGCTCAGGTGCGCGGGCGCGGGGATGATGCGGTGCGGGACTACGCCAAACAATTTGACCACTTTTGCCCGGATTCCTTTGAGGTAAGTCAAAGTGAGATACAAAAGGCGCTGGACAACGCCGACCCGGAGTATGTTGCGTCGCTGCGGCGTGCCATGGCCAACATTGCCGATTTTCATGCACGCCAAAAGCAGCAGAGCTTTATTGACGCGAAGCCCAACGGTGTCATTATGGGGCAGCGCATTCGCGGGCTGGCACGGGTGGGCATCTATGTGCCGGGCGGTACGGCCGCCTACCCCTCCTCGGTGCTGATGACCGCTATTCCGGCCAAAATTGCCGGTGTGGGCGAGATTATTATGACCACCCCGCCGCTGCCCGACGGTACCGCCAACCCGGATATTCTGACCGCCGCCGCCATTGCGGGGGTTGACAGGGTGTTTTTGGTGGGCGGAGCGCAGGCAGTTGCTGCCATGGCCTACGGCACTGGTACCATCCCACGGGTGGACAAAATTGTCGGCCCCGGCAACCTCTACGTTGCTACCGCCAAGCAGCTGCTGTACGGTGTGGTGGACATTGACATGATTGCCGGTCCCAGCGAGATTTTAATTATTGCCGATGATAGCGCAAATCCAGTTTACCTTGCCGCTGACATGCTAAGCCAGGCCGAGCACGACCGGCTGGCCAGCGCCATTTTGCTGACCACCAGCGACCGGGTTGCAACGGCCACCGCTGCCGAGCTGGAACGCCAAAAGGTGCTGCTGCCCCGCGTTGACATCATCAATCAGTCGCTTCAAAACTACGGTGTCATTATTCTGTGCCCGGACAGCGACAGCATGGTAGCGCTGGCAAACGAGCTTGCGCCGGAGCATCTGGAGGTCATGACCGAAACTCCGCTGGAATATCTGGGCAAGCTGGATAACGCCGGTTCGGTGTTTTTGGGGCAGTACTCGCCGGAACCGTTGGGAGACTACTACGCGGGTCCCAACCATGTGCTGCCAACCAGCGGCTCTGCGCGCTTTTTCTCGCCGCTGGGGGTGGACAGCTTTCTTAAAAAATCCAGCTACATCTACTACACCCGCGACGCGCTGCGGGGTGCGCGGGACGACATTCTGCGCATTGCCACCAGCGAGGGGCTGGAAGCC
Organism: Angelakisella sp.; assembly: GCA_036654695.1. Lineage (GTDB taxonomy): Bacteria > Bacillota > Clostridia > Oscillospirales > Ruminococcaceae > Angelakisella. The sequence goes on along the minus strand of JAVVRO010000040.1, from coordinate 6,456 downwards.
CACGCCAATTCCGTGCGGATACGCTTTGACTAACTGTTAGGAGACGATTGCCATGTACAAACTGCCCAAACGCCTGTGTTGCCTGACCCCGTACCAGCCCAACGAGGGCAGCTTTGCGGTACGGCTGGATGCCAACGAAAGCTTTTTGCCGTTGCCGGATGCCCTGCGCATCCGCGTGGCGCAGGTGGTCAGCCAGCTGGACTTTAACCGCTACCCCGACCCCATGTGTACCCGGCTGTGCGCTGCGTTTGCAGGCTATTACAGCGTGGATCCATCGCTGGTGGTGGCGGGAAACGGCTCGGATGAGTTGATTGGGCTGCTGGTGAACAACTTTCTTGATCCCGGTGAGTGCATGGCGGTAACATCGCCCGATTTTTCCATGTATGGATTTTATGCACAGCAGGCAGGCAGTCCGCTGGCGGTTTTTGAAAAGCCTGCCGACAGTCTTGTGCTGGAGGTGGACGCGCTGGTCGATTTTTGCCGCGACAAAAAAGCCAGACTGCTGATGCTTTCCAATCCCTGCAACCCGACCTCCCTGTTGACCGGGCGGGCAGAGCTGCTTCAACTGGCCGATGCGTTGCCAAATTGTCTGGTGGTTGCCGACGAGGCGTACATGGACTTTGCCGAAGGCTCGGTACTGGATGCCGTAGCGGGACGAAGCAATCTGGTGGTCTTACGCACCTGCTCCAAGGCACTGGGCATGGCGGCTATCCGCTTGGGCTTTGCGGTCTGTCCGCAGCCGCTGGCCAATGCCTTGCGGGCGGTCAAGTCACCCTATAACGTAAACGCAATGACCCAAGCGGTGGGCGAGCTTATTTTTGATGAACCGGACTATCTGCGCGACTGTGCCCGGCGCATCCGGCAGTCCCGTGACAGTTTGTTTGTCAGCCTGACCGCACTGGCGGAGCAGCAGGAGCAGATTATTTCGATTGCGAACACACAGGCCAATTTTGTATTTGTAAAAACCACCTGCAGTCCCGCACTGTTCCGACAGGCCGCCCAAAGGGGTGTTGCACTGCGACTGATGGGGGAGTACCTGCGCATTACGGCAGGCAGTGACGAGGAAAACCGCGAGGTCATTGTACTGCTGAGCCGGTTACTGACAGAGGAAAAGAGGGAAACAGTATGAGAACAGCAACCATTCAGCGCGTCACCAAGGAAACCGATATTGCCCTGACACTGTGCATTGACGGAGCCGGGAGCTTTTCCGGCAGCTGCGGCGTGGGCTTTTTGGATCACATGCTGGCCGCGCTTTGCGTACACAGCGGCTTTGACCTTGCCCTGCAAATGACTGGGGATTTGGCGGTAGACTGCCACCACTCGGTAGAGGATTTGGGCATTGTGCTGGGGCAGGCGCTGGGGCAGGCGCTGGCACAGGGCGGTGCGGTTTCGCGGTACGGGTGCTGTTCCATCCCCATGGATGAGGCGCTGGCCTTTTGCTCGCTGGACATCAGCGGACGGCCATTTTTGGTGTTTGATGCCACCTTTACCAATCCGTCGGTGGGAACGCTGGACTGCTGCATGGTCAAGGAATTTTTCAGGGCGCTGGCCTTTCATGCCGGCATTACTTTGCATCTGCGCTGCGTGTACGGCGAAAATGACCATCATATAATAGAAGCGCTGTTTAAAGCTACGGCGCACGCGCTGGCAGCGGCGGTGGTTCCACGCAATGCCGGCGTGCTGTCCAGCAAGGGGACATTATGATTGGAATTGTAGATTACGGTGTCGGCAACCTGTTCAGCGTCCAGAACTCCCTCACCTTCCTTGGGGCGCAAAGCTGTCTGGTCAGCCAACCTGACCAACTGGAAGCAGTGGACGCGCTGCTGTTGCCCGGCGTGGGGGCGTTCCGCGATGCCATGGCACGGCTGGTGGACAGCGGCTTGGTAGAAGCAATTCGGGCACAGGCTCAAAAAAAGCCGCTTCTGGGTATCTGCTTGGGAATGCAGCTGCTGTTTGACCATGGCTACGAATTTGGCGACACACCCGGGCTGGGGCTCATTTCCGGCAGTGTCAGCAAAATAGATGCAGGTGGCCAAAAGCTGCCGCACATGGGCTGGAACGAGCTGCGTGTGGTGCACCCCTCCCCACTGAGCAAAGGGGTTTCGGACGGCGATTATGTCTATTTTGTGCACTCCTACTGTGCGTCTACCGACGACAGGTACCTCTGTCTGGACACTCAGTATGGGCAGCGGATTCCCGCCTTGGTACAAAACGGTATGGTGTACGGCGCACAGTTTCATCCCGAAAAAAGTGCGGCCACCGGGCTACAGATTTTACGGAACTTTGCAGAGCTATCTTCCGAAAAGATGGGGGTAACGATATGATTATTCTTCCCGCAATTGACATTAAGGACGGACAGTGTGTCCGACTGCGGCAGGGCGACTTTTCTACCGTACACCGCGTTGCCGAAAGCCCGTCCGAGGCCGCTGCTGCCTTTGCGGCTGCGGGGGCGCGCTGGCTGCATGTGGTAGACTTGGACGGTGCAAAAACCGGTAACTCGCAGAATGCGCCGGTGCTGCAAAGGTTGGCAGACAGCTGTGGGATGAGCCTCGAGTTAGGCGGGGGCATCCGCAGTCTGAAAACCATTGAAAGCTACCTTGCAAATGGCATTTCCCGGGTAATTCTTGGTTCGGCGGCGGTTAAAAACCCGGCGCTGGTGCGCGAAGCCATTGAGCTTTTCGGCGGTGAACGCATTGCGGTGGGCATTGATGCGCGCAACGGCATGGTAGCCACCGAGGGCTGGCTGGAGGCCAGCAGTGTGAACTATCTGGAGCTGGCCAAGGCCATGGAGCAGGCCGGGGTACGGTACATTATCTATACGGATATTCTGCGGGATGGCATGTTGCAGGGCGTCAGCAAAAAGCAGCTGGCGGCGTTAAGCGCGGCAGTGTCCTGCAACATTATTGCCAGCGGCGGCGTACGCGACCTAGACGATGTGCGGCGCTGCGCTGAGCTGGGGCTATATGGCATGATTTGCGGCAAGTCAGTCTATTCCGGATCGCTTAGCCTGCCCGAAGCGCTTAAAATTGCGGGCGAGCAGGGAGGAACGCACTGATGCTGGCAAAACGAATCATCCCTTGTCTGGATGTGCGGGACGGCAAGGTGGTCAAGGGCATCAACTTTGTGGGAATCCGCGAGGTAGGCGACCCGGTGGAATGTGCCATTGAATATGACCGACAGGGTGCAGATGAGATTACCTTTTTGGACATTACCGCTACCTTTGAGGGACGTGGCACTATGCTGGATGTGGTGCGCAAAACCGCCTCGCAGATTTTTATTCCGCTGACGGTGGGCGGCGGCATTCGCACCGTCGAGGATTTTAAGGAGCTACTCCGTGCAGGCGCGGATAAGGTTGCTGTCAATTCGGCAGCGGTCAAAAACCCGCAGCTCATTACCGATGCGGCAAACCGGTTTGGTAGCCAGTGTGTGGTAGCGGCTATCGATGCAAAAAAGCGCCCCGACGGCAGCTACACGGTAGTTGTCAACGGTGGCCGTGTGGATACCGGTCTGGATGCGGTGGCATGGGCTGCGCAGTGTCAGCGGCTGGGTGCGGGAGAAATTCTGCTGACCTCCATGGACGCAGACGGCTGCAAAAGCGGCTTTGACCATGCCATGTTAAACGCGGTGACCGCAGTGGTTTCGGTGCCGGTCATTGCCTCCGGCGGGTGCGGGTGCTTGCAGCATTTTGCCGATGTGTTTACCAAAACAAACGCCGATGCTGCGCTGGCGGCTTCGCTGTTTCACTTTAAAGAACTGACGGTGGGGCAGGTCAAAGAATATCTGCACCAGCAAACCATTCCAGTGAGGTGGAAAGCATGAAACCTTTACAGAACATCGAACGATATTTTGCCAAAGGAGAACTGATCCCCGCCGTGGTACAGGAGCAGAATACCGGCGAGGTGCTGATGCTGGCCTACATGAACCGGGAAAGCTTGCAAAAAACTGTGGAAACCGGCTACACTTGGTTTTACAGCCGGTCGCGGCAGCAGCTGTGGAACAAGGGCGCGACCTCGGGACACCTGCAACAGGTGGTCGGGCTGTACGCTGACTGTGACGACGACACCCTACTGGTCGTGGTTAAGCAGACCGGCAACGCCTGCCACACCGGCGCGCACAGCTGCTTTTATAAAAACCTATGGGAGAGTGAAGGCAATGAATGATACCATTAGCGGATTATATGAAGTCATTGAGCACCGCAAAAGCCAGCCACAGGAGGGCTCCTACACCTGCTATCTGTTTGAGCAGGGGCTGGATAAAATTCTAAAAAAGTGCGCCGAGGAAGCCGGTGAGGTCATTATTGCTGCCAAAAACGGCGAGAATGCACAGACAGCCGAGGAAATCTGCGACCTTGTGTATCACCTGTTGGTGCTCATGTCACAGCAAAATTTGCCACTGAGCCAAGTGGAGGGCATTTTGGAGCAGCGCCGCCAAAAGCTCGGGAACCTAAAGCAACTGAAAAACACCGACCGTCTTACCTGAACGCGGCCGCGAAAACCGGAAGTCAACTGTTTTTGTTGGCTTCCTTTGCCTTTTGTGCTATACTAACCAGTACCTATATTATTCTATCCATGGAAGGACGGCTCTCAATGAAAATCAGTGATATTCTAAAAAAGGACAGCCCGACCGTGTCCTTCGAGCTATTTCCACCCAAAACACAGGATGGCTTTGACAGCGTGGCAAACGCCGCGGCACAGATTGCCGAGCTACACCCGGACTTTATGAGCATTACCTATGGCGCGGGGGGCGGCACCAGTGCCAATACTGTAAAAATCGCCTCGATGATTCAACAGCAGATGGGTGTGACAGCCCTTGCACACCTGACCTGTCTGTCGTCGGTGCCGGAGCAGATTGCCAGCGTACTGGGGGAGCTCAAGGCGCTGGGCGTTCAAAATGTGCTGGCACTGCGGGGTGACCCGCCTGCCAATGCCGGCGAACCACCGAAGGGCAGCTATAGCTATGCCTACCAGCTGGTAGAACAGATTAAGGCTACCGGAGATTTTTGCATTGGCGCGGCCTGCTACCCCGAAGGGCATGTGCAATGCCTGCACAAAGCGGACGACCTGCAACGCCTGCGGCAAAAGGTGGACTGTGGCTGCGATTTTTTGACTACCCAGATGTTTTTTGACAACAATATTTTATACAATTTTCTCTACCGCATCCGGGAGGCAGGAATTACCGTACCGGTACTGGCCGGCATTATGCCGGTGACTAACAGCAAACAGATTACCCGCATCTGCCAGCTTTCCGGCACAGCCCTGCCGGAGCGCTTTAAGCGCATTGTTGACCGCTTTGGCGACAATCCCACGGCGATGCAGCAGGCGGGCGTGGCCTACGCCACCGAGCAGATTATTGACCTGCTGGCCAATGGGGTGAAGGGCATTCACATCTATTCCATGAATAAGCCGGAGATTGCCCGGGGAATTATGGGCAGTCTTTCCGCAATCCTCCAATAAATCAGAGAAAAGTAAGGTGGTGACCGCCGGTGGAACCGGAGAAAAAAGAAGTGCTGCGGTATCTTGGGTATCACGGCAGCGCACCAGACCCCCAGGTCGATTGGCTGGTTGACAACTGTATTGGTGAAATACTGGCCTGCGCCGAACCACGCCAGCTGGATACGGTACTGTCGGTAGAGCGGCAGCCCGGGGATATTGTCAACATTGGCCCCATGCGTATTAGAAGCAAGGGACTGAGCAAAAATCTGTCCGGCTGTTCTGCTGCGGCCATTTTTGCGGCGACCTTGGGTGTCGGAGTCGATACCCTGCTGCGGCGCACCGCCAAGCTGGATATGGCCAAAGCGGTGGTACTGCAAGCCGCCGCCGCCGCCGCTGTTGAGTGCTTTTGCAATGACTGCCAGCGCAGGCTGGCGGCACAGTACGCGGAACACGGACAGTTTTTGCGTCCGCGCTTCAGCCCCGGCTACGGCGATTTTTCCATTGCCCACCAAGCTGAGATACTGGCCATTTTGCAGGCGCAAAAGAAGATTGGCCTGATGCTGACCGATGCACTGATGATGGTTCCGCAAAAATCGGTTACGGCCATCATTGGCATTGGCGACCACGATTTAGCCTGTAAACCGGGCGGCTGTGACGCTTGCGGTAAGCTGGACTGCGCGTTTCGCCTGACTGACCACTAGTAACCCGAACAGAGGAGGAGCTACAAGATGAAGATAACGGAACTGTTGGGAAAAAAGCTACTGTTTTTTGATGGAGCCATGGGAACTCAGCTGCAACTGCGCGGGCTTGCTCCGGGTGAGCTGCCGGAGCTGTGGAACCAGACAAACCCCAATGCGGTGCTGGACATTCATTGCGCCTACCTTGCCGCAGGCTGCGATGTAGTGCTTGCCAACACCTTTGGAGCCAATGGCCTCAAGCTGTGTGACCCCGTTGCCACAGTGGATGCGGTAGTTACCGCCGGTGTGCGGCTTGCAAAGCAGGCGGCAGTACGCTTTACCACACC
>JAVVRO010000039.1:2355-13279 GCA_036654695.1 Angelakisella sp. | reverse complement strand
CAGCAGGGCAAGGCGCTCGTCCGGCATGGCGTTGTAGCCCACCTTCAGGGCAGGCAGCACGGTTACGTTATCCTGCCGGTCCCGGGTCTGGTAGTTCAGGCGCAGCGTGGCGGCATGCTCCTGCACGGTGCCCTCCTTACCGGCCAGCAGGCGCAGGTAAACCAGCCCCAGCTTTTCCTCGACGGTGACTGACTCTATGGCTGTTCCACCCCGAACTGCCCGCGCAGTCAGGATACAGCGGGTCAAATCCTCGCTGGTCAGCTGGGTGGGCGGCGCGCCGTTAACTGCGACCAGCACCGGGAACCAGTACTCGTCGCCGGGGCGCAGCCGGTCGTTTAAAATATTGACGCCGTTTGTGTCGCTGCCCAAAAAAATGCCGTTGACCAGCCCAAATGCGGGAACAGTTAGGATTATTAGTGACAGCAGTAGCACCGCTGCCCGGCGAATGTTTTTTTTCATAGGGAAAACCTCCTTAACGGTTTCGATGGGATAAGGCTAGTATCTGTAGGACAAGCAAAAAAATACATGCAAAAGCGACAGCCGTTTTTTTGCGGCTGTCGCTTTTTGAACGCTCTATTTTTTTAGGGGTGCTCCACAAACTGCCATGGATTGGTAAAGGTGCCATTGACCGAAAACCCGAAATGCAGATGGTTGCCGGTGGAATAGCCGGTAGTGCCTACCTTACCCACCGGGTCGCCGGCCTGTAGCAGGTCGCCGGTTTTACAGTCCAGACTGCTCATGTGTTGGTACCAGCTTTTCAGTCCGTGGCCGTGTTCTAGGAGTACCGTGTTGCCGGTTACCTGCAACAGTCCGGCATACAGCACCCGCCCTTTTCCGGTGGCAACCACCTGTGTGCCTGCCGGTGCGGGGAAGTCCACCCCGGTGTGCTGGTCGGCAACCTTGCCGTTGACAATGCGCTGAAAGCCGTATTCGCTGGAAATGCGAAAGGTAGGCTGCTTAATTGGCATAATAAAGCCGCTGGCGCCGTAAAATTCATCATCGGCTACCGGATAGAGCGGGTGAATGGCATCGCCAAACTCCTTGTTGGCTTTGCTATTCCCCACGGTGCTGTTCACTGTGGATTCGGGCATCTCAAAGCTCTCGCCGGGGAACTTGGGATCTAGCACGGTGTAGGGTAGCGTTTGGGTAAACCCGTCGTAGCTGACGGTCAGGTCGTAGCTGCCGGGCTTGACAGCGCGGGCAATGGGCACAAAGCTGCTGATGTTGTCGCCGTCTGGATAAAACTTAGGCTCGAACCCGCTGGTAGCGGCGGCGGTCAGCTTGACCCCCGTGGGGATATTCTTGCCGGTTACGGTCAGGCAGTCGCCGGCCATCAGGCTGTCGGTGGACAGAACAAATTCAGGCTTTCCAGCGGGCTTACTTTCCGGCACAGGCTTACTTTCCGGCACAGGCTTACTTTCCGGCGCAGGCTTACTTTCTGGCGCGGGCTTGCTTTCTGGCGCGGGCTTGCTTTCTGGCGCGGGCTTGCTTTCCGTGGGCTTACTCTCCTCAGCGGACACCGCAGGCGGGCTTTCAGGGGCAACCGAGCTACTTTGGGAGGGGGTGGACTGACTGCGCTCCACAATTTCGGCAGCTACCTTACCCCCATTGCCGGAGCAGCCGGAAACAAGTAGCATGGTGCCTACCAAAAATACAGAAACTCTGCCGAACATTGTTTTTATCAAAAGAAGAAACGCCGCCTTTCCTTATCGCGAAATGTACTTGTTAATGCTTTCCATCGCTGCCGTCTGGTCCTCCAGCATCAGCAGTATAATGTAGCCGCCCCGCTCCACGATGCTGCCATTTTCGCAGGTGGCATAGGCGTTGTAGATATCGTAATTTTTAAACAGCGACATGCGGGACAGCTTGATGCTTTGCAGCGCCTCGCGTACATCCTGCTCCATGCCGGGACGCGGTTGCAGGATGATGACATCGGCTGCGCCAAAGCGTCCGTCCGAGTACTTGCCCCATACCCCGGTGTACAAAAAAGGGCTAATGCCAAAGTCCTGCTCCAAGCGCTCGGCGGTTGCGTCCTCCACCCCCATGACCGACACATTAAAGTAAATGTCGTCAATGGCCAGCTGGGGTGCCTGTGCGCCGGAGTTCTCGGTTTGAACCTCCTCGCTGTCGTCGGCTACGGCGGGCAGCATATATTTGGGCTGAAAGCCCTGCAAAGCAAAAATAACCGTTACAATAATGCAGGTCAGGATGAGTATAAATCGCTGCACGCGGGCACCTCTTTTCCGGCAATAGTGGTTGCCATATAGACTGATTTTACCCTTTTCCCCTGCGAGTGTCAAGATAAGCGTGGAGCGGATTGGATAATGTTCAGGAAAAGTTTAGTTTTGGTTTTCAAAACCAAAAATATATGGTATACTTATTCTTTGAAAAAAGCATATGATAAAGGATGGATGAACGAATGAATGCAACGATGATTTTGCTGATGGCGCTCTATGTTACAATCCCGCTGCTTGCGGTGGGCGGCCTGTGGTATCTGCTGCGCCTGTGGCTGAACACCAAACGCAGCCACCTGACCAAAAAGCGGGTGACCAAAATTTAGCGCAGGCATGGCGCACTGCGGGAATGGAAGGTGCTGGAAAATGTTACCTTGGGCACCGGCGACCAAGCCGCGACCGTCGACCAGCTGGTTGTCGGCCCCTTTGGCATGCTGGTTGCCTGTGACGTACACCAAAAGGGCAGTATCTATGGCGACTTGGACGCGCGGGAATGGATTTTAACCACCGGCAGCGAAGGCAACGAAAAAAAGAGCCGCATCCCCAGCCCCTATTTTGCCGCCACTCGTTTTGTCGAGCTGCTGCGCCCGCTGCTGGCCGAACGCAAAATTTACAGCCTGCCGGTGGAGATTGTCCTGCCAAAAACCCAGCGGCAGGAAAGCTTTGTCAACGGTGGTGCGACTCTGTTCTTTACCCTCAAGGAGCTGAAGGACTACATTAATAAAACCAAGTTTGACAAGGACGTGGGCGTGGACATCGGCAAGGTTGTGGAGCTGTTTTCCAAATGAGCACCCGCCCGTGCGCCCTACCCCTTGCCCTTGGGGTAGCGGCTGCCCATGGGGTAACATGCGGCGGAGCCTGCGCGCTGGAGGCGCTTTCCCACCGGTTGGCAAACCGCCATGCAGCTGCATTGCCGCAAACCGGCGCGGTACTGGTGCTGCTGCTCCCCTTTTACACCGGGGAATATCCGAATAGGAATGTTGCCTGCTACGCCGTGCCGGACGACTACCACCGGATTGCAGGGGATATCTTGCAGGAGGTAGTGGCAACCCTTGCCGCGGCCTATCCGCAAAACTGCTTTTTGCCCTTCGTGGACAGCTCCCCCATTCCAGAGGTGGAGGCCGCTGTGCTGGCAGGGCTGGGCTGGCGGGGCAAAAACGGCCAGCTGCTAACCGAAGGGTACGGTTCGCTTTGCTTTCTTTGCGAGGTGGTAACCGACCTTGCCCTATGGGAGGTGGTAGACCAGCCCCCCAAAAGCGTGCCCGATAGCTGTGGGAGCTGCACCCGCTGCTTGGACAGCTGCCCTACCGGGGCGCTGTCCCTAAACGGACTGGACAAAACCCGCTGCCGCAGCTTTATTACCCAAAAAAAAGGAGCGCTGTCCGACTGGGAGCGCGACCAGATACAGGCCGGCGGGCTGGCGTGGGGCTGCGACATCTGCACCATGGCCTGTCCCCGCAACCGGCACCCTGTGCTGAGCACTGTTGCTGCATTGCGGGAGCACCCGGTACCGCGGTTGACGGCAGAGACGGTAGCGCCGCTGCTGTCGCAAAAAAGCTACGGCTGGCGCGGCAGCGGGGTGCTGCTGCGCAACCTTGCCATTCTAAATGATTCCGAGAGGGAGTAATGCTGCTTGCGCTTTGAAATCCTGCGGGAACAGCAGTACCGGGAATACGAGGACTTTGTCGCGGGGCACCCCGCCGGCGGGTTCACGCAGTCTTGGCATTGGCAGGAGGTCAAAAACAACTGGAAGTTCGCGGCGGTAGTTTGCCGCGGCCAAAACGGCAAGATTCTAGGCAGCTGCGGGCTGCTCATTCAGCCGCTGTCCTGCCTGCGCTCCGCGTTTTTGTACAGTCCCCGCGGCCCGGTCTGCGACCCCGGCGACGGTGGGGTGCTGGCCTGCTTAAAGGAGGGCATTGACGCCGTTGCCGCACAGTACCACGCCCACAGCATTAAGTGCGACCCGGAATTTTTGGCCGGGGACAGGGTGCTGCTCGCCAACATGGAGCGGCTGGGCTTTCGGCGTAGCTGGGGGTCGGACGGCTTCGAGGGGATACAGGCGCGGGTCAACTACCAGCTGCCCATTGCCGGCAGAACCGAACAGCAGCTGCTGGCGGCACTGCCGCAAAAGACGCGCTACAACATCCGCTATGCCGTGAAGCACGGTGTGACGGTAGCACCCGGCGGGGCGCAGGCGCTGGACGATTTTATGCGCATCTACCGCGTAACCGGCGAGCGGGACGGCTTTTCCACCCGCCCGCGGGAGTACTTTGCGCGGATGCTGGAGGCGTTCGGGGACAATATCCGGCTGTATCTGGGCTACTGTAACGGACGCGCAATCTGCGGGGCGGTTACGCTGAACTACGGGGGCAGGTGCTGCTATGTCTACGGCGCCTCGGACAATGCCTGCCGGAACCTGATGCCCAACTACCTGTTGCAGTGGGAGATGATTCGCTGGGCGGTAGCAACCGGCTGCCGTGTCTACGATTTTCAGGGGATTTCTGGTGAGCTGGACAACGAGCAAAACCCGCGCTACGGCCTGTACCGCTTTAAGCGCGGCTTTGGGGGCGAGGTAGTGGAGCTGGCGGGAGAATTTGACTTTGTATACCGCCCGCTGGTGTACCGTATGGTCAACCACTGGCTGGCAAGGAACAAAAAAGCCAAGGAAAGGAAGGGTCACACCCATGGAACAGTACGCAACGCCGCTCTTTGACGCGCTGGAACAGCTGCGCGACGAGGGCTGCGCGCCGTTTTACATGCCCGGGCACAAGGGCAGACTGGACTATCCCTTCACCGACGCGGCCGGTTACGACCTGACCGAGATTCCCGGCGCGGACAGCTTGTATGACGCGCAGGGGGCAATCTTCGAGCTGGAGCAGCGGCTGGCCTCGGCCTACGGGGCGGGGGCAACACTGCTGTCGGCGGGCGGGTCAACGCTCTGCATCCAAACCATGCTGTCACTGGTGCGCAAGCGCAGCAGGCAGCTGCTGGCGGCGCGCAACCTGCACCGGGCGGCGGTAGCCGCCATGGGACTGCTGGGGTTGGAGCCGGTTTGGATTCCCTGCCCCTCCTCGGTGGATGACCCCTATGGCATTGACGGACTGGCGGTACAGCCCGACCCCGCGTGGATTGAGGAGCTGCTTTGCCGCAACCCCGATGCGGGGGCAGTCTACCTGACCAGCCCCGACTACTTTGGACAGATGGCGGACATTCCGGCCATTAGTGACATCTGCCACCGGCATGGGGTCTGGTTGGTGGTGGACAATGCCCACGGCGCGCACCTGAACCGCTTTCGGGCGGCACTGCATCCCATGCAGCTGGGGGCGGATCTCTGCTGCGACTCGCTGCACAAAAACCTGCCGGTGCTTACCGGGGGCGCGGTGCTGCATCTGGCCGACCCGGTGCTGTACCACGACGCCAAGTACGCCATGTCGCTGTTTGGCAGCAGCAGCCCCAGCTACCTGATTATGCTGTCCGTTGACCGCGCGTTGCCGCAGATGGAAGGGCTGGATGACCGCCTGCTGCGGCTGGGCGGCTATGTGGGTGCCCTCAAGGATCGTCTGGCGGAAAAAGGCTATCAGACCATCCGCAGCTTTGTCTGCGATCCCATCCGGCTGGCGGTCGGCTTTGGGTGCTTGGGCTACACGGCGGCCAGCTTTTACGACTACCTGCACAGCAGGGGCATTGAACCGGAATATGTCAGCGACAGCGTAGCGGTGTTTTTACCCTCGCCCAACAACACCCCGGAGGAGCTTGCACTGTTGGAGCGGGTGCTGCTCCAGATTATTGCCAAGCCCCCCATTGCCCCGGTGCTGACCGAGGGGCGTGTCCCCCGGCAGGTGCTGTCCATTGCCGAGGCCATGAGCCGTCCGCAAAGCTACATCTGGGTGGATCAGGCAGAGGGGCGCATTGCCGCGCGGGTCGTCAGCAATTGTCCTCCCGGCACGCCGGTGGCGGTGCCCGGGGAAGAAATTACAGCAGAAACCATAAATCTGTTAAAAAGCAGTGGCGTTGAAGCAGTTTATGTGGTAAAATAATGTTAGCGAACCATTTTACATTGCCTCTCCTGCTTACAAGGTGTGGGTAGCGCAGAGTACAGTTGTCGTTTTATGAAATACGATAAATTAAGAGGAGGAACTACTATGAAGCTGATTCTTGCCATTGTATCCAATGATGACAGCGCAAAGCTGTCGGGGGCGCTTACCAAGTCGCATTTTTCGGTCACTCGTCTGGCAACCACCGGCGGTTTTTTGATGTCCGGCAACACCACGTTGCTGGTTGGTACCGAGGATGAAAAGGTCGATGTGGCCATTGGAATCATTGCTGAAAACAGCAAGAAGCGCACCAAAATGGTTCCCTCCACCGCTTCGTTCGGCGCGGGCATGTATGCCGGTATGCCGGTAGAGGTGGCAGTGGGCGGCGCAACCATCTTTGTGCTGGATGTTGACCAGTTCAAGAAAGTTTAAGCCATGCCACAGTGGGAAAAAGCCCAGCTGACCCAGCTAATGCTACCGCAGACCATCGCCGGGATGCTGCAAAGCGGACGAATGACCCATGCGGTCTGCATTGAGGGCGCACCGGGCACCGGGCGGTTACAGCTGGCCTACAGCATTGCCGGTGCGGTGCTTTGCGAGCGCCAGCAGGGGCGCATGTGCGGCGAATGCCTGCCCTGCCGCAAGGTGCTGGCGGGAGTACACATGGATATTACGCTGGCCGACCCTGCTGCGGGCGGCTACAAAAAAGACGCGGTGCGTACCTTGCGCAGCGAGATTTACCGTGCCCCCCACGAGGGTCGCTCCAAGGTACTGCTACTGCCCGACGCGGAGCTGATGAGCCCCGAGGTGCAAAACCTGCTGCTCAAGGTGATTGAGGAGCCGCCGGACGACACCTATTTTATCCTGATTTGTGAAAACCGGTACCGGTTGCTGGGGACGGTGCTGTCCCGCGTGGTGACAGTATCCACCGGCGGGTCGGAGGACGGCGTGCTGCTGGAGCGGCTGCTGGCCGACGAAACCGGACAAGCGGCCAAAACGCTGGTGGCGGCAATGGCACAGGGCAGGGAATACCCGGTGTTGACCGCGCTGGTGCCCACCGAAAAAAACCGCCAGAGCTATGCCAAAGCCTTGGAAACGGCACATCAGCTGCTGGGGCTTGCGCCCTTGTGCGCCGAGCTGCGGCTGTCTCCACAAAAGGTGATTATCCTGCGCAGAGCGCTGTCACAGGCTGCCGCGCGAAACGAACTAAATGGTTATCTGCCGGTGATTTCGGCGGCGCTGGCCTATCAGATTACTCTAAAATGAGTGCATATAGAATGGAGAAAACAATTTGGCAGAGGTTATAGGCGTCCGCTTTAAGGAAGTGGGCAAAATTTATTACTTTGATCCCGGCGCTCTCCAGTTTACGCTGGAGTCACAGGTTATCGTGGAAACCTCCCGTGGGGTAGAATGCGGTACCGTTGCCATTTCCAACCGTGTTATAGGCGAGGACGAGGTGGTCAAGCCCCTGAAAAAGGTTCTTCGCGCGGCTACCGCCGACGACCTAAAGCGCATTGAGGATAACCACAGTAAGGAAAAAAAGGCATTTAAGGTCTGTCTGGACAAAATTAACGCCAACAAGCTGGATATGAAGCTGGTGGACGTGGAGTATGCCTTTGATAACAACAAAATACTTTTTTACTTTACCGCGGACGGCAGGGTGGATTTCCGGGAGCTGGTCAAGGATTTGGCTTCGGTATTTCGCACCCGCATTGAGCTGCGCCAAATTGGGGTACGGGATGAGGCCAAAATGCTGGGCGGACTGGGCATCTGCGGTCGGCCGTTTTGTTGCAGCAGCTTTTTGGGCGAGTTCCAGCCGGTGTCCATCAAAATGGCAAAGGAGCAGGGGCTGAGCCTGAATCCCACCAAAATTTCCGGCACCTGCGGGCGGCTGATGTGCTGCCTGAAATACGAGCAGGAGGCCTACGAGGATCTGCTGCGCACGACCCCCAAGGTGGGCGCTAGTGTGCAAACCCCCGACGGCCGCGGCACGGTCTGCGAGGTAAGCCTGCTAACTGGAGTGCTCAAGGTGCGGATGGAAAAATCTCCCGATGTACCGGTTGCCTTCCATAAAAGCGAGCTAAAGGTACTGCGCGACGGTAAGCCGCGCTTTGACTCCAAGGAAGCTGCCAATTTAAAAGAGCTAGAGGAATAGGACTTGCTTTTTTTCTGGTTTATGCTATAATTTTTTTATTAAAGTTTGGAGGTGTAATTTAAATGGCCTATGTAATTAGCAATGAGTGCATCAGCTGCGGAACCTGCGAGGGCGAGTGCCCGGTCAACGCAATCTCGGACGGCGGCGAACACTATGTGATTGATCCGGCAACCTGCATCGATTGCGGAACCTGCGCGGGCGTCTGCCCTGTCAGTGCAATTTCCGAAGGTAAATAATTTTACGCTATTAAGCAAAAGAGGCGCGAAACCGTATCTGCGGTTCCGTGCCTCTTTCTATATTACTGCAATCCCTTCATGGTCAGCGCAATGCGCTTGCGCCGCAGGTCGACCTCCAACACCTTGACCTTAACAATGTCGCCCACCTTGACCGCTTGGCTGGGGTGCTTGATGAACCGGTCGGACAGCTGCGAGATGTGTACCAAGCCGTCCTCGTGTACTCCAATGTCAACGAACGCGCCAAAGTCGATAACGTTGCGTACTGTACCGGTCAAAATCATGTCGGGCTTCAGGTCCTTCATCTCCATGACATCGGTGCGCAGCAGCGGGGGCGGCAGCTGGTCGCGGGGGTCACGCCCGGGCTTCATCAGCTCCTGGGCAATGTCCTGAATGGTGGGCAAACCAACCCCTAAGCTGTCTGCCAGCGTCGCACGTCCCTTGGCTTCAATGCGGCTGGGCAGGGCGGCAATGTTTTCCTTGCCAATGTCCGCCAGCTGAAACCCGCAGTCCTCCAGCAGCAGCTTGGCCGCCTTGTAGCTTTCGGGATGAACAGCGGTCATATCCAGCGGGTTCTTCGCTCCGGGAATGCGTAAAAAGCCCGCGCACTGCTCATAAGCCTTTTTGCCCAGCTTGGGCACCTTTAACAGCTCAGCGCGGGCACCAAAGCCGCCATTTTCCTCCCGGTAGGTCACAATGTTCTTGGCAATGCCGCTGTTAATACCCGCGACATGCCCCAGTAGCGAGGGGGACGCCGTGTTCAAATCCACACCCACCGAGTTAACGCACTGCTCCACCACGCCTCCCAGCATGCTGTCCAGCCGCGCGGGGGGCATGTCATGCTGGTACTGCCCAATGCCAATGGCCTTGGGGTCAATCTTAACCAGCTCCGCCAGCGGATCCTGCAACCGGCGCGCAATGGAAACAGCGCTGCGCAGTGACACATCGTACTCGGGAAACTCCTCGCTGGCCAGCTTGGAGGCCGAATAGACCGACGCGCCGGCTTCGCTGACCACCATGTAGGCAATGGGGGTAGGCAGCTCGCTGTTTAGCTCGGCGACAAATTGCTCCGACTCCCGCGAGGCGGTACCGTTGCCGATAGAGATGATGGTGACACCGTGGGTGGCAATTAACCGCTTGAGCGTCGCTTTTGCTTCGGCAACCTTGCTCTGGGGCGGGGTGGGGTAGATGACGGTAGTAGCCAGTACCTTGCCGGTGCCGTCCACCACGGCAATTTTGCAGCCGGTGCGGTAGGCGGGGTCCAGCCCCAGCACCACATGGTTTTTAACCGGCGGCTGCATTAGCAGATGGTGCAGGTTTTCGCCAAACACCTGAATGGCCTGTTCACTGGCAGTCTCGAACAGGGTGGAAAAGGTTTCGTTTTCCAGCGAGGGCGCCAGCAGGCGCTTCCAGCTGTCGGCGGCTGCGTCGGCCACAGCGCGCCCACAGGGGTTTTTGGCAGTTACTACCTGACGCTCAATGGCGGCCAGTGCCTGTTGCCCGTCCAGCTCCAGCGCGGACTTGAGCTTGCCCTCCTTGACACCACGGTTAATGGCCAGCACCCGGTGCGGGGCAATTTTGCCTACCGGTTCGCTGAACTTGGCGTACATGGCATAGGTGGGGTCGTTTTCGTCGCCGGTCGCAACAATCTGCCCGTTACGGGCAATCAGGCTGCGCAGGTCGCGGCGAATGGCGGCGTCGTCGGAGATATCCTCGGCAATAATGTCAAGGGCACCTGCCAGAGCGGCTTCGGGAGTTTCCACGCCCTGCTCGGGGGCTAGGTACTGCTGTGCCAGCGACAGCGGGTCAGCCAGCGTGTTTTGCGCGCGGATGGCTTCCGCCAGCGGGGCGAGTCCCTTTTCCCGGGCGACACTGGCGCGTGTTTTGCGTTTTTGCTTGTAGGGGCGGTACAAATCCTCCACCTCGGCCAAGGTTTTGGCGGCGGCAACCGCGGCGGCAAGCGCCTCGGTTAGCTTACCCTGTTCCTCAATAGTGGCGGTGACCTCGCCCTTGCGCTTTTCTAACCCCCGCAGGTAGCTTAATCGGTCGTCAAGGTCACGCAGCTGGGCGTCGTCCAGCGAGCCGGTGACCTCCTTCCGGTATCGTGCAATAAAAGGGATGGTGTTGCCCTCGTCAATGAGCTTGACGGTGGCTTCAATCTGCGGCAGCGAGATGCTAAGCTCCGCTGACAGCTGTTTTAATAAATCCATTGCGTGTTCATTCCTTTGTAGATAAGATGGGTTTAGTATAACACAAATCCCCAAAAAG
>JAVVRO010000039.1:0-2255 GCA_036654695.1 Angelakisella sp. | reverse complement strand
TACGAGTTTCACATTCTGGACGAAAACGGCAAGGACAAAATCGTCGGCTTCGACATTGCACTGGCACAGGCCATTGCGGACGACATGGGTCTTGCGCTGGAGATTAAGGACATTGCCTTTGACAACATCCTGCTGGAGCTCAACGCTGGAACCATTGACCTTGGCATTTCCGGCTTCTCGCCTGACCCTGAGCGTGCCAAAGCGGTGGATTTTTCCAAGCTGTACTACACCGGCGGCCAGTCGATGATGATTAACAAAGCCGATGCCAGCAAGTTTAAAACCTACACCGACCTAAACGACAAGCAGTTTTCTGTAGGCGCACAGACCGGCTCCATTCAGGAAGCGCTGGCCAAGGAGCTGACCGCCAATGCAAATTATGTTGGTTTGCAGGCAGTGCCCTCGGTCATTATGGAGCTTAAGGCAGGCAAAATCAACGCCGCGTTCATGGAAACTGTGGTTGCCGAGGGCTATGCTCAGGCGCAGGACGACCTGATGGTGCTCTGCGAAGTGCCCTACGATGTGGAGGGCAGCGCCGTTGCCGTCAAGAAGGGGAACGAGGAAATGATGAAGACGGTCAACAAAGTAATTGACAAGCTGCTGGCCGACGGCACCATGGACAAATACATCCAGGAAGGGAATGCGCTATCCGTCAAGGCAATTGCCAAATAAATAGTGCGTAGGACAGCGGGCGGGATTTTGATTCCGCCCAATGCCTGTTTTTCCCGAAATTATAATTGCAAGGAGAATACCATGAATTTTGCTGCTATGGCGCCTTGGCTGGTTTACTTCCAGCAAGGGGTCATTTATACCATACTGCTGTCCCTCTGCACTGTTGCCATTGGGTTTGTGCTGGCGCTGCTGCTGGCGCTCATGCGGATATCCAACCTCTGCCCCTTTCGCTTTTTAAGCAAGAGCAACAATAGCTTTTTCCGCCTGCTATCGCGCTTTAACCCCATAAGCTTTTTGGCAGGGGCTTACATTGAGGTGTTCCGCTGCACCCCCATGCTGGTACAGCTCTACCTCATCTTTTTTGTTGTGTTTGGCGGCAACGGCCTGACCGCGCCGGAGTTTACCCTGTTCGGCTTCATTCAGGGGGGACGGTTCATTCCCGGCATTGTAGCGCTGTCGCTGAACAGCGCCGCCTATGTTGCCGAGATTGTCCGGGCGGGGATTCAGGGCATCGACTACGGCCAGACCGAGGCCGCACGTTCGCTGGGACTGACCAAGCTGCAAACCATGTGGCACATTGTACTGCCGCAGGCCATCCGCAACATACTGCCGGCCATTGCCAACGAATTTGTCGTCATTATCAAGGAATCCTCGGTTTGCTCGGTGCTGGGGATGCAGGAAATTATGTACAATGCAAAGCTTGTACAGGGCGCAACCTTTATGCCGGTGGAACCGCTGGTCATTGCGGCGGGGCTGTACTTCTGCCTGACCTTCCCCGCATCCAAGGTAATTCAGTATTTTGAAAGGAGGATGAGCCGTGGCTACCAACGATAACATGATTGCAGTGAACCATCTGGTCAAGAGCTTTGGCAAGGGGCTTCACGCCTTGGATGATGTGAGTCTATCCATTGCCAAGGGCGATGTACTGGTGATTGTCGGCCCCTCCGGCTCAGGCAAATCCACCTTTTTACGTTCCCTGAACCTACTGGAAACTCCCACCTCCGGGGAAATTATCTTTGAGGGGGTTGACATCGCCGGCAGACGGGTTGACCTGAACCACCACCGGCAGCGGATGGGAATGGTGTTTCAGCACTTTAACCTGTTTCCGCACCTGACCGTCATGGACAACCTGACGCTGGCACCGATGAAGGTCAAGCATCTGTCCAAGCCGGAGGCGCAGGCGCTTGCACTGTCGCTGCTGGGCAAGGTGGGGCTGGCCGACCGTGCCGACGCCTACCCCATTCAGCTGTCCGGCGGGCAAAAGCAGCGTATTGCCATTGTGCGGGCGCTGTGCATGCAGCCGGAGGTGATGCTGTTCGACGAACCCACCAGCGCACTGGACCCCGAGATGGTGGGCGAAGTGCTGGAGGTAATGAAGTCGCTGGCACACGAGGGGATGACAATGGTAGTGGTCACTCACGAAATGGGCTTTGCCCGGGAGGTTGGCACCCGGGTGGTATTCATGGATGCCGGGAAAATTGTGGAGGAAAACAGCCCCAAGGAGTTCTTCGGAGCACCCAAAAGCGAACGGCTTAGGGACTTTCTGGCAAAGGTACTGTAACAAAAAGGACGGTCGCTCCAGCGAC
>JAVVRO010000038.1:0-13351 GCA_036654695.1 Angelakisella sp. | reverse complement strand
TCCAGCCCGGGCTTGGTGTCCTCAATAATCTGCATGGGGTCCTCGTCCCGGGGGTTGTCGGAGGTTAAAATAACAAAGTCCGAATTGGCGGCGACACAGGCGCCCATGTAGGGGCGCTTGGTGCGGTCGCGGTTACCCGCGCAGCCAAACAGTGTCACTAGGCGACCCTTGACAAAGGGCTTTAGCACCGTCAGGGTCTTTTCCAAGCTGTCGGGGCCGTGGGCAAAGTCGCGGATGATGGTAAAGTCACGCCCACCATTTGGCAGCACCTCGGCGCGGCCAATGACTCCCTTACAGGCGGACAGTCCTGCGGCAACCTGGGGCGCGGGCAGTCCCACTACCAGCGCGGCAATGGCGGCCTGCATGGCGTTCATGACCGAGAACATTCCCGGCATGGGCACGCGCATCCGCTCAATAAGCCCCTCGGTGACCAGCACAAACTTGCTGCTGTCGGCGGCGCATTCAATGTTTTTGGCGGTAAACCGGGCCGCATCGTTTTGCAGCGAGCAGGTAACCGTCTTGCGTCCCAGCTCCTCGGCCAGCCGCACGCCGTGTTCGTCGTCAATGTTGACAATTGCATGGTCGCAGATGTCAAAAAGCTTACGCTTGGCTAAAAAGTAGCGTTCCATATCGCCATGGTAGTCCAGATGATCCCGCGACAGGTTGGTAAAGATGGCAACCTCGAACCGGCAGCCCTCCAGCCTGTGCTGATCCAGCGCCTGCGAGGACGCTTCCATCACCACAAATTCGCAGCCCGCTTCCACCATGCGCGCCAGCATGGCGTGGAACTGGTAGGGGTCGGGGGTCGTCTTTTTGGCGGGCAGCACCATGTCAATAATCTCATTTTGGATGGTACCGATTAAGCCTACCTTGCGCCCGGCGGCGGTCAAAATGCTTTTAATTAAAAACGTTATGGTGGTTTTGCCGTTGGTGCCGGTTACCCCAAGCATCCGCAGCTTTTTGGCAGGGTTGCCAAAGTGATTTGCGCACAGCAGGGCGTAGGCTACGCGGGTATTTTCCACCACCACCTGCCGGGACAGCCCAAGGTCGTGGTCAACAACGACCATTGCGGCACCTTCCTCCAGCATCTGTGCGGCGACCGCGTGTCCGTCAAACCGGGTTCCGGTAATGCAAACATAGATGCAGCCCTTGGTAATCTGGCGCGAATCATCGGTAACACCGGTGATGGCAAGCTCCAGATTGTCAGCGGCTGTTGTGTTCGGGATTCCCAGCAAATAATCTCTGAGAGTCATAGGGATGCACCTCTTTCCTGAAATATTAACGTAGATTGGCAAGGGAGGAATCCGCAAAATCCACGGTCACTACCGTACCCTTGGGCACTGGAGAACCGGGGGGAATATCCTGCTTTGCCGCTACCGCATTGGTATTGTCGATGCCCACGCCGTTGATGCGAATATTCAGTCCGGCGTTTAAAATCAGCTTATTGGCAGTCATACCGCTTTTCCCGCGGACATCCGGCACGGTGGTCTGTTCACTGGGCGTTTCCTCCTCGGTGTACAAAATGACGGTGCTCCCCTGAGGAATGGTGGTTCCGCCTACCGGTACCTGTGCTACAACCTTGCTGCCATTCCCCACAATGCGCACCCGGAGGTTTTTTTCCAGCAACCGGCTTTGGGCAACATGAGGCTGCGCCGTAACATACCCGCCGATGGTCATATCTGCCATGCTCAGTTCTTTTTCGGTAAAGCGCTTTTCTACGCCAAGGTATGGCAGCGCATCGCTGAAGATTGCGCCAACCACCGGCGCGGCAATGGTCGAGCCGTAGGCATTGGTCAGGGAGGGTTCATCCAGCAGCACCAGACAGGCGTACTTGGGGTCGTCCATGGGCGCGATGCCCACATAGGATAGAATGTACCGTTCAATGCCGGTTTGGTCAAGCTGGTCAATTTTTTCGGAGGTTCCGGTTTTGCCGGCGGTGCGGTAGCCCGGAATGCGCGCATGGATGCCCGAACCGCTGACCACGTTGGATTCCAGAATGTCACAGACAATTTTAGAGCTTTCGTTGGAGATAACCTGTCGCTTGAGCTTTGGCTGTTCATTTTCCACAATGTTGCCCTGACTGTCCACAATCTGCTTGATGAGCATTGGTTCGTACAGGTAGCCGCCATTGCAAGCCGCTGCCGCTGCGGTAATTAGCTGGATGGGGGTAATTTTAAAGGTTTGACCAAAGGAACAGCTGGTCAGGGAGTTTTCGTAGTCCAGGGGATTGGCCAGTGCCTCCTCGCTGTGAAACACGCCGGAGGCTTCGCCGGGCAGGGCAATACCAGTGGGCTGTGTCAGCCCAAAGCCGGCAAAATAGTGAAAGAAGTTGTGTGCGCCGACGGCCGAGCCAATCATCATAAAGGCCGGGTTACAGGAGTTGCGGGTTGCCAATGCCAAGTCCTGCGAACCGTGTCCGGTCAGCTTCCAGCATTTTTTGCGTACACCGTTGACAATGTGGTAGCCGGGGCAGTAAAACTTGCTATTGAGGTTAACCGCGCCGGTTTCCAGACCGGCGGACAGGGTTACTATTTTAAAGACCGAGCCGGGCTCGTAGGGTACGCTGATGCACTTGTTATTCCACTGGTCAAACTGCGCCTGTGCAAGCGCCTTGTCGTATTCCTTAAAAACTGCGTCATAGGCGGTTTGCTGCTCCTCGGTAGGGTTTTCGGGCAGCGGCTGCGGCTTGAGCGCTTCCACCGCCTCCCGGGCTTCCCTGTCGGCAAGCTCGTTGGGCTTGTTGGGGTCAAAGTCCGGCATGGTTACCATGGCCAGCACCTCACCGGTGCGAATATCCATAAAAATGCCGGCGGCTTTCTTTTTTACCCCATGCTCGATGACCGCCGTGCGCATGTGTCGTTCCATTATCTGCTGAATGGTCGCGTCGAGGGTGGTTACAACGCTGTTGCCGTCCTGGGGGTTGTAGACCTCCTGATAGCGAAACAGCATGTCGGTGCCCCAAGCGTTTTTGGCCGTCACTACCCGTCCGGGAGTCCCGCTCAGGGTGTTGTTGTAGTAAGCCTCCAGCCCATAGGCGCCTTTGTTTTCGGTGTTGACAAAGCCCAGAACATTGGATGCCACGCTGCCGTAAGGGTAGGTGCGCTTGCTGCTCTCCTCCAGATAAACACCCTTGATGTCGTGCTCATCGGCAAAGGCAAGCACCTTGTCGGCGGTTTGCTTGTCAACGCTTTTTTTAATGACGCGGTAGTACTTTGTTTTGTCCTTGGCGCCCTCGATGACATCCTCGCGCTTGACTCCCAAAATGTCGCTTACCCCATCAGCCAGCAGTTCGGCCTGCGCGTCGGTAATGTCGGCGGGCGAAAACAGCACCGTCCACACATCCCCCGACACCGCAAGGATGTTACCGTTGCGGTCATACACCGTACCGCGGTTGGCACTGACCGAGGTTGTGCGCAGCTGCTGCGCCAGTGCCTTGGTTTGGTAAAAGTCGCCGTTTTCCAGCTGAATGGTGTACAGCTGATGTACCACTGCGCCTAACCCTACGAAAATGAGCAAGACGCCCGCAATCGCCAACCGTCTGCGTATTTGATTGTTTGGCAGGTCTGGCATTCGGGCACCTCCCATGGTTCATTTTTCGACCGTTTTTGCAAAGGGTCTTTTTTTGCAGAAAACCTAGCCGCTACAAAGCGGCGACCTGCGGTCCCGGACTTTCCAGCGGATAGGTTCTTTTTACTTTACATATCTATGTTTAGCGGTTGTGCATGTATTCCTGTAGCTTGCTTAGCGTTTTCATTACCTTTTGCAGCGGCAGCTGGTCGGGGGTTTTGGTAGTGCGCTCAATGGTATCCTCGTCCCCTAGGCTGATGTAGGTAATCTGGTAGCTCTCCGCTTTGCCCATTAGCATGGTAGCCGCCGAATTGTCGGCTACCTGCATCAGGGAAATCGCGTTATCCATTTGGGATTGCAGCCGCTCCCCCTGTGCGCTTAGCTCCGCCAAGGTAGCAGTCTGCTGGGTAAAATGGTCGCCCAGCTCCACCATAGCCACATTGTTGTAGATGCTGAGGGAAACCACCGCAACCACCATAGCCGCACACAGCAGCAGCCGAACGCGGCTAATCCCCGCAAGAAAGCTCCGCCGGCGGGTCACCGTCAGTTTGGGCGGTGCCTCCTCGACGTAGGGCGTGTAGCCATACAGCTCGTTGTATTCTTCCGTATCCTCAATAAATTTTCTTGCGGCGTTCTGCATGACGAATGCTCCCCTCTATGGTGTCATTTCATTATTTCTTTTCTATGACACGCAGCTTGGCACTCCTGCTGCGGCCATTTTCTTCTTTTTCCTGTTCGCTGGCCTCAATGGGCTTGCGGTTGACCAGCGCACCCTTGGGCTGGTTGCCACAGATGCAGATGGGAAAGTCCGGCGGGCAGGTGCAGCCCCTGCACAGGGCGGCAAACTTCTGCTTGACCATGCGATCCTCTAGGGAGTGAAAAGTGATAACGGCAAACCGCCCTCCCGGTGCCAGCCGTTCAAAGGCAGTATCCAAGCAGCGTGACAGGTTGTCCAGCTCGCTGTTGACCGCAATGCGGATAGCCTGAAAGGTACGCTTAGCGGGGTGCCCGCCCTCGTGCCGCACCGATGGCGGCATGGCGTGCTCAATAATTTTAACCAGCTCGCCGGTGGTTTTAATCGGCCCATCCTGCCGGGCATAGCCAATTTTTTTGGCAATGGCAAGGGCATACTTTTCCTCGCCAAATTCACGAATAATGCGGGCAAGACTGCTGACATCGGTTTGATTAATCAGCTCAAATGCGCCGGGTCCGCTTTGGGTCATGCGCATATCCAGCGGCGCGTCCTGCATGTAGGAAAAGCCGCGCTCGGCGGTGTCCAGCTGGTGGGAGGAAACGCCCAAGTCCAGCAAAATGCCGTCCACAAACCCAATACCCTCGCTGTCCAGCACCGACGGGATGTCGGCAAAGTCGCTGCAAATGACCTTGGCCTGCGGGAACTGCGCCAAGCGCTGCCCTGCTGCCGCAATAGCGTCCGGATCCTTGTCCAGCGCCAACAGCCTGCCGGTGGTCAGCCGCTGGGCAATGTGAAAGGAGTGCCCGCCGCCGCCCGCGGTGCCATCCAGATAGATGCCCTCCGGGCGAATTGCCAGCCCCTCCATACAGTCCTGGAGCAGTACCGGAATATGTTCAAATGCCATGTCAGAAGTCCTCCATGGCAGAAATCGCTGCCGACATTGCCTCGGCGGTCATTTCGCCGGTATGGCCTGTCCACCGCTGGCTGTCCCAAATCTCCACCTTGTCCAACACGCCGGCGACCACTACGTCCTTGTCCAGTGACGCATAGCCACGCAGGTGTGCCGGAAGTACGATGCGACCCTGCTTGTCCGGCTCGACCTCCACCGCGCCAGCAAAGAAGAAGCGCTTGAGCAGTGCCGATTTTGCCTCTGGCAGACGCTTGACCTTGTCGGCCAACAGCTGCCATTCCCCAAAGGAATAGACTGCGACGCAGGCATCCAACCCCTTGGTGGCAATAAAACGTTCCCCTAAGTCTTCCCGGAATTTGGCAGGAAAATTCATCCTGCCCTTGCTATCCAAGCTATGCTCGTATTGACCGATTAGCATTCCTGCCGTCACCTCCTTAGGGTTTGTTCACCACCAGTGCACCACTATCAACCACTATTCACCACGCGATATGAAAATTATAATACAATTCATGCTAAAACGCAATACCTATCGTGGTCAAAAAGCCCTGTTTATTCGCCAAAATGTGCAAAAAACACCTGTGCAAAGCCGCACAAGTGTTCTTTTTGACGAAAATATGTTCTTTTTTCCCTATTTGTGGTATTTTCCCCCTGCTGCAATGGAAAAGGCTCGGTAGAGCTGCTCGGCCAGCATAACCCGGAACAGCTGGTGGGGGAATGTCATCTTGGACAGGGACAACCGCAACCGCGCACGCTGCTTTACCCTGTCGCAAAGGCCGTAGCTGCCCCCAATGACCAGACAGATTCGGCTGGCGGTTTGGCTCAGCTTGCCCAGCTCCTCGGCCAGCTGCGGTGAGGTCAGCGCTGTACCCTCAATGCAGAGCGCAATCAGCTCCGCCTTGCCCACTGCCGCCAGAATGCTGTCGCCCTCGGCCTCCAGCCCCTTGGCAATCTGTGCGGGGGCAGGGTTTTCCGGCAGCCGAAATTCTTCCAGCTCGGTCACGGTAAAGCGGCAGTAGCCCGCAAGCCGCTTCGCATATTCGCCAAGGCCGTCACGCATCCAGCCCTCCTTGAGTTTTCCTACCGCAATCAGGTTCACCGTCAACATACCAGCACCTCCATGGTTACAGCAGCATCGGCTGGGTGGGTGTCAGCCGTTGGGCAGCAGTCAGCAGATAGTCGCGTCCTTCCACCAAGCCGCATTCGGTCAGCTGCATCTTCGCCGCTTGCAGTGCCAGTAACTGCGTGTTATTTTCCCGGCTCAGGTGCCCCAAAATGAACCGCCCAGTACCGGAAAGCGCAAGGCACCGCACACAGGCGGCGCTGTCCGCGTTGGACAGATGCCCCCGGTCGGAGCGAATACGCTGCTTGAGGTAATAGGGGTAGCTGGACAGGGACAGCAGCTGTTCGTCGTAGTTTGCCTCCAGCAGTACTAGGTCGCAGCCGGTCAGCCCTGCTAGAATGTCGGTGGTAACCCGTCCCAAGTCGGTAGCAAAGCCAATGGTGCGCTCCCCCGCTTCAATGCGAAAGCCCAAGGAATGTGCAACATCGTGGGGGGTGTCAAAGGGCGTAACCCCCAGTCCGGCAATATCGCTAGGGGCGCTTAGCTCGAATAACTGCGTGGTGCTGTCAATGCAACCCGCGGACTCGATACCGCAGAGGGTTTCCTCCGAGGCATAGACCGGCACCCGTAATTTTTTAGCCAACACCCGCAGTCCGCTGATGTGGTCGCTGTGGTCATGGGTAACCAAAATCGCCTTGATGGCGGCGGGTTCAATCCCGACCACCTCCAAGGCGTTAAGAATCGTTTTGCAGTTTCTGCCCGCGTCAATGAGTATCCCGTTGGTGGAGGTGCCTATGTAAGCAGCGTTTCCACTGCTGCCGCTGCACAGCGGCACAACCTTTAACAAGGCATTCCCCTCCCTCTTTTTTGTTACCGTGCCTCGGCAATCGCCGCGTCAGGCACTGTCACCCGGCGGATATCGGCACCCAGCCCGGCAAACTTTTCCACTACTTCCTCGTAGCCGCGTTCAATGTGGATAATTTCTTCAATCTCGGTAGTGCCCCGGGCAATCAGTCCGGCAATAATCATTGCCGCGCCGCCCCGCAGGTCGGTTGCGCGCACCGGCGCACCGGTCAGCTCCTTGGAGCCGACAATGACCGCCACCTTGCCGTCCACGGTAATGGCTGCGCCCATGTGCGTCAGCTCGTTGACATACCGGAAGCGGTTATCCCAAACTCCCTCGGTAATAATGCTTGTCCCCTCGGCAGTCACCAGCATGGCTGCCATTTGGGGCTGCATGTCGGTGGGAAAGCCGGGATGTGGGCGTGTCCGCACGTTAATGGCACGAATGGGGCCGTGGCGGATAATGCGCAGCCAATCGTCGCCCTCCTCCACACTGACCCCGGCCATGCGCAGCTTGGCGGTAATGGGTTCCATGTGCTTGGGGATAATATTCTGGATGAGGACATTGCCGCCGGTGGCGGCCACGGCAGCCATGTAGGTGCCGGCTTCAATCTGGTCGGGAATAATAGTGTAATGGACACCGTGCATAACATCTACACCGCGAATTTTAATCACGTCGGTGCCCGCTCCACGGATATCGGCGCCCATGGAGTTTAAGAAGTTGGCAAGGTCAACAATGTGTGGTTCCTTGGCCACATTTTCCAAAATGGTCAGCCCCTGGGCACGGCAGGCGCCTAGCATGACATTCATGGTGGCACCCACCGAAACCACATCAAAGTAGATGTGCGCTCCCCCAAGGCTGTCCGCTCTTGCGTTAATCATTCCGTTTTCAATCTCGACCTCGGCACCCATGGCCTCAAAGCCCTTGATGTGCTGGTCAATGGGACGCACTCCAAAGTTGCAGCCCCCCGGCATCGAGACGCTCGCCCTGTGGCAGCGACCCAACAGTGACCCCAAAAAATAGTAGCTGGCGCGCATGTCCTTCGCCATATCGTACGGCACCACCGGCTCGGTGATGTGCGTAGTGTCAATCTCCACCGTTTTTTTGCCAAGCATTTTTACTGTCGCTCCCATTTCGGTGAGCATTCGCAGCAACAGCGTCACATCGTTGACATTTGGAATGTTTTCCAGAACACAGCGGCCTCTGGCAAGGATGGTTGCGGGAATAATTGCTACAGCGGCATTTTTGGCGCCGCCTATTTTTACTGTCCCGTTAAGCTCGCGCCCACCGGTAACCACAATTTTATTCAAGCTCATACGCTCCCTTTTAAACGTCATGTAGCGAAAAGACCCATTTTCGCAGTACTATATAGACTACCGATTAGTATATCACTTGTATTCAAAAAAGGAAAGCAATTTTTCTATACTCAAAATAGATTTGTGCAAACAGGCTAAATATTTGTTGATATTTTAACGTTCTGACTCTCTTATTATTATCCTTTGCCGGTGGCTTATACGATGATAAAATCGGTAATAGTAATGACAGCACCTGCCCCGGGCAAGTTAATTTGTTCCATTTTCATTTCCTTTTCATTCCATAAAATGGCATAGGGCGAAAGCCCCGCATGGCCGGTTTGCACCAACTGCGTCCCCCTACGCGTCAGGGTTGGCTCCGGCTCCGGCAGCTGCGACAGCAGGTTTTTCAGCGCTGTAAACACCGATTGCTCGGGAAGCTCCCCCTCCGGCAGGTTCATCACCAGTCCCCGGTGCTCCAACCGGGCGGTCTCCTCGGCAAAGTCCACCCGCAGTCCGGCTAGCTCCGGCGGGGCAGTCAGCTCGATGGTTAGCCCGTCACCCTGTCGGGTAACAGTCAGCCCCATTGGCTCCAAGGCGCCCTCCAGTGTCAGGGTTCCCGTCATAACACAGGGCGCTGCCGAAGCTGCGGCAATGCGCTCCCGCCAGCGGTTCTCCGGCGCGCCGCAGGCGGCCAGCAGCAACAGTGCGCAGCCTAAGCTCCAAAGTTTTTTTGGTACCATCCATCTGCCCTCCCAAGGGGCTAGGTCAGCCCTCCGTCAGCTCGCAGAGCGCGTCGCACAGGGAGTCCGCAAGGTCGTGGGGGGTCATCCAGCGGCGGTTTGACTCTGCGGCGGCAAGCTCGGCGCTTCGGCCGTGCAGCCACGCCCCGCAAAGGGTTGCCTCGCCCGGGGACGCACCCTGCGCCATGAGTGAACCAATCACGCCGGAAAGCAGGTCGCCGCTACCACCCCGCGCAAGTCCGTCGTTGCCCATAAAGCTGAACACAGGCTGCCGCCTGCCCATAAAAATACCGGTGATTGCGCCCTTGAGCAGCAGCGTTGTGTCAGTTTCGGCCGAAAGCCTTGCCGCTGCCAAGGTGTAGTCGCCGCCGGTACCATATATATGCTCTTTTGCCAAGCGCGAGAACTCCCCGGGATGGGGAGTCAACACCACCGGTTCCGCTGTGGAGCCCAACGCCGCCGCATCCCCCCGCAGGGCGTTAATGCCGTCGGCATCCAGCAGCAGCGGCTTTTTGCAGTGTTCCAGCAGGGTACGCACAATGGTTGCCGTGTCGTCGGTGTCGCCCATGCCGCACCCTGCCAGCACCGCGTCGGCAAGGGCTATGTTGTCAATAATATCCTCTGCGGCAGTACCGTCAATGCCGCCCTGCTCGTTTTCGGGCAACACAATAAAGGTCACCTCCGGCAGGTGGCCGGCTACCACATTGCAGACCTGCTGCGTGGCCAGCAGCGTAACATACCCGACCCCGCTGCGCAGCGCACCCATGCAGGCCAGCACCGCCGCACCGGGAAAGCGCCGGGAACCGCTGAGCACCGCCAGTCGGCCGTTTTGTCCCTTGTGGCTCCATGGCAACCGCGGGGGCAGGCAAACAAGCTCGCGGGAAAGCGTCGACAACAGCAGCTCGCTGTTGTCGGCCGCCGTAGTCAGCGAGGTAGTGGCCAGCAAAAGTTCACCGCCTACTTGCCGCGCCCAGCTAACCAGATGCGCGGCCTTGTAGCAGGCAATGGCGATGGTCAGGTCGGCACGCAGGCAGTCGGTATAGCGGCCGTTGTCACCATCCATTCCGCTGGGCAGATCCAGTGCAATTTTGACCGCACTGCTGGCCGCTGCCAGCTGGAACAGGGAGCTGTCCTGCTCCGACACCTCGCCGGTAAAGCCGATGCCGTAGATTGCGTCAATGAGCAGGTCGGTTTGAAAAATGGAGGAGATGCTGCGGCAGGGCAGCACCACCATGCCCACCCCCGCGGGCAGGTCGGCAAGGGCGGTTGCGGCAGGCTCGCGTACCGGCGCGCCGCTGGTCAGCGCAACGGTCACCAGCGCCCCCGCCCGGTGCAGCGCCGCTGCCACTACCAAGCCGTCGCCGCCGTTGTTCCCGGGGCCGCACAGCACCGTTACCCGCTTCCCCGGCAGGGCAAAGCGGTCGCCAATCAGCTGTGCTGCGGCCAACCCCGCATCGGTCATCATCTGGTACCAGCTTGTCCCCCGTTCCTGCTCCAGCTGTTCAATCCGGCGCATGGCAGCTACCGTCGCAAAGGTCATTTTGCAATCCACTCTTTTCCTGTCAGATTATTCATGGTAGGCCACCACAAAGGCAGTTGCCGTGGCATTGGTATGGGTAATGCTCAGGGACAGTGACCAGCCCTCAGCCAGTTCACTTGCCCAGCCCCGCAGCGCCAGCCTTGGCGCACCAGCCACATCGTGGCTAACACCCACTTCGCACAAATCCAGTCGGGTAATACCGGTTCCCATTGCCTTTAGGAAGGCCTCCTTGGCGGCAAAATGCCCTGCGGCAGTCTGCGCCGGATGATGCTTTCCCACGATGTACTGTTGTTCCTCCACGGAAAAAATACGGTTGCAAAAGCTTTCTCTAGAAATCAGGCGTTCCATCCGGGCAATCTCCACGCTGTCTACCCCAGCCATAATCTGCTGCAACGAAGCCCCTCCTTTTGCTGTATTCTACTTTCAGTTTATCACGGCCGCGGTAAAAAAACAATCTGGAACAAAAAAGTTCTTTTGCGTACCAGTTGCATTTTGTGACCAGATGTGCTAACATATAGTGCAAATACAACAAACGCAAGGAACGGGAGAGTAACGGCGCCAAATGTCCAGCAGAGAGGGTTTGCCATTGGCTGAAAGCAAACCGGACGGTCGCACTGTGAAGTTCACCCGGGAGCGGCTCCGCAGAACGGCAGCAATGTCAACTAGGCGGCGACGGAATCTGCCACGTTATCGGCAGCAACAAGCGCCCGGCGGCAGGTCGGGAATTTGGGTGGTACCACGGAATGCAGCCTTTGCGCCTTTCGTCCCTTTTGGAGGGGCGAGGGGCGTTATTTTTTGCTCTGCAATCATTTTTTCACGGAAGAAAGGACGAAACAACATGAAAAGCGCATTGGAGGCAGTCAAGGCCGCAGCCATCGAACAGCTGAGCAAGGCGGCGGACTTAAAGGAGCTGGAGGAGCTTCGGGTTAAATTTCTGGGAAAGAAAGGCGAGCTGACCGCCCTGCTTAAGCAGATGGGGCAGCTGTCAGCCGAGGAGCGTCCCATAATGGGGCAGCTGGTCAATCAACTGAAGGAAACGCTGGAAAACGAGCTGACCCAGCGGCAGCAGGCACTGCGTGAGGCCGCGACACGGCAAAAGCTGCGTCTGGAAGCGCTGGATGTCACCATGCCCGGCAGTCGCCGCACACTAGGGCATCCCCATCCCCTTACACTGGTGCTGGATGAAATTAAGGAAATCATGATTGGCATGGGGTTCGACATTGCCCAAGGGCCGGAGGTGGAGCTGGACTACTATAACTTTGAGGCGCTGAATCTGCCCAAGGATCACCCCGCGCGGGACACCCAGGACACCTTTTACATCAGCGAAAACATCCTGCTGCGCAGTCAAACCTCCCCGGTACAGGTGCGCACCATGGAACGGCAAAAGCCACCCATCCGCATTATTGCGCCGGGACGCGTTTACCGTTCCGATGCCGTGGATGCGACCCACTCCCCGGTGTTCCACCAGATTGAAGGCTTGGTGGTGGATCGCGGTATTACCATGTCCGACCTTAAGGGCTGCTTGGAGTCGATTGTCAAAAAGCTGTACGGCGAGCAAGCTGTAGTGCGGTTTCGCCCCCACCACTTTGCGTTTACCGAGCCCAGTGCCGAGGTGGACATTCAGTGCTTTAGCTGCCACGGCGAAGGCTGCCGTCTGTGCAAGGGCGAGGGCTGGATTGAGATTTTGGGCTGCGGCATGGTACACCCCAAGGTGCTGTCGAATTGTGGCATTGACCCGGAGGAATACAGCGGCTTTGCCTTTGGCATGGGGCTGGAGCGTCTGGTCATGGGTCGCTACAAAATTGACGATATGCGGCTGCTGTACGAAAACGATTTGCGCTTTTTGCGCCAGTTTTAGGCCGCGCGCGGGAAAGGAAATAGACGAATATGAATCTTTCGATGAACTGGCTGCATGACTATGTAGCTACCGATATGCCCATTCGCAGCTTCTGCGAGGCAATGACCATGTCCGGCTCCAAGGTGGAGGGCTACCAGTCCGAGGGCGATGAAATTTCCGGCGTGGTTGTCGGGCAGGTGCTGTCGCTGGAGCGGCACCCGGACAGCGACCATCTGTGGGTCTGTCAGGTCAGCCTTGGCGACAGCACGGTGCAGATTGTTACCGGCGCGCAAAACCTGACTGCGGGCGACTATGTGCCGGTGGCCAAGCATAACTCTACCCTGCCCGGCGGGGTTAAGATTACCAAGGGCAAGCTGCGCGGGGTGGAAAGCTGCGGTATGCTCTGCTCGCTGGGGGAGCTGACACTGACCGTACACGACTTCCCCTATGCCATTGCCGACGGCATTTTTGTACTGGGCGAGGACTGCGACCGCACCCCCGGTATGGATATTCACAAGGCCATTGGGCTAGATGACACCACGGTGGAGTTTGAAATTACCCCCAACCGTCCCGACTGCCTGTCGGTACGCGGCCTTGCCCGGGAAGCAGCGGCGACCTTTTCCCTGCCGCTGTGCCTGCCGGTGCCCACGGTGGAGCACCCGGTGGACGACATTGGCGGCTACCTGTCGGTGGAAGTGCAAAACCCGGTGCTCTGCCAGCGGTATATGGCAGCTGTTATCAAAAATATCAAGATTGCGCCCTCCCCCCGGTGGTTGCGGGAGCGTCTGCGCGCCAGCGGTGTGCGCCCTATCAGCAACATTGTGGACATCACCAACTATGTCATGCTGGAATACGGCCACCCCA
>JAVVRO010000037.1:0-13493 GCA_036654695.1 Angelakisella sp. | reverse complement strand
CAAGGAATATCAGCTGTCCTGCTAACCTCTATCGCATCATAATTATCATATTTCGGGTATACATCAGGCGAATATTCCCGAAACAAAGTCATATTCTCGTGACGCTTTTCAATATCCATATTGGTATACCAGCAGATGTTTCCCATGCGCCGCCATTTTTGTCCATTTTCATCTATTTTGAAATCGGTTGCCTTAATCTCGTAGGTATCGGGAACTTTAAACCAAAAATGCCCATTGTTATACCCTAACCAGACTTTATTATCGCGAATAAGTGGGAAAATCTCTCGATACGTTACCGCATTTTGGTTCCCAATAATTAGAAAATCCTTTTTATACTCCAAAAGCTGTGCCATATAGTCACGGAACAACGAAAATGGTGGATTGGTAACAACAATGTCTGCCTGCTTGAGTAGCTCGACACATTCTGGAGAACGAAAATCGCCGTCGCCCTGTAATAGGGTAAGTGCATTCTTTCTGTTTCGCAAAAGATATTCCACGTCGGATAGGTCAACGCGTCCATCTTGATTTTCGTCTGTTACCTCGGTAATTTCAATTTTATACGGTTTCTTTTTGCTCTCCTCTTTGCCGACAACAACCTCCTCGCCGTTAAAGCACAACTGCGTATAAAGAATAGGAGAAGTCGCATAACAGGTCGCAATCAGCTTTTTTAGTCCCAGCGAATTAAAATTCATAGCAAAGTATTTGAAAAAATTGCTTTCAAAAGGGTCATCGCAATTGCACAATATGATTTTATCCTTTAAGTGCCCCCTATAGTGCTTTAATTCACTCTCAATCAGCGATAATTGAGTGTAAAACTCATCGGCTTTCTCTGCCCTCGAATTATGCAAATTGCTGTTTCCTGCCATGGTATGCCCCCCATCCCCTGTGTATCGCAACAGGAACACTACTGTTGAGAATTAGTATACCATAAATGTAAAGCACAAACAACTTTCTGTGTGGATAGAGCAACTTAACCTGACAGGTGGATTCCGTTCATCCCAAAAAGTTAGGGAGCAACCAAAAAGGTTGCTCCCTAACAGAATGACAGCGGCAGCACTGCCCGGCATTTTTGCGCTTATCGCCTGTTATCCAATTAATATTTTGCCCACCGGCAGGACTTCCTTTTGACTGCTGACCCGCATGGCCAGCGAAACAATCAGGGACAGCGGCCCTACGCGGCCAAAGTACATGGTAAGAATGAGCAGGTACTTGGTGAAGGTGTTGGCCTGTGCCGTCAGCCCGGCGGAAAGCCCCACGGTGCCAAAGGCCGAAACCTCCTCGAACACCACATCGGTAAAGCTGATGCCGCTGTTGGCGCCCATGCTAACATCAATGAGACCGCTGCAAACGAATACCAGTGAAAAAGCCAGCGCAAACAGGGTAATCGCCTTGTAGACAGCCTTTTTTTCCACCTTGCACCGCATGATAATGGTATCCTCGTAGCCGTGCATGACGCTGGCAATGGTCATAATGACCACGGCAATGGTGGTCACCTTGATGCCGCCGCCGGTGGAAGCCGGAGACGCGCCAATAAACATCAGCACAATCGAGGCGATTTTGGAAAGCTCGGTCAGCCCCGCTTGGTCAATGCTGTTAAACCCTGCGGTACGGGTGGTTACGGACTGAAAGAAGCCAGCCCCCAGCTTGTCAAGGAAGGAAAGCGTGCCCATGGTTTTGGGATTGTTCCATTCCAGCAAAAGGAATACGGCAGTCCCCAGCAGCACCAGCAGCCCGGTCATCCACAGCACCAGCCGGGAATGCAGCGACAGCGTTTTGGTTTTGCGATAGTGAAAAATCTCCCGCCAGACCATAAAGCCCAGCCCGCCGAAGATAATGAGCAGTGCAATGGGAATGTATACCCCGGGGGAGGAGACGTAGTTCATCAGCGATACATAGGCGCCCTCGCGCCCCAAAATGTCAAAGCCAGCGTTGCAAAAGGCCGAAACCGCCAAAAACACCGAGATGGGTACCCCGTCCTGCCAGCCGTACAGCGGAACAAAGGTACAGGCCAGCACCAGCGCCCCCAAGGACTCAATGACGACAGTAACGGTAATAATGGTGCGTAGCATCCGCTTGACATCGCCAAAGCTGTCGGTGTTGGCCGACTCCTTGGCCAAATCCATGCTGCGAAAGCCCAGCTTGCGCCCGGCAATCAGGCTTAAAAAGCTGGTAAAGGTAACCAGCCCCAGCCCGCCCACCTGAATGAGTAGCAAAATGACGGCCTGCCCGAAGCCGGAAAAGTGCAGGTAGGTGTCATAGACAATCAGTCCGGTTACGCAGGTGGCGGAGGTGGCGGTAAACAGTGCGTTGGTAAAGGGAGTAATACTGCCGTCCCGGGCACTAACGGGTAGCATCAGCAGCAGCGCACCGGTCAGGATGACCGCCACAAAGCTGAGGCAAATCATCTGAACCGGGGTAATGTGCATCTGTAAAAAATGCTTTTTCGGGGTGGGCTGATTAAACATAAAAACAGTCAAGACCTTTCAAAGTGATGCGGCGCTACGCAATTTCGGGATTGCCGGGGCGTAATACCCCCAACCGGCGCTTGGCCAGACGGATTAGCCGCTTGTCGTTGGAAAAAGTAACCATTTCGCCGGCCTGTTCAATAGGAACCCAGCGAACCTCGCTAATTTCTTCCTCCTGCCGGACAAGAGTTTCCTCCAGCGCCTTCCCCAAAAAGTAGACGACTTGTTTTTTTACCCCGGGCTTGGGAAAATACTCGACGCTTTCCCGGAAGCCCTCCACCAAGCGGATGTGAATGCCGGTTTCCTCCCGCACCTCCCGCAGGGCGGTTTGATGCTCATTTTCGCCAAGCTCTACATGCCCCTTGGGGAAAGACCAGTGGCCGCCAAACCGATGTCGCAGCAAGACCAAATCGTAAGATTGTTCGTTTTTGCGGAAGACCAGCGCCCCGCAGGACTTCTCTCGCTTCATATTGACTCTCACTTTCGCCATCTCCCAATGGCAACACAAACAGACTGCCCCCGGATAATTTGGGACAAAGTATGATGGAAGTATAGCCGCCCCATCATCGCACAATAGTCATACTATAGCATTATTATTAGGAAAAGAAAACCCTTAACGCAGGATTTTTTTCGGGAAGGCGAATTTTTATCTTGAAAACAAACAAAAGTTCGGAAAATTTGCAAAAACGGCCTGTCCTCCGTTGCAATTACCGCCGCCGTATACTATAATGAAGGAAGAACAAAAACGAAAGCGGGAGGAATAAACAGGATGGCAGAAGACAGAAAGAAAAGAGCGCCGGTGTCCGCACCGACACCCGTCAGCTCCACAGGGGAACGGCAGAAGGCATTGGAAACCGCGCTGGCGCAGATTGAAAAACAGTTTGGCAAGGGCGCGGTCATGAAGCTAGGTCAAAATGTCACCATGAATGTCGAGGCAATCTCCACTGGGTCACTGACGCTGGATATGGCGCTGGGCATTGGCGGTCTGCCCCGCGGACGTATTATTGAGGTGTTTGGCCCGGAAAGCTCCGGCAAAACCACCGTTGCGCTGCATGTCGTTGCCCAGGCGCAAAAAAATGGCGGCGAGGCAGTCTTCATCGATGTCGAGCATGCCCTTGACCCGGTTTATGCCAAGGCGCTGGGGGTGAACATTGACGAGCTGCTGGTGTCCCAGCCCGACACCGGCGAGCAGGCACTGGAAATCTGCGAGGCACTGGTGCGTTCCGGCGCGGTGGATGTCGTCGTGGTTGACTCGGTGGCAGCCATGGTCACCAAGGCGGAGATTGAGGGAGAAATGGGCGACAGCCATGTGGGCGTACAGGCACGGCTGATGTCGCAGGCGCTGCGCAAGCTGACCGGCGCTATCTCCAAGAGCAACTGTATGGTAATCTTCATTAACCAGCTGCGGGAAAAAATCGGCGTAGTCTATGGCAACCCCGAAACCACACCCGGCGGCCGCGCACTGAAGTTTTACGCGTCGGTGCGGCTGGATGTGCGCCGCAGCGACCAGATAAAAAACGGCACCGATGTAGTCGGCAACCACACCAGAGTCAAGGTAGTCAAAAACAAGGTCGCGCCCCCCTTCCGGGAGGCCGAGTTTGACATTATGTACGGCGAGGGCATTTCCCGCGTGGGCGAGGTGCTGGACATGGCGGTACAGCTGGACATTATTAACAAGAGCGGCAGCTGGTTCTCCTACAAGGAAAACCGTCTGGGACAGGGTCGCGATAACATTAAGATTTACCTAAAGGAAAATCCGGAGGTTTGTGAGGAGATTGCCGCGCAGGTGATGGCGCACGCCGACCAAATTAAAAAGAACGCCTTGAGCAAGCCGCAAAAGCTGGGCGTGGACAAAAGCGTGAACATTACCGCCGAGGTTACCGAGGACGAATAGAGCAGTAGAGGAAAAAGGCGAGGGATTATCCCTCGCCTTTGCGTTCGGCTTTTTTGCGTTTTCCCTCTGCCAGCAGTCCTTGTGGTACCCCGCCAAGGCAGTAGACCTGATTGTACAGGCAGCGGTAGTTGGGCGGCACCAGCCTGTTTTGGTGGTAGCTGCCAAAGCACCAGTCGCCAAATTTACTTTTTCGCTGGATGGTGTCCATTAGCGCGGTTAAAAAGTTTACCTCACAAACCCGGTGGGTAATGCAGGCATCAATGTTGGTGGGCGCCTGATGGGAGATAATGGCATCCAGCTGCCAGCCGCAGCTGTCCAGCCGGTCACAGATGGCCAGAATCTCGTCCTTGTCGGGCAGTGCGCCCTGCCAGCAGTTGACCCCCAGCTGAGCGCCCTCGTCGGGTTGTCCGCCGCCCATGGCCAAAATCCGCTTGCCCTCCAGCTCGAAAAGCTCGCCGCGCACCAGCTGCCGCAGACGCCCACTAATCGGCCGGGTCAGCCCGCCGTTCCATGGCTCGGTGGGGTACTCCCGCAGTAAATCCAAATTGTCATGGGTGCCCTCCACAAACAGCAGGTGATACCGGCGCTTGCCCAGCCAGACCAGCCGCTTGCGTTCAGCGCGGGAGTCCTCCCACAAAAAGCCAAAGTCGCCGCAGACAATCAGGGTGTCCCCTCGCTTTAGCTTACGGACGGCAGAGCTTTGTAGCTGCCCAATATCTCCATGGAGGTCGCCGGTTACATAAATCATGGGGTGCGTTCCTTTACAGCGGCGTGAATCGCCTGTTCCAAATCGGCCAGAATGTCGGCAATGTCCTCGATGCCTACCGAAATGCGAATGGTCTCGGAGGAGATACCGGAGGCCGCCAGCTGTTCCTCGCTAAGCTGACTGTGGGTGGTGGAGGCAGGATGAATCACCTGCGTTTTGGCATCGCCCACATTGGCCACGTTGGCAATTAAATGTAAACTGTCAATAAAGCGGCCGCCAGTTTCCTTACCGCCCCGGAGTCCAAAGGTAAACACTGCGCCCCCACGGCCGTTCAGGTACTTTTTGGCCAGAGGATAGTAAGGACTGTCAGGCAGCCCCGGGTAGGAGACAACGCTGACATTGGGGTTTTGGCGCAGATACTGCGCTACTGCTAGTGCGTTGGCACAGTGCCGTTCCATGCGTAGGCTGAGCGTTTCGATGCCCAGCAGCACCAGATAGGCATTAAAGGGCGACAGGCAGCCGCCTACATCCCGCAGGATAAGGGCGCGCAGCCGTACCGCAAAGGGACAGGCGGCAAAGTCCCGGGCAAACACAATGCCGTGGTAGCTGACATCGGGGGTGTTGTATTTGGGAAAGCGGGGGTTGCCAGCAAAGGGAAAGGTGCCGCAGTCCACGGCAATGCCGGCCAGCGAGTTGCCATGCCCGCACAAAAACTTGGTTGCCGAATGAATGACAATATCCGCGCCAAACTCCTTGGGGCGGCAGAGCGCGGGGGTGGTAAAGGTGGAATCGGCAATCATCACCACGCCGTGCTTTTTGGCAACAGCGGCAATCGGCTCTAAATCGGCCACATTGGCGTTGGGGTTGCCCACGACCTCCAAGAAAAAGGCCTTGGTTTTGTCGGTAATGGCCGCTTCCCAGTCGGCAGGGTTGTTGCCGGTAACAAACTTGACGGTAATGCCAAGGTTGTCCAGCGTCACGCCAAACATGTTAATAGCGCCGCCATAGATGTTCATGGAGGAAACAATCTCGTCGCCTTGCTCGGCCAGACACAAAATAGTGGAAAAGATAGCCGCGTGCCCGGAGGAAAACGCGACTGCGCCCACGCCGCCGTCCAATGCGGCTACCCGTTGCTCCAGAACCGAAACAGTGGGGTTGCCCAGACGGGAGTAGATGTTGCCCTCGGCCTTGAGCTCAAACACCTGCCGCGCGTGCTCGGTGCTTTCAAACCGATAGGCCGAGGTCGCGTGAATGGGAACCTCGGTGGAACACTCGCCGGGGTCGCCGGAAAAGCCCGCATGCAGGGCCAGAGTGTCAAAGCCCAGCTTATTGTTATCCATGGAAAAAGCCTCCAATATAAAAATTTACAGTTCGTTTGTGGTACAGCCATAATGAAATGTGTTATACTAAAGCGTATAAACTACATTGTAGCCTAAAACGAGAGGATTGTCCATGAAAAAAATCAGTCTTTTATTGTCGATTGCTATTATTTTTAGCACCTGTTTGGGAACAGCCACCGCCTGGGCGGTACAGGTGCAGGAGCTGCCCTTTGATGTGCGCGCCAAAGCCGTGTACATGGAAAATTTGGAAACCGGGCAGGTCATGGTTTCCCAAAACATTGATACGCCGCTGCCGCCCGCGTCGCTGACTAAAATTATGACGGCTATTTTAACGCTGGAAAAAGTCAAGAACCCCGACACCGAAACCCATACGCTGCGTCCGAACATTAACGAAATGATTGTGGGAACCGGTGCCAAAACCGGCGGGTATTACCCCCGGGACGAGGCCACCATTCGAGACATCCTTTACCACGCCATGGTGTTTTCGGGGGCGGAGGGTGCGCTGATGCTGGCCGATTATGTCAGCGGCGGCTCGATAAAGCTGTTTGTACAGATGATGAACGACCGCGCCCGGGAGCTGGGCTGCACCAACACCAACTTTACCGACCCCCACGGGTTGGATGAGGAGCAGTACACCACCGCCCACGATATGGCCATTTTGGCGAAGCATGCCATGTCGTTGCCGGGCTTTGCCGAAATGGTGTCCACCTACTCCTATGAGGAGCATGTCATTAACAAAGGCACCAGCTTCCCCATTACCAACACCAACCTGATGCTGTCCCCGCGCAGTGAGTATTACTACGCGCCGGTGGTGGGCATAAAAACCGGTACCATTACCAACGACCGCTGCCTAGTGACACAGGCCAAGCGAAACGGCTACACCTACCTAGTGGTGCTGCTGGGTGTCCCCATCCGGGAGGCGGACGGAACACCCACTACCCCGGGAAATCTTTCGTTTAGCGAGACAAAAAAACTGTACGAGTGGGCGTTTGAAAACTTTGGCGTACGCACCGCTGTGGAGCGGGGCGAGGAGCTGGTGGAAATTCCGGTGAAATACTCCTTTGACGCGGACTTTGTGCGGCTGGCCACTGCCGAGCAGTTTACCGCCCTGATGCACAAGAACATCCAGCCCTCCAGCATTTTGTACGAACCGGACATCCCCGACCATCTGGAAGCACCGGTCACCAAGGGACAGACGGTGGGCAAGCTGCGCCTGATGTACATGGAGGAAGAGCTGGGGAGCGTTCCGCTGGTTGCCAGCGCCGACATTAAGCGTTCCCAGCTGCTGTGGGCAGTGGGTTGGGCACAAAACGAGATTCATACCTTTCGGGCAAAATTTATTATCCTTGTAACAGTCGGGTTGCTGACGCTCTATCTGGTGCTGATTCTGCGGGCGCGCAACATTAAAAAACGCAGCGGCAAGTATTCTAGCTACCGCAGCGGCAGCGAGGGAGGGTATCACTTATGATAGGACGCAGACTGACCGAGCTTCGCCGCAAAGCGGGGCTTTCCCAGCGGGAGCTGGGGGAATTGCTGGGGCTGTCACACTACACCGTTTCGGCCTATGAAAAGGAGCGGAGCGAACCCAGCGATGATGTAAAAGTAGCCATGGCGCGGCAGTTTAATGTGTCGCTGGACTACCTGCTGGGGTTAATTGACCAGCCGCTGCCCATTAGCCGCACCGAGCTGTCCTTGCAGGTGCCGGAGCGCCTTACCCCGCGGCAACAACAACTATTCCAGCAGCTTTTGCAGGAGCTTAAAACCCCGTAAGCGGGTCTTTTGCAGGGCGGCGGATGGTGATATAAATTCTATAGAAAAAAAGGAAGAAGGAAAAAGCATGACTGCAAAAAGAGTTGGCGGCATTGCCACTGCCGTACTGGCAGCACTGGTGGTACTGCTGCTTGCGTCAAATTCCGTTTATACCATTAACACCGGGCAGGAGGCTGTCATTCAGCGGTTTGGCCGGTACATCAGCACCGAGACCAAGCCCGGCATTAACTACAAAATCCCCCTGATTGACAAAAAAACGGTGGTCGACGTCAATGCCGTACACCGCATGGAATTTGGCTTTGCCACCGCCAACAATACCAGCCAAACGCCGGAGTTTGTGGACAACTTTACCGAGTCCAAAATGCTGACCGGGGACGAAAACATTGCAGTGGTGGAAACCATTGTGCAGTATCAGGTGAAAAACCCGGTGGAATACCTGTTTCAGGTGGATGATATTGATACCACCCTGCGCACAGTGTCGGAATCGGCTATCCGCCGCGTGGTTGCCAACCACACGCTGGATGAAGCGCTGACCGAAAACAAATCGACCATTCAGTCCGAGATTATGACCGACCTGCAAGCCATCTGCGACAAGTACAACAGCGGAGTTAAGATTGTCGGCGTGCAGCTACAGGATGTAAACCCGCCGCCCGAGGTGGACGAGGCCTTTCGCGATGTAGCCGGTGCCCGGGAGGACAAAAATTCCTACATCAACGAAGCAAACGCCTACAAAAATGAGGTTATTCCTACCGCCCGCGGCGAAGCTGCCACCTTGATTAACAACGCGTCGGCCTACGCCAACAACCGCGTCGAGTCGGCCAAGGCCGCAGTTACCGCCTATTCCCAGCTGTATACCGAGTACCTCAAGGGCACCGAGGTCACCCGCTCCCGGATGTATCTGGAAACGCTGCAAGAGGTTTTAAAGGGCGTGGACATTTACATTATGGACGACGCAAACGGCGTAAAGCTGTTTGACATGAAGTAAGGAGGGGACACAGATGGACTTTAACCAAAATCCCGGCGGTCCCTTCGGGGAGCCCTTCGACCTGCACGGCGCGCAGGAAAACCTTGCTAAGGGCGCAAAAAAGCTGGGCAAGCGAGTTGCCATTGTGGCGCTGGTCTTTGTCGCACTGATTGTACTGCTGCAATGCGTTTACACCGTGGACGAGACAGAGCATGCTATTTTGTACCGCTTTAATGAGATTGTGGCGGTCGATGTAAACAACCTGACCGACGAGGAGCTTGCGGTTGTGCAAGCCGACCCCACCTACAGCACCGTTAGACTGCAAAATGGCGCGGGGCTAAAATTCAAGGTGCCCTTCATTGACCGGGTGGAAAAGGTGAACAACCGCCTGATTACCTATGACACCATGCCCCGGGAGGTCATTACCTCCGACAAAAAGAAGATGATTTTGGACAACAACGCCCAGTGGTGGATTGTTGACCCCATCAAGTTTAAAATTACCATGAACACCATTACCCAAGCCAACCAGCGCATCGAGGATTTGATGTACTCCAAGATGAACGAAAAGATTGGCCTGACCACCGCCAAGGACTTGATTTCCAACAAGGAATATGTGTTGGAAATGCTGTCGCAGAATGCGGCTGAGCTAAACGCGGTGCTGAAGGATTATGGCATTAAGGTAGCGGACATCCAGCTCAAGCGCACCGACTTCCCCAGCGAGAACAACGAGAACATCTTTAACCGCATGCGTACCGAGCGGGAGCAGATGGCACGGCAGTACCGCAGCGAGGGCAAGGAGGAAGCGCAAAA
Organism: Angelakisella sp.; assembly: GCA_036654695.1. Lineage (GTDB taxonomy): Bacteria > Bacillota > Clostridia > Oscillospirales > Ruminococcaceae > Angelakisella. Next base: position 3,544 of record JAVVRO010000037.1, on the reverse strand, counting down.
GATTAAATCCTCCGCCGACAAGGAAGCAGCGGCGCTGCGTGCCGAAGCAAACGCCGAGGCACAGCGGATTCGCGGCAAGGGCGATGCCGATGTGGCGGCCATTTACAACCAAGCCTACGGCGCGGACCCAGAGTTTTACAAGTTCTACAAGACGCTGGAAACCTACAAGGCCACCCTGCCGCAAAGCGGGGCGAAAATCATTATCAGCCCCAGCAGCGAGTTTGCACAGTTCCTGTTCAGCTCCAAGTAAGGCATTAGTCTGCCAACACGCCAAAGCATCCCTCCGCCCCCGCCTCGGTAATCAGCACGGTTTGCAGCTTTCCCTGCAAGCTCTGCGGTTCGGTGACCGATACGGGGGTGTAGTTTTTGGTGTAGCCGGTTTGACTGCCGTCGTGGCCGCGTTCCTCGAACAGCACCTGTACCCGCTGCCCAACCAGCGTGGACAAAAACTCCTGCCGCAGTGCGGCCGCAACTGCCAAAAGCCGGTGGCTGCGCTGCTTTTTGACGGTGCCGGACAGCTGCTCCGGCATGGTTGCCGCCCGGGTGCCCTCCCGGGGGGAATAGGCAAACACATGAATTTTGGCAAACCCCACCCGCCGCGCAAAGGCCAGAGTTTCGGTAAATTCCTCCTCCGTTTCACCGGGAAAGCCTACCATGAGGTCGGTGGTGATGGTCGCGTCGGGGAAGCAGGCGTGAATCTGCTCCACCACTGCCAGATAGTCCGCGCAGAGGTAGTGTCGCCCCATTCGGGCAAGCACCGTATCACTGCCGCTTTGCAGGGACAGGTGGAACTGCGGGCAAACCTTGCCCAGTCGGGACATTCGCTCGATGTCGTCGGGGGTAATCAGGTCGGGCTCCAGCGAACCCAGCCTTACCCGGTCAATGCCGGCGGTGGCACAGGCCAGCTCCACCGCGTCAATTAGGCGGTGGCCGGTGTCCCGGCCGTAGCTGGACAGGTTGATGCCCGCCAGCACCACCTCCCGGTGACCGCTGGTGGCCAGCGCCGTTAATTCGTCAGCCAGCTGCGCCATGGGCTTGCTGCGCACCGGCCCGCGGGCAAAGGGAATGATGCAGTAGGCGCAGTAGTTTTCGCAGCCGTCCTCAATTTTTAAAAACGCCCGGGTGCGCTGCCCAAAGTCGTCCGCGGACATCGCTTCAAACGCCTCGCCCTTGGTGTGGGGGACAATGGACACCACCCGCTCCCCGGTGGCCAAATGGTGCGCCACGGCACGGAGCAGTCCCCCACGGTCGCGACTGCCGGTAATGACATCCACGCCGGTCAGCGCGGCAACCTGCGTGGGAAACGCTTGGGGGTAACAGCCGGTCAGCGCAACCACCCCATCAGGGTGTTCGCGCCGCAGCCGGCGCAGCAGCTGACGTACCTTGCGGTCGCCCTCGGCAGTTACCGTACAGGAATTTACAATGTAAACCTCCGCTGGCTCGTCCTGGGGGCAGACTAAAAAGCCCTCGGCGGTAAAGCGTTGGGCAAGTGCCTGTGTCTCGTATTGATTCACCTTGCAGCCAAGGGTGTAAAAGCAAACTCTAATCAAGGATATCCCTCCTGTTCTGTTTCTGCTATTGTAACACAACAGCGTAGCCCAGACAAGGAGAATAGCTATTTTACACAAGAAAACAGGGCGGCTACTGCCGTATCTGTGTGTTTGGCTAAAAATGATTTTTTCGCTGTTTTGCTGTTGCTTTTGCCCCTGAAAAAAGCTAAACTAAATGCAGATGATTGACTCGAAAGGGTCATTATATTTTTTTCGCAAGGAGGGTTACGCCGATGAGCTGCAGAGAAAATTTTTTTGGAACTTCCCGCTGTGGGCATGGTGTAACCGGTAGGACAATTGCGAAAATTTACAACCGGATTGCGTAAAAGGACATGGTGCAACTGCATCATGCCCTTTTTTAGTTGTAGGAAAGAAGGAGAGGGTACAAGGATGGAACAGAAAAAAGTAGCGGTAATTATGGGTAGCGACAGCGACTGGCCGGTCGTCAAGGGAGCCTGTCAGGAGCTAACGCGGTTGGGGGTTCCCTTCGAGGCGCATATTATGAGCGCACACCGAACTCCGGAGGCCGCCGCGGTCTTTGCAAAAAACGCGCGAAGCAGTGGCTTTGGTGTGCTGATTGCCGCGGCTGGCATGGCGGCGCATCTGGCCGGAGCACTGGCGGCCAACACCACCCTGCCGGTCATTGGAATCCCGATGAAAGGCGGCGCTATGGACGGCTTGGACGCGCTGCTGGCAACGGTGCAGATGCCCAGCGGCATTCCGGTGGCAACGGTGGCGATAAACGGTGCCAAAAACGCGGCGGTGCTTGCCGCGCAGATATTGGCACTCCAAGACCCTGACCTTACCGAGCGCCTTGACGCAGGGCGCAGGGCAATGCAAACCCAGCTTGATGACAAGGACAGTTGGCTGCAAAACGAGCTTGCGGCACTGTAATACTAGGAGAAAAGCCTGTTTAAAAAGGAGAGCTATATGGAGTATCACTTTGATTTAGATAAAGTTCACGAGGAATGCGGTGTTTTTGGCATTTACAGCGCCAGTCGGCAGGATGTAGTTTCCTCCTGCTACTACGGCCTGTACGCCTTGCAGCACCGGGGACAACAGAGCTGCGGTATTGCGGTAGGGGACGACGGCGTAATTCGCAGTCACACCGACTGCGGCATTGTCAGCGAGGTGTTTACCCCCGATGCCATTGAAAAGCTGGGCGACGGTCAGATGGCCATTGCCCACTGCCGTTACGGCACCAAGGAAACCACCAGCCGCAGCAACAGCCAACCCATGGTGGTACGGCATGTCAAGGGTACCATGGCGCTTTGCCACAATGGCAGCATTACCAATGCCGCCGCCTTGCGGGAGGAGCTGGAGCTGCTGGGGGGCATCTTCCACACCACCAGCGACACCGAGGTCATCGCCTACGCCATTACCAAGGAGCGGCTGACCGCCCCTAGCATCGAGGCCGCCATTGAAGCTGCCATGGACAAGCTGGAGGGTGCGTACTCCATGGTGGTTATGTCCCCCCGCAAGCTGATTGCCGCACGCGACCCCCACGGCTTCCGGCCGCTGTGCATGGGCAAGCTGGGTGACACGGTTATTTTTGCCAGCGAAAGCTGCGCGCTGGATGCGGTGGGCGCGGAGTTTGTGCGGGACATTGCCCCGGGCGAGATTGTTGTCGTCAGTGAGGAGGGCACTCGCTCGATTACCACCCATTGCGGCAAGCCCAGTTCCCTTTGCGTCTTTGAGTTTATCTACTTTGCCCGGCCGGACTCGGTCATTGAGGGCAGCAGCGTACACATGGCGCGGCAGCGCGCAGGGGCGTATTTGGCGCTGGAGCATCCGGTGGATGCCGACGTGGTTATTGGCGTGCCCGACTCCGGGCTGGACGCGGCACTGGGCTACGCCCGGCAAAGCGGGATTCCCTACGGCATCGGGTTCCTCAAAAATAAATACATTGGGCGCACCTTCATTGCCCCCACCCAAAAGCAGCGGGAAAATGATGTGCGCAAAAAGCTTAACCCCATTGCCGCCACGGTACGCGG
>JAVVRO010000036.1:0-13626 GCA_036654695.1 Angelakisella sp. | reverse complement strand
GCCAATTTACTTTGGCAATAATTGGTATCGAGGCGTAGTGCCTTTTTAAAAAATAGATTATGTATTCCCAATGACAATGCCTTCCACAATATCGGCAACATCTTCGCAGGCATCACAGCATTTTTCAAAAAAGCCGTAAATCTCGCGCCACGCAATGACCATAAGGGGATTGGTTTCGGTGGTGTGCAGCTTGCGCATTGCGTCAAAATACAGTTTGTCGCCCTCCTCCTCAATGCGATTAATCTCAATGATGAGGGTTGACAGCTGCTTTGACTTGCGAAAGTTGGAAAAGTCGTTTAGCAGATTTTTCATTGCGGCACAGCAGCGGATGAGCAGCGCAGCAAAGGTAATGCACTCTGGATGTATTACGGTAACATTTGTAATGTAGATATGGATGAGAATATCCTCAATGGAGTCGGTTACATCGTCAATATTCTGGCTTAGGGAGATAATATCCCCGCGCTCCAAGGGGGTAATAAAAGCGCGCACCAGCTCCGACATCATTTCGTGTTTTTGGTCGTCGCCCTTGTGCTCAATCTCGTGCATTTTTTTCATGGTGTCCGGCAGGGCGGTAGCATCAAAATGCTCCAGCACCTCCTGCAACATTCGTGCGGCCTCACAGGAAACTTCTGCGCTTTCGATGAACTTGTTAAAATAGAACAGCTCACTTTTCTTTGACATGGCGCTCAATCCTTTCCATTATAGAATATAGATAAAAACTTTAGCGATAAGATATCCAATTAACCCGCAACCGGGGAAGGTAAGTACCCACGTTAATACCATGTCCTTAACGACGCCCAGATTGATGGCAGAGAGACGCTTGGTGGCACCGACCCCCATAATAGCCGTTGTTTTGGTGTGTGTCGTACTGACCGGAATGCCAAAGACAGAAGAAATCAGCAAGGAAAAAGCTGCGGCAATATCGGCGGCAAAGCCTTGATATTTTTCGAGCTTTACCATATCCATCCCCACAGCCTTAATGATTTTATAACCGCCGATGGAGGTGCCCACTGCCATCACCACCGAGCAAAGTACCATCATCCAGATAGGCAGCGCTACATTGCCGGTGGAATCGCTGCCGTTTGCAAGGTAAACACCAAGGATGAGCACACCCATAAATTTTTGGCCGTCCTGGGCACCGTGCATAAAGGACATGGCCGCGCCGCCAAACACCTGCGCATTTTTAAAAAATCCCAAAGTTTTACGCCGGTCAATGTTGCGGCACAAAAACATGGTTAGCTTGGTAAACAGATACCCAAGCGCAAAGCCCAGCACGGTGGATAGCACCAAGCCGTACAGCACCTTGACCCACTCGCTACCATTAATACCGCTCATCCCGTTGTGTAGCGCAATGGCAGCTCCCGACAGTCCGGCAATCAGCGCATGGCTTTCGCTGGTGGGAATGCCAAAGTACCAAGCGGCTACGGACCAGATGATAATTGCAAACAGTGCAGCGCAGAGTGCAATCATCGCGTCGTGGGTATTGCCCTCGAAGTTGACCATGTTTTTAATTGTCATGGCGACGGTAGAATTGATGATGGTCATGACCAGCACGCCAAAAAAGTTAAAAACTGCCGACATAATGACTGCCGCCCGGGGAGACATGGAGCGCGTGGCCACACAGGTTGCAATGGCGTTTGGCGCATCGGTCCAGCCGTTGACAAAAATGACTCCCAGTGTCAGTGCCACCGACAAAAACAATACAGGATTTGCGACCATTTGAGCAATAAACCAAGTAAAACTCATTTCCAACTGTTATCACATCCTTTTTTTATGTTAGAGCACACTTTTCACCGTCAGCATTGATATCGTTGGAAATCCTTTTTGCAATGATGTCACAAAAGCTTTTGTTAAGCTCAATCCCGATATACTGCCGATTTAGGTTTTGAGCAGCAACCAGAGTAGAGCCACATCCGCAAAATGGGTCAAGAACCACTTGATTTTCCAAGGTTGTGAGGTTAATTAAAAATTCCATGAGCGCAATTGGCTTTTGTGCAGGATGCAACCCGCGGTCAGTAGCTTCTGTTTTGCATTTAATTACATTAGAACATATTTCTAAGCCTTTGTTGCTCAAGGGATTGGCCTTATAATATGATTCGTGATATCCTCCAACATCAAATGCAGCAATATTATCCGTTAGAGTTCCTCCAATTGGGTAAGGCTTCATGAACCAGAGAATTGGTTCAAAAAGCGGCCTTAAATTGCCGACTTTCCATCCGTCCCACTTTGCCATATTTTCAGTATCCCCCCGCCGCTCAAAAACCACTTTAACATTTTGCGCCCGGTGAGCCGCTGCATCCTTTTCCCATGCCAACATATCTTTAAAGATAAAGCCGGAATCCTCCATTGCACAAATGCAGCGATGTGAAAAACGCCTTCCCGCGAACACAAAACAACTTGCGCCCGGCTTGAGGACGCGTAACCATTCGCCAGCCCAAGACATGCACCAATGATAATATTCTATCGGCATTTTCTTGTCAGCCTCAGACCAGCCATTTAGTGGCTTCCCGCGCTTTTTAAATAGGGAGGTCTTTTTTTGCGCGGGACTGGAGCCCAGCAAGGATGAATTTGTGTTTTCGTGCAAAACATCCCATGTATCAAGTGATATTCCATATGGAATATCGGAAAGTATTAGATGAACCGAGCTATCCGCTATCGTTTTGATTTCTTCAATTGAATTTCCGCAAATCACTCTGTTAGCCATTGACACGACCTCCATTCTATAGTGATTTTTTGTAGGATAAAATGGCTGATATTTTTTCGTTTAATTTTCTGGATTGAATCAACTCCACGATTGCTTGTTCTTTTGAATAAGCTTTAATACATTGTATCTCGGATTTTAAAGTAATAATTTCGCTATCGCTGCGGTTAATAATGGCATGTCTGCATTCCTTTAATTGTAGTTCAAAGTCATCTACAGTGACAGAAATTCTATCACAAACCATTTTATTAATGTAAGGGAACAAACAATTCATTCTATCAGCGTAAGCAATCTTACTATCACGTTCAATTCTTGCGGGGGCATTCCAAATTTGCTCCAGACTCAGGGAAGTGTCTTCATAGATGTTTTGATTTAACAGGAAAAGCATATGTTCCCATGACAACAAGCATACGTTTTAACGCATGAATATAATTTTCTATTTTTTCACCTGCCAGTTTAAAATTTGTCTTGTTCGCTGTAAGAGCAAATAGAAACTCTAAAAACATTCCAAACTGTTTTCTTAACATTCTGCTACTCCTTTGCGGTACATTTAACAGTCTCATTTTTTTTAGGCGAAGGAAATTATTTTTTCCGGGAAAGCAATGCAACACTTTCTACATGGCTCGTCCGCGGAAACATATCTACCGGATGCACCGAAACTGCACAATAGCCACCGTCGCACAGCAACCGTAAATCCCGTGCCATTGTTGCAGGGTTGCAGGAAACCATTACAATCCGCTCTGGTGACAGTTGCAATATAGCATTAATTGCGTCGCCATCGCAGCCTTTGCGGGGTGGGTCAACCACAATCACATCGGGACGCAAGCCCTCGTTTGCCAGCTGCTTTGCGGCAGCGCCGGCATCAGCGGCAATAAACCGTGCGTTGGGGATTCCGGCAGTCTGCGCGTTTTGCTTGGCGTTTTCTACCGCCGCTGCAATAATCTCAACGCCGATTAGCTGCACTAAGGGTTTTTCCTTCACCATGGAAAGCCCAATGGTTCCCGCGCCGCAGTACAGGTCAAGCAGCAGTTGCCCATCTTGCAACTGAGCAAGCTGAGCCGCAACAGCATACAGCTGCTGGGCACCGCGTCGGTTTACCTGATAAAAAGACAGGGGAGAAAGCGCAACCGAAACGCCGCATAGCTGATCGTTGATGACCGAGCTGCCCCAAAGCGAGGTGCATTTGCTACCTAAAATAACATTGGTACGCTGCACATTGTGATTCAGCTGGATAGACGTAACCTTGTCCGATGCAACCGTCAGTAGCGTTACAAGGCGCTGTGCATGGGGTATTTGGCTACCATTAATGACCAATGCAACCATAAGTTGCCCAGTAGCCTCGGCTTGGCGCAGATACAAATGACGCATCAGCCCCTGCCCGGTAGCCTCGTCATAGATGGTTGCGCCCACATCGTCAATGTAGCTGCAAACGACATCACACAGCGTCGAAAATACCTGCGGTTGCAACCGGCAGTTGCGGGATGCAACGATGCTGTGCGTACGGGGCGCAAAGAACCCGCAGACTGTTTTGCCATCGGCAGTACGGCCAAAGGGGTACTGTGCCTTGTTGCGGTAGCCGTCCACGGCAGGGGAGGGCAGGATGGGAGCAAGCTCCGGCGTAAGCCCACCGATGCGTTGTACCGCGTCGGATACCCAACGCTGTTTTTCAGCCAATTCACAAGGATAGTCCATCTGGCGCAGCGTGCAGCCGCCGCAACGGGAAAAAACAGGGCAGTCCGGTTCCACGCGGTGTACTGACGGCTTCAGCAGCTGTTCAACAATACCAAAGCAATAGCTTTTTTGCACCTTCACAATGCGAACTGTAATTCGGTCGCCGGGTACAGTCATCGGTACAAAAATCGCCATGCCCTCATAATGCCCTACGCCGCTGCCTTCGCTGGTAATGGATTCTATTGTCAACGGTGCAAGGTCGTTCTTTTTCATCAATGTGTTCCCTTTCATGAAATGCAGTGCTTTATTACATGCTACTGTGCATTATTAAAACATTTTAATTAAGTTTAACACAATTCTGCATAAAAGGAAATAATTTTATTGCCATACTAGTCGAAAATAATAAATTATGGTATACTTACCTCATATGTAACACTCCAAAAGGTTGGTGAAGATTAATTGTTGATCTCGCTACAGGACTTAGCAAAGTCTTTCGGCAGTGATCTGATATTCAGCGGGGTAACCGCCAAGATAGAGGATAATGACCGGATAGGGCTAGTTGGTGCCAACGGTGCCGGTAAAACTACGCTTTTAAATGTCATCGTTGGATTGTCCGAACCGGACACCGGCGAGCTTTCCCGAGGAAATAATCTTTCCATCGGCTACCAGCGGCAAAATAGTGGCCTTTGTCAAACCAGCACCATTATTGAGGAAATGCGCAGCGTTTTTGCCGATGTTTACCAACTGGAGCAGGAGCTGCAGCAGGTTCGGGTAGCTATGTCCACCGCGCCAGAGGCAAGTCAGCAGGCGCTGGGCGAGCAGTACCACGCTCTGGAGGATTGCTTTTTGGCGCGGGATGGGTATCAGGTGGAGGTCAAAATCAGTACGGTATTGACCGGCATGGGGTTTGCCGAGCATGGGCGTGACAAAACCATTGACAAGCTTTCCGGCGGAGAACAGACGCGGCTTGCCATTGCGAAGCTGCTGCTGGAACAGCCAAGCCTGTTGATTTTGGACGAGCCCACCAACCACTTGGATTTTAAAACTCTTGGCTGGCTGGAGGACTATCTAAGCGGCTACCGCGGTGCACTGCTGATTGTCTCCCATGACCGCTATTTTTTGGATCGCCTTTGTACCCGCATTTGGGAAATGGAGCGCGGCGAACTCAGTGTGTTTTCGGGCAACTACAGCCGGTACATGGAGCTGCGTGAGGAACGCGACGCTCACCAGCAAAAGCTATATGACCAGCAGCAGGAGGAAATTGCAAAGCTGTCTGATTATGTAGCCCGCAATCTGGTACGCGCCTCCACCACAAAAATGGCGCAGAGCCGTCGGCGGCAACTGGAAAAAATGGAGGTACAGGATCGTCCCAAGGCACGGCTAAAGCCACCGGTTATTCGACTGGAATATGCCGCAGAACCGGTCAAGGACCTGCTGACGGTGGAGCAACTGGTGGTTGCGGTGGGCGAGGGAAATGACCGTAGGACGCTGCTTTCCGGGCTTGACCTGTCGGTTGCGCGGGGTGACCGAGTCGCCATTATCGGCGGCAACGGCACCGGGAAAACCTCGCTGCTGCGCGCGCTGCTGGACGGCGAAACTAAGGTCGCCGGCAGGGTGGATTGGGGACGTGGTGTCAAGCATTCCTTTTACACGCAGGGGAGCGAAAACCTAGAGGAATCCCTGACTGTATTGGACACGATGTGGCAATACTATCCCCGCAGCTATGAGACCACGTTACGCAGTATGCTGGGTGCGCTGGGCTTAAGCGGGGAGGACGCATTTAAACGCGTGGGTCAACTTTCGGGGGGCGAGCGTGCACGGCTAAAACTGGCCATCATCTGCTTATCCGGCAGCAATACCCTCATTTTGGACGAGCCAACCAACCACCTTGACCTTGCTACCAAGGAGGTGCTGGAACAGGCACTTTGCAGCTTTACCGGCACTATTATTATGGTATCCCATGACCGGTATTTGCTGGATCGTCTGCCGACTCGCATCATTGAATTGGAAAATGGCGTTGCTACCCAGTACAAGGGGCGATATCGCGATTATTTGGCGCAAAAATCACCGACACAAAAGCAACCACCGCAAAAAGCCGCCGAGGTACAGGCTGCATCCGTCACGGAGCCGGACGAAGGCGATGGACAGAGAAGTTACCGTAAAGGCAAGGAAACCCGCCGGGAGGAAGCCCAGCGCCGCAAGGACTACGCAGATACCGAGGCGCGGATTAACGAACTGGAGGAACGGCTTGCACGGCTGGAGTTTCAGCTGACCGAACCAGAGACAATGGCGGACTACCTGCAATTGCAGGAGCTGCTTGCCGAGCAGCAGCTGCTGCAACAGGAGCTTTCGCAGGCCATGACCCATTGGGTTGAGCTTGCGGAATAAAGGAGAGGAATTGCATGAAAGATTTTAAGTGGGAGCCACGGTACACCGCCTATGCCGTCTACACCTTTTTGGTGGCGGCTGCGGTTATTCTGTTTGGGGCGCTTGTCTACAAATTTGATGTGGTCTGGGGTTTTTTGAATTCCATTGTCCAGTACCTTATCCCTTTTGTCTACGGCTTTGGGATGGCATTTATCCTCAATCCGCTACTGCGTTTTTATGAGCGAATCATCCATCCTCGCAAAATCTCCGGAAAATTTCGCCGTACCCTGTCGCTATTGGCAACTTATCTATCGGCACTGACGCTGCTGGTAATCTTTTTCCTTGTCATTATTCCGGCGTTGGCCGAAAGTATTGGCACCTTGGCCAAGAACATTACCATCTACACCGCGCAGATTGATAAAGCCTTTAATGATATTTTGAAGCTGATTCCCATGGAGGTGGTTCCCAAGGAGGTTATTTCCGCCATTGACCAGATGTTGACTACAGTGACCTCCTTTGTAGTTTCTTCACTGCTAAAGGCGGTATCAATTACTGGGCAAGTAACCACCGGTGTCATTGATGTTATCATGGGCATCATTATATCGCTGTCGATGCTGGCAAACAAAGAGATGCTGGCCGCACAGCTCAAGAAGATGCTGAACGCCCTGCTGCCAACGCGGTTTGTGCATAAGCTGATTGATGTAGCACACGACAGTAACGCTAAGTTCAGCGGCTTTTTGGTGGGGAAGATTATCGATTCAATTATAATCGGAATTCTATGTGCGCTGGGCATGTGGATATTTAGAATGCCCTTTATCCCGCTGGTTAGCTTAATTATCGGCGTCACCAATATTATCCCATACTTTGGCCCCTTCATCGGTGCAGTCCCCGGAATTATTCTGGTGCTTATCGGCGGCGGATTCGGCCCAGCACTGGGCTTCGCAGTCTTCATCTTGGTGTTGCAGCAGTTTGATGGCAACATCCTCGGGCCGGCCATTTTGGGGCAGTCCACCGGGCTGGATGCTATGTGGGTCATCTTTGCCATCCTGCTATTTGGTGGCTTGTACGGCTTTGTGGGCATGATTATCGGGGTTCCGCTGCTGGCGGTCATCTTTGGGCTGTGTACCGAGTTTTTGAATACTCGTCTGCAAAAGAAAGGTCTGCCAGTTGAGACCGAGGAATATGCTTCTGAGCAGCATCAGTTACTGACCACCAAACGTCAGAAATAATGGAGATTGTAACCTACCTACGAGAACAAAAGGGGATTGACCTGTCCCAGCAGCAGGCAGATGCGGTAAATACCGACGCGGCTAAAGTACTGCTGCTTGCCGTGCCGGGTGCGGGCAAAACCACCGTGGTAACAGCACGAGCGGCGCGGCTCTGCCTGTCCGGTGCTGTTTCTGGCGACCGGCTGTTGGTTGTTACCTATAACCGCAGTGCGGCTCGGGATATGGAGCGCCGCTGGGAGCACCTGTTCGGTAACTTATCCACAGGCCGTCCGACCTTTTCTACCATTCACAGCTTTTGCTTTCGCCTGCTAAAGGAATACGCCCGGCAGCGTGGCAGCAAAATGCCCCAGCTGTTGGAGGGGGACAATTCCGGCGGTAAAAGCAGAATTCTTTCTACCATTTACCGGGAGCTGACCGGGCAGTTTTTACCGGAGGATCAGCTCTCGGCCATCAGTAACAAGATTGGCTACTGTATTAACATGCAGCTTGACCCAAGCCAGTTGACCGCGCAAGAATTGGCGGCACTGGAACAGTTTCCAGAGCTGTTTACCCGCTATACCGCTTGGAAACGTGCCAATGATGCCATGGACTTTGATGACATGCTGCTGTTTACCTACACGGCGTTAACTCGCAGCAGCAGGTTGCGGACGCAATTCTTGGAGCGCTATGACCATCTGCTTGTGGACGAAGCACAGGATACCTCACGGCTACAGCAGGAGATTATCGTTTTAATTACGAACAATAATCTTTTCATGGTGGGGGATGAAGACCAAAGCATCTATGGATTTCGTGGTGCTTACCCCAAGGGCTTGCTGGCGTTTTTTGACCGCTACCCCGACGCTGCCCTAATGAAGCTGGAAAAGAACTATCGCAGTACTCCCGAAATTACTACCGCGGCACAGAGCTTGATTAGGCGCAACAAGCTGCGCTTTGAAAAGACGATTCTGCCGGTGCGTGCCTCGGGCAAAAAGGTTACGCTGGTTACCGACATTACCATGGAGCGCCAGTATGGTGACATTGCGCGCTGCGCCATGGAAGCCTCTGCCACAGGCAGCTGCGCGGTGCTCTACCGTACCTCCTATTCCGGCATTGCAGTTGCTGCCCAGCTGCTGGACCGCGGGGTTGCTTTTTCGGCCAGCGACAGCAGGCTAGGTTACGCAACCGACTTTGTGACACGAGATGTTTCCAACCTCCTGAGACTGGTACAAAACCCCGGTGATGCGCAGTCCTTTCGGCAAATCTATTTTCGGCTGGGCTGTGGGCTATCCCGAGAAGTGGTACAGCAAACCTTGGAGCAGCCCTCAAGGGATATCCTAGAGTCGATTATAGAACAAGCTGCTGACAATAATCGCAACACAGCGCGGATGCTGTTTGTACGCAGGGTGCTGGCAAAGATGAAAAAGCACAGTCCCACGCAGCAGGTTGATGACATTGCAAATGAGCTGGGCTATCTGGAAGCGCTGGAAAAACGCGGCCCTACAGGGTACCTTCTTAGCGGCTATCTGCAACGGCTGGCGGTTATTCGCTCCTTGGCCGAACGCTGTACCGACACGGCGCAGCTATTGGAACGGTTAATGGATGCCGAAAAGCTGCTGGACACCTCCGGCTGGGCGCCTATTCGGCTGTCCACGGTGCATTCGGCCAAAGGACAGGAGTACGACCATGTGTTGATTGCCGATGCGTTGGAAGGCATTTTTCCAGCATCGGATGTGGTGGAGTGCAATTCACTGGGAATGCAGGAGCAGATTGAAGAAGAAACGCGGTTGTTCTACACTGCAATGACTAGAGCAAAAAACTCCTTGACCATCTACGCGCCGCAGACCGGCTTTGACCGTGAGCTGCTGCCCAGCCGCTTTTTGACCATGGCCGGGCTTTCGGAGAATCTGTCGTTGGGTGGGGTAGGCGAGGGCACCGATGTTTCCCATGCCTTTTTTGGAATTGGCAGAATTGTGGAGCTGAATGCTCAGCGCCGTTTGGTAACGGTAGAATTTCGGCACTATGGACGCAAGAGCTTTGGGAGCGAGACATTGGAGGACAAGCGACTCTTTCAAATCATTCAATAAATAGTCACAAAGTTAACAATCAGTCTACCATTTTCGCAATCAAAAAGCGTATACTTAGTAAAAAATACGATTGGAGCTACTATTTTGAAAACAAAAAAGGTAAAGCCTCTGTTCTTTCTTGGATACCTGTTGATTTTGGGTCTTTATGTATTTGTGGATTCGGTGAACCTAAATCCGCTGTATCTGGAGGGCGCGTTCTTTTGGGCGGTAGCCATTGCGGCCGGTGTACTGCTTTGGGTGGTGCTGGCCTTTTGGGAATTCATTTCGGCACGAATTAATAATCAGCAGATACACAGCATTTTTGACATTTTTACCGGGCTTAAAATTCCCAAATTGGCCTTTGTCATTGCTGCGCTGCCATGGCTCTATTTGGTGGTTATGGTGGTCATTTCGGTACCGCTGCTTAGCTTTAACGCATTTCGTACTCAGCTGGGCGAGCCGGAAAAACGCACTTTTTCCAGCGATATTCAGGTGCTGGACACCAACCAGATTCCTGTGGTAGATGCGCAGCTTGCGCGGAAGCTGGCAGACAAAAAGCTGGGCGAACGTCCCTCGCTGGGCAGTCAGGTAATGCTGGGCGAGCCAACCTTGCAGATGGTTGCCGGCAAGCTGACTTGGGTGGTTCCGCTGCATCATTCCGGCATCTTTAAATGGCTGTCCAACATGAGCGGTACCCCGGGGTATGTTACGGTATCCGCCACCAATGTGAACGATGTAACCTATGTTGACAGTTACAAAATCAAGTATCAGCCCAGCAGCTATTTGCTGGATGACCTGCTGCGCCATGTGCGCTTTAGCGGTGGTTTGTTGCAGGGCTTGACGGACTATTCCTTCGAGCTGGATGATACCGGCAAGCCGTACTGGGTGGTTACCACCTACGCTAACCGGATTGGCTTTGCCTTACCGGAAGCCAGCGGCGTAATGCTGGTGGACGCAGGGAGCGGCGCCATCCAGAAGTATGCCGTCGGCGCGGTGCCGGACTGGGTTGACCGCGTGCAGCCGGAAGATTTTATTATGCGTCAGATTGACAATCAGGGGGAATATGTCCACGGACCGCTGAACTTCTCCAACAAAGACAAGTTCCGTACCTCACCGGAAAATGCAATTATCTACAACGATGGGGACTGCTATCTGGTAACTTGTATTACCAGCGTGGGCACCGACGAAAGCGCAATCGGCTTTATGATGGTGGACATGGTGACTAAAAAAGCCTATTTATATGAGATGTCAGGCGCGACCGAGCGCTCGGCACAGCGTTCCGCCGAGGGCAAGGTACAGGACTTGGGCTTTAGCGCATCCTTCCCAATTATTATTAATGTCAGCGGACAGCCCACCTACTTTATGCCGCTGAAGGACAAAGAAGGCCTGATTAAGCAGTATGCACTGGTTTCGGTGGTTAATTATTCCACCGTGGGCACCGGTGAAACCATTGCCCTTGCCATGAAGGACTACCAGCGCGCGCTAAGTAACGACACCAGCATCGATTTGGGCAGCACATCGCAGTCGGTACAGATTATCGGCACGGTCAAGCGCATCGCGGCTGAGTATAACGGCAACGGCACGGTTTACAAGCTGATGCTGAATGAAATGCCCGGGCGTATCTTTATACTAGATAACGGTCTGAGTGACCAACTTGCCTTGACTGCGGCAGCGGATAAGGTAACCATCGACTACATGAACAGCGAAACCGGTAGTCTATTGGCAACCGACTTTAGCAATCAGTCCATCGAGTAAAGTCCTAAAAAAACAACGGCAGCGGCTTAGTACTAAGTCGCTGCCGTTATGCTGTTTTGCGTTTAGGAGTCTTCCTTGATGATGAGCCCCAGTAGCTTTGCCAGCTCCGCGGCCTGGTACAAATCTACAATTGCGCCATCCAGCTCCTTCCCCTCGTTGGACAGGCGGATGCCCTCCAGTCGGCAGGTAGTAAAATCAATCCCCCTTAACGAGGTATGAAAAAACTCAGTCTGCGTAAACTGTGACTCCTTGACTGCCAAACATTTGAAGGAGCATTTCGCAAAAAACGAGTCTGATAAATCGCTTTTGGCAATGGAGCAGGTGTCAAACTGGGAGGAAGTGAAGTTGACATATTTTAGGTTGCTGTTTTCAAAGACAACATTGGTCATGCGGCTGTTACTAAAATTTGCGCTTTTACACTGAAAATCACGAAACTCGCACTGCAAAAAGCGGCTGTCCGCAAAGTCACAACCGGGGAAGGCACAGTGCTCAAACAAAACATTGTCAAAGGAGCAGCCATGCAGTATGGTGCCTGTAAAAACGCAGTGATCAAACACCACATTTTCAAAGTAGAGCCTGCTAAAATCCAATTTACCGATGCTGCCGCCGGACAGGCGGACATTGCAGACATCTTCGTCACAGTTGGCGGCGCACTCTAAATAATGTTGCACATCGCTACAAATTTCCAGTGCGGGGTCAAGGCTTACCGGCTTGGGCTTTGCATCTGTTTTTTTCATGTACCTGTTTCCTTTTGTCAAAGCTACTTAAACTTTTTCTCTTTTTTAATCAGCTCCGGCTGCATGACCACCGGCCTTGGGGTAGAGGATGCAATAGTATCAGAGGATTTTTTGTCCGACTTCTTGGGTTTCTTTGTTTCTTTTTTAATATTTCTGTCAGCCATTTTGATTACCATCTTTCTTTATTTTAATATAATATGACAAACCATACCGGCAATGCGCCGATAAGTTTTACCAACGGAAAATGGGGTCTTGCTTTTTTACGAGCAGCGTCATGCACTCCACATGGCTTGAGCGGGGGATGTTAATTGCGTTTTTGGTGCCTGATCCCTCATTACTACTGGTAACAAGTCCACGCAAGCATCTGTATTTGTAGGAACAAGGCAAAGCCAAAATCCCAGAAAACCCTCGTATTTCAGTAAATAGGGCAAGGGCGATTTTTAGGGCAGGGATTTATTCTTGCGGGAACAGGCGACGGTAGCTATTGGCATAAAATATTTAATCTTCGGTAAGATCTCCGCCACGGCAAAAATCTGCTAGTTCAAAATCTGACTTATGCTGTTTTGTGCCTTTTCCAAATATTTCATCTTGCCATGTTTCTGTTCCATCAATTATTCTAACTCTATCGGCGCACTTGGGACAAGTATACCACGCCCACCCATCAAACTGGGTCATTTTCGCTCCGCAGGTTTTACATATTGGATAATTGCTCATACCTTCGCCTCCGTTGTCACTACCGTCATTGATAGGAGTATAGTTTTCATCGTCATTTTTGTGTTTTTTATCATTCACTGAATATTCCTCGTTTCTAAAGTATTTATATATAGCTAATGTAAATTTATTAAATCTTTTATTTCTCCAATTTCCATTTTTGCTTTAACAGCTTAATATTGTCTAAATAGTTTTTTCCACACTGCTAAGCGTTTTCACTTTTGTTTTGATACTCATCGTTTCATGGAACCCATCATTACCGATATCCGCCCCTACATTCCATACCATTGCCACCTGATAAGGATGATATAACTAATCTTCACTACAAATTTATTATTTCCTTGTCAGCAACACCACGCACTCCACATGCCAAGAAGGGTGTATCCTATAGTCATGGATGCCTGGTAATTCCT
>JAVVRO010000035.1:0-13686 GCA_036654695.1 Angelakisella sp. | reverse complement strand
ATAAACGCGAAGCGTTTTGGTACTGCGCATAGGGACGCGAAGTCGTCCTGCGCATAGCTCCGTACAATAGCCGGTCACGGCTATTGTACCATAGCATAACCCAAAAATCTATAAAACCGCACAAAAAAGACGCCCCGGCTGTTGCCGAGACGCCTTTTTAGGGGCAGAGCCCTTGGTGGACGTTGAGGAACTCGAATCCCCGACCTTCCGCACGTCAAGCGGAAGCTCTACCAGCTGAGCTAAACGTCCATGCCTATCTTTTTAAGACAAGCCATATTATACACAATTAAAAAGCAAAAAGCAAGTACTTTTTTCGCATCGATAGAAGTTCCATGGGTTACCGCATAAACTTTACCTTTTTCTGTTGTGTCAAACGGCCGCTTTGTGCTATACTGTAAACTGAATTGTTATAGACTTTTTGAAAGGGGGCGGCAGGGTGCGGATACTGGGAATTGACCCCGGCTACGCCATTGTCGGGTACGGCGTACTGGACTACAACGCCAGCCGGTTTTCGGTGGTGGAGTATGGTGCCATTACCACTCCCGCAGGAATGCCGTTTCCCAAACGACTGGGAATCATTGACGCGGAAATGTCGCTGCTGATGGCACGTGCAAAGCCGGAGTGCCTAGCGGTGGAGCAGCTGTTTTTTACCAACAACAAAACTACCGGCATTGATGTGGCGCAGGCGCGCGGCATTATTCTGCTGGCGGCGGCGCGCGCCGATGTTCCGGTGTTTGAGTATACCCCACCCCAGATAAAGCAGGCGGTGGTGGGCTACGGCAAGGCCGAAAAAAAGCAGGTTATGGAGATGACCCGCCGCCTGCTGGGCTTGGCGACTGTGCCCCGGCCGGACGATACCGCCGATGCCTTGGCGGTTGCCATCTGTCACGGGCATACCGGCAGCTCCCAGTTAAGCAAGCTGCTTTTAGCAAAGCCCAAGCGCTAACAAGAACGGAGTGTCACGATGTTTTACAGTATTACCGGGCGACTGGCTGTTGTGGAGCCCAATTTTGCAGTGCTGGAGGCGGCCGGTGTGGGCTATCGCCTGACCACCACCACCTATACCCTGTCCCAGCTGCCACGGTTGGGGGGGCAGGCTACCCTGTACACCCACCTCTATCTGCGGGAGGATACCCTAGAGCTGTTCGGCTTTGCAAGCCTTGCCGAGCTGGACGCGTTCCGGATGCTGATTACCGTTTCCGGCGTAGGTCCCAAGGTAGCGCTTGCCATTCTGTCCGGTACCACCCCCGACCGACTGCTGCTGTCGATTGCGGCAGCCGACCTAAAGGCGCTGAAGGTGCCCGGCGTAGGGCCGAAGATTGCCCAGCGCATTGTGCTGGAGCTAAAGGATAAGGTCGGCGGCGGTAGCCTGTCCCCGGCTCTGCATGGCAGCGAGCTGGCACCCGGCTTTACCGGCGAGCTTTCTGCCCAAGGAGAAGCCATTGGCGCGCTGGTAACGCTGGGCTACAATCAAACCGACGCTGCCTCGGTGGTGGCACGGCTGGATGCCAGCCTGACTGCCGAGGATTTAATTAAGCAGGCTCTCAAAAAGCTGTCCCGCAGCCTGTAATTTCCAACGCCTCCCCCCTACGCTGCCCCGGAAAGGAGAACCTCAATGGGATTGTTCGATACTGAAATGGATTTTGAAAACCGGATTGTTACGCCGGAATATACTCACGACGAAACCGAAAACGAAAATTCGCTGCGCCCCAAAACCTTGGAGGAATACATTGGACAGGAAAAAGCCAAGGACAACCTGCGGGTTTTCATTGATGCCGCCAAGCAGCGGGGCGAACCCCTTGACCATGTGCTGCTGTACGGTCCGCCGGGGCTTGGCAAAACTACCCTGTCCGGCATTATTGCCAACGAAATGGGGGTCAACATCCGCATTACCTCCGGCCCCGCCATTGAAAAGCCCGGTGACTTGGCCGCACTGCTAACCAATCTGGAACCCAACGACATTCTGTTCATTGACGAAATTCACCGCCTGAACCGCGCGGTGGAGGAGGTTCTTTACCCCGCTATGGAGGATTACGCGCTGGATATTATTATCGGCAAGGGGCCGTCGGCGCGCTCCATTCGCATTGACCTGCCACGCTTTACCCTAGTGGGAGCAACCACCCGCGCCGGGCAGCTCTCCGCGCCACTGCGGGATCGCTTTGGCGTCACCTTTCGGTTGGAGCTGTACACCAGCCAGCAGCTGTGCCAGATTATCGGGCGCAGCGCCAACATCCTTGGCATTCCCTGTAACGCCAGCGGCGCTATGGAGCTTGCCAAGCGCAGCCGGGGTACCCCGCGCATTGCCAACCGCTTTTTAAAGCGCGTACGCGACTTTGCCCAAATTATCGGTGATGGCGAGATTACCGACCGCATTGCTGCCGAGGCGCTGGAACGCCTTGAGGTGGACTACTTGGGGCTGGACAATATTGACCGGCGTATTTTAACCACCATTATTACCCACTACAACGGCGGCCCGGTGGGGCTGGATACCATTGCCGCAGCAGTGGGCGAGGAAAATATTACCATTGAGGATGTTTACGAGCCCTACCTCATGCAGTCCGGCTTTTTGACCCGCACCCGCAGCGGCCGCTGTGTCACGGCGCTGGCCTACCGCCATCTGGGACTGACCCCGCCGGAAGGAATTGCGGTGGGTCCTCAATTAACCTTTGACAACACCTAACAAATTGGGAGGATTTTTTGCCTATGGGAAGACTTTTTGGAACCGACGGCGTGCGCGGCATTGCCAACCGCGATCTTTCAGTGGAGCTGGCGACCCAGATTGGTTCGGCGCTGGCCATGGTGCTGCGGGAGGACTGCGACCACAAGCCCCGCGTTATGGTGGGCAAGGATACCCGCGCCTCCTCGGACATGATTGAAGCGGCGCTGATTGCCGGGCTGTGCTCCGGCGGTGCGGATGCCGTGTTGCTGGGCGTTGTGCCCACCCCCATGGTTGCCTACCTAGTGACCAGCCAGAATACCGACGCCGGGGTCATGATTTCGGCCAGCCACAACCCCTTTGAATTTAACGGCATCAAGGTGTTCGGGTCGGGCGGCATCAAGCTCTGCGACCAAAAGGAGGAGGAGATTGAAGCCATTATCCTCGACCACTCGATTCCCTTTGCCTTTGCTCCCCCCCACGATATTGGCACCGTGTCAACACTGGTTGGCGGCCTAGAGCAGTACACCGACCACCTTGCCGCCACCGTCTCCGCCGACCTGCGCGGTTTGCGCGTGTTGGTGGATTGCTCCAACGGCAGTGCCAGCAGTACCGCGTCCCTGCTCTTTAAAAAGCTGGGGTGCAGTGCCACCATTATCAACGCCCGCCCCAACGGTACCAATGTCAACCAAAGCTGCGGCTCGACCCATGTGGAGCTGCTGTCCGAAATGGTCGTTTCCGGCGGCTATCAGCTGGCGGTTGCCTTTGACGGTGACGCAGACCGCTGCCTTGCGGTAGACGAAAAGGGCGCTGTCATTAACGGCGACCAGCTGATTGCTATCTTTGCCACCGAGTTAAAGCGACAGGGGCGACTGCGCGGTAACACCGCCGTGGTTACGGTAATGAGCAACTACGGCTTTTTCCGCTTTGCCAAGGAAAACGGCATTGATACCCGCGCCACCAAGGTAGGCGACCGGTATGTGCTGGAAACGATGCTCCGGGACGGCTTTGCCATTGGCGGCGAGCAGTCGGGGCATATCATCTTTACCGACTACATGACCACCGGCGACGGACAGCTGTCAGCGGTGCAGCTGCTGGCGGCACTGGCAACCTCCGGGAAAACCCTCAGCGAGCTGTGCTCCATTATTACTGTGATGCCGCAGGTGTTGCTTAATGTTTCGGCAACCCGGGACATGAAGGCCTCGATGCACGAAAGCGTCGAGCTGAACCAGCAGCTGCGGGACTGCGAAAACCGCTTGGAGGGCAGAGGCCGCGTGCTGCTGCGTCCCTCCGGCACAGAACCGCTCATTCGTGTCATGGTGGAAGGTGACAACCTCGACGAGCTGAACGAAATTGCCGGCACGCTGGCAAAAGCAATTGAAAAATATCTGAAGTAAAACGCAGAGTAGAAGGGCAAATAGACCATATGAGAGTTACAACAAGCTGGACGGACTTTGAGGTGCTGGACGCCTCTGGGGGAGAAAAGCTGGAGCGCTGGGGGGATGCCCTCCTGATTCGCCCCGACCCGCAGGTCATCTGGAATACCCCGAAAAGCGCGCAGTGGAGCCGTGCCGATGCGCGATATCAGCGTTCCGCCGCCGGGGGTGGCAGCTGGGAGATTCTTCACCTGAAAAAGCAGGAATGGGTGATCTCCTACGGCAGTCTGCGGTTTCGCATTAGCCCAACCGGCTTTAAGCACACTGGGCTGTTTCCAGAGCAGGCGGTCAACTGGGACTGCTTTCAGCGCCTAATTGCCGCCGCCAACCGCCCGATTAAGGTGCTTAACCTGTTTGCCTACACCGGCGGAGCAACCCTTGCCTGCGCAGCCGCGGGTGCCGAGGTGTGCCATGTGGACGCTTCCAAGGGTATGGTGGCATGGGGCAAGGAAAACCAGCAGCTGTCTGACCTTGGGAACCGTCCTATCCGCTGGATTGTGGACGACTGTAAAAAGTTTGTGGAACGGGAGCTGCGCCGGGGAGTACGCTACGACGGTATTATTATGGATCCCCCCTCTTACGGGCGCGGGCCGGGCGGCGAGGTTTGGAAGCTGGAAGACAATATTTATGACCTGATTTCGCTGACCGCCGGACTGCTCAGCGACCATCCCTTGTTTTTTGCGGTCAACAGCTATACCACTGGGCTTTCCCCCTCGGTAATGCAATATATTTTAAGCGTAACTGCGGGCGCTGCCCATGGTGGAACCACCACCGCTGACGAAATCGGTCTGCCGGTTCGCCAGTCCGGGCTGGTGCTCCCCTGCGGCGCAACCGCAATCACCACCTTTAAGTAGTACCCCCCTAGAAAGGACTGTTAAAATCGATTGGAAACTATCATTACCGGCAGCGGCCTCTACTTTTCCTATGACGACGAGGAACCGAAAAAAATGGTGCTGGACAATGTTTCTGTCGCAGTAGCCCGTGGCGAGTTTCTCGCGGTACTGGGGCATAACGGCAGCGGGAAGTCCACCCTTGCCAAGCACATGAACGCAATTCTGCTGCCCTCGGCGGGCAAGATGGTGGTGGACGGCATTGACACCGCTGACGACAGCCGGTTGTTTGACATCCGGCAGCGGGTAGGCATGGTGTTCCAAAACCCCGACAACCAGATTGTCGCCACCATTGTGGAGGAGGACGTAGCCTTTGCGCTGGAAAATATCGGCGTTCCTCCGGCCGAAATTCGCACCCGCGTTGACGAAGCGCTGGCCGCGGTGGGAATGCAGGACTACAAGCTGCACGCGCCGCACCGGCTTTCCGGCGGGCAAAAGCAGCGGGTAGCCATTGCGGGCATTATTGCCATGCGGCCAAAGTGCATTGTACTGGACGAACCCACCGCCATGCTAGACCCCAAGGGTCGGCGCGAGGTCATGAAAACTCTGCGCCGCTTAAACCACGAATTTGGCATTACCATTGTGCTAAGTACCCACTACATGGACGAGGCCGCCCAGTGCGACCGGGTTCTGGTGGTGGAGCACGGTAAAATTATTTTGGAGGGACTGCCCGCCGCGGTATTCAGCCAAGTGGAGCTGTTAAAATCGGTGGGACTGGATGTACCCCAGGTAACCGAACTGATGTACCAGCTACGGCAGGCCGGTCTGGAGGTTCGGCAGGATATTATTACCGAGCAGGAGTGTCTGGACGAGCTGACCCGGCTGCTGGACGCAGCGGGAAAGGAGGGCGGACACTGACATGCCATACGCAATTGAAACCCATGACCTGACCTACACCTACTCCAAGGGCACCCCCTTTGAAAAAACAGCGGTGGACGGGGTTAGCCTTGCCATTGAGCAAGGGGATTATGTGGGAGTGATTGGGCACACCGGCAGCGGAAAATCTACCCTGATACAGCATTTTAACGGGCTACTTCCCCCCACCTCCGGCAGCGTGCTGGTCAATGGCGAGGATATCTGGGTAGACAAAAAGCAGCTTCGGCGGTTTCGCTTTCAGGTGGGGCTGGTGTTCCAGTACCCCGAATACCAGCTGTTTGGGGAAACGGTTTACCGTGACGTGGCCTTTGGCCCTACCAACATGGGGCTTTCCCCCGACGAGGTGGACCGCCGGGTGCGTGATGCCGCGCGGTTGGTGGGGTTAAGCGAGGATAAGCTGGAAAAAAGCCCCTTTGAGCTTTCGGGTGGGCAAAAGCGCCGCGTGGCCATTGCGGGAGTAATCGCCATGGATCCCGAGGTGCTCATTTTGGATGAACCCACCGCCGGACTGGACCCCAAGGGTCGGGATAAGATTTTAGGCGAGATTCGCGAATACCATGAGCAGCGCAAGAACACTGTTTTGCTGGTATCCCACAGCATGGAGGACATTGCCCGTTGCGCCAACAAGGCGCTGGTCATGAACCACGGCAAGCTGTTTGCCTTTGACAGGGTAGATGCGGTATTTGCCCGCGCGGGCGAGCTGTCGGCCATGGGGTTGGCCGTTCCGCAGGTGTCCCGGGTCTTTTTGGGGCTTTCCCAGCGGTATCCCGGCATTGAGGAGGGCGTGTTTACCGTTGCCCGCGCCCGGGATGCCATTCTTGCCCGGCTGGGCAAAGGAGGTGCGCCGGTATGATTCGAGATATTACCATTGGGCAGTACTTCCCCGGCAATTCGCCGGTACACCGGCTGGATCCCCGGGTTAAAATACTGCTGTCGCTGGGCTATATTATTTTGCTGTTCGTGGCAAATAATGTCCCTGCGCTGGTAGTGGGTGCGCTGTTTGTGGTGGTCTGCTACCTCATCAGCCGCATTCCCCTGACCATGATTCTGCGCAGCTTAAAGCCGATTGTTCCCATTGTGCTGTTTACCGCAGTGCTCAACATGTTCTTTATTGACGGCAAGGAGCTGTGGTCCTTTGGCTTTTTGCGCATTACTCAGGAGGGCGTGCTCATGGCGGTGCTCATGTCCTCGCGCATTATCTGCCTGATTGCGGGTACCACGCTGCTGACCTACACCACCTCGCCCATTGCGCTGACCGATGCCATTGAACGGCTGCTAAAGCCCCTGAACAAGGTAAAGCTGCCGGTACACGAGCTGGCCATGATGATGACCATTGCCCTGCGCTTTATTCCAACGCTGATTGAGGAAACCGACAAGATTATGTCGGCGCAAAAGGCGCGGGGAGCCGATTTGGAAAGCGGCGGCATTGTGCAGCGCGCCAAGGCGCTGGTACCCATCCTCATTCCGCTGTTTGTCTCCTCCTTCCGGCGCGCCGACGAGCTGGCGCTGGCCATGGAATGCCGCTGTTACCGCGGCGGCGAGGGGCGCACCCGCATGAAGTAGCTGCGCATGAGCTGGTTGGACGCCGCGGCGGCGCTGGTCATGCTAACCGTTTTTGCCGGGGTGCTTGCCATTAACTTTTTCCTGCCATGAGGCTGTTACGAATGACCCTTGCCTACAAGGGCACCGCCTACCATGGCTTTCAGGTGCAAAAAAACGCGGTCAGCGTGGCACAGGTGTTTCAGGACGCGGTACAGGCAACCTTTGGCGTGCGGTACGATGTAAAGGGCTGCTCCCGCACCGACACCGGCGTCCATGCGCGGCGCTTTGTACTGACGCTGGCAGTGGATTCTCCGGCGGATGCCAGCGCCTTTCCCTGCGCAAACATTCTGCGCGCCCTTAATGCAGCTCTGCCGCCGGACATTGCCGTGCTGGACTGTGCCGAGGCTCCTCCGGGGTTTCATCCCCGCTACAGCGCCACCGGCAAAAAATACTGCTACCGCATCTGGAACGCGCCGGTTAGAAACCCCTTTGAGCAGGAATTTTGCTGGCACCTGCCCCGTCCGCTGGATGTAAACGCGATGAACTCGGCTGCACAGCTGCTGGTGGGCAAGCACGATTTTTCAGCCTTTTGCGCGGCGGGCGGCAAGGTTTCCGACCATCTGCGCACCCTGCGCCGCTGTACCGTGGAACGGCAGGGGGATTTGGTCACCATTACTGTGGAGGGTGACGGGTTTTTGTACAACATGGTTCGCATTATTGCCGGAACGCTGACCGATGTGGCCTACGGCAAGCTGTCCCCAGAGAACATTCCCGCTGTGCTGCAGTCGCTGGAGCGCAGTCGTGCGGGGGCAACCGCACCGGCGCAGGGGCTGTGTCTGGAGGAGGTCTATTACTGAAAGGAGGCAAGCCGCTATGGGCGCTGCAACTGAATTTGATAAGCTGCGGAAACGCCGTCGGCTACGCCGTGCCTTCAAGCGTACCACTTGGCTGATGATTTTGGCGGTACTGGCCGCCGTGGGCTTTTTGCTGTGGAGCGTGGGCTACTATCTGGACTTTGGCAGCAGGGCGCGCAACTACCTGTCCTCCATTCGCTCCGGCCCCGGCTACCCGGTGTCGCTGGACGACATGGATGTCCACGAGCTCATTCCCATGGGTACCGATATTGCGGTGGTCACTCGCTCGGGCAACTACATCTACAACAAAAACGGCGCGCGGCTGTACACCTGCCTAAACCACTACAGCAACCCAGTAACCCGGGGGGGCGGCGGCAAGCTGATTACCTACGACTCCGGCGGGCAGGAGGTCAAAATAAGCACCAAAACCGCGCTGCTGTACACCCTGCACCGGGAGGGCAAGGTGTTTGCTGCCGACATCTGCGGCACCGGCGCATTTGCCATTGCCGAAAGCTGCAAGGGCAGTCTGGGGCTGGTGACCGCCTACAGCGCCAATAACGAGGAGATGTACCGCTGGGAAACCTCCCAGGGCTACCTGTACCAACTGTCGCTGAACAGTCGCGGTACCATGTTCGCGGCGGCAACGGTCAATTCTCAGGGGGGCAAGCTCTCCTCGCGGCTGCATTTCCACCATTTTTCCGCTTCGGAGCAGGCCGGTTCGGTGGAGCTGCCCGACGAGCTGGTGCTGTCAATGGTATGGGTGGAGCAGGAGCAGCGGCTACAGGTCATTACCGACAAGCGGCTGCATGTCTATGACTCCTACGCCAGCGAGCTGTTTGTTGCCGATATCCCCGAGGGCATGACCGATTTTGAAAATTCCCCGGACGGGGTAATCTATCTGGCAAGCGGGGACAGCCGCAGTCCCCAAGGGGTTACCGTGACCGGCTACGACGGCACTCTGCGGCAGCTGGGCAGCTGGCAGCTGCACCGCAAGCTGTTTTCCATGCAGTACTACGACAACCGCCTGTTGCTGTTGGCCGAGGGCAAGCTGTACCTAAGTGACCGCACCCTAGGCCAGGTCAAGGAGCGGGAAACTGACGAGGTGCTAACGCTGGCCTGCGGCATTGGCAACCAACTTTACGGTGTCACCGGGCAGGGACTCACCTGCACCGTGCTATAAAAAAATGATTGATGGAGGAACTGACCTATGGAGCTTTCTTATTTGGTAGATTTGATTCTGGTCGTTGTGGCAGCGGGTGTCATGTTTCATTGCTGGCGGTTGGGCATGGTAGCTTCTTTAATTCGTCTGGTGGGCACACTGGTAGCCGGATTGGGCGCATGGGTCTGTTCTAAGCCGGTGGCCGCCGCACTGTACCAAGCGGTAGTACATAGCCGTCTGGTCAAGTATGTGGCAGGCCAGCTGCCCTCCGACATTGAGGCCTCCGCCGCGGAGCTGCGCAAGCTGGGTGAAAATGTAAGCGCCATGACCGAGCAGTTTGGCGCGGCCATGAGCGAGCAGATTAGTCTGCTCTTGGAAAAATTCGGGTTTTCGCCCAGCGGGCCGCTGAACATAATAAACCCAAACAAGGCCGGCAGTGCCATGACCCAAAAGATACTGCAAGACGGCGGCTCGGTTGCTGATGCGCTGGTGGATACGCTGATGAAGCCGATTGTGCTGTCGCTGATGAATATTATTGTGTTTTTGGTACTGTTTGCCGTGCTTTCCGCTGTGGTCGCCATTCTGTTCCGCCTTGGCCTTGGGGTCAACAAGCTGCCGCTCATTGGCGGACTAAACCATCTGCTGGGTCTGGCGTTCGGTGCTGTGGAAGCGGTTCTGGTGGTGTTTTTACTCTGCATGATACTGTCAGCGGCGTCGATGCTGCTGGGCGGCAAGGTGGAGTTTTTAAGCTGGAGGAATCTGGAGAACACCCTGCTGTTTCGCCGGATTGCCGAGTTGGGGCTGCCAAAGCTGACCACGCTTTTGGGCTAAGCGCAGCTGCATCAATGTTTTGTGGGGGTATGGGTTTTGCTGTTGAAACAAATTCCGAACGGCTTGTCGGTTCTTCGACTGCTGATGATTCCGGTTATTGTATATTCTTATCTGAACGCAGTCACCGAAGCTGACTTTTTACTTTGCGGAGTATTGCTGGTCGTTTCGGGGATAACTGATATTGTAGACGGCGTAATTGCCCGCAGCTTTTCGCTGGTGTCCAACCTTGGTAAGGTGCTGGACCCGCTGGCGGATAAGCTTACTCAGTTTGCGGTTATCTTCATGCTTTGCATCCGGCACCACTGGCTGTGGCCGCTGGCGGCGCTGCTGCTGGTCAAGGACGCAGCCATGGGCATCTGTGGCATCTACCTGTACCGCTGCTACAAGCACATTAATGCCGCACGCTGGTATGGGAAAGCCGCCACTGTCATTTTTTATCTGGTGACCATTGCGCTGGCAGCGTTCCCCGACCTGTTGGGCGAACGCAACCTGCTGGTTCCCGCTGCGCTCATTTTCGGTTCTATGCTGTTTGCCGGGGTCATGTACGCTGCCAGCACCCTGCGTTACCTGAAAAAAAGCCGTGCCGAAGCCGCAGTTCCCGTGCGTGATAACGACTAGTTTTCACGCTGTTCATATTTTTTTCACAGCCGTGCGCTATACTGTTACTACAATGATGTGGCCGCTGTGGGCGGCAGAATGGATGGGCTATGAACAAACTACTATGCAGCCGGTGCAAAAAGCGCATGGCGGTAGTCTTTATCAACAAATTGGAAAACGGCAAAACTGTCAGTGAGGGGCTCTGCTTAAAGTGTGCCCAGGAAATGAACATTCCCGGTTTTGACGATATTATTAAAAATATGGGGATTCCCATGGAGGACTTGGATTCGGTGCTGGAGCAGATGGGGGAGATGTCGCCCGATGAGATGAGCGACCTGTTCGAGCAGGGCGGCGCCATGGCCATGCCGCTGATGCAGAGCCTAATGAGCAGCATGGCCGGCAACAATGCAGAGCCGGAGGACGACTTGGAGGACGGCGAGGAGGAGCAGCAGCTGAATGCGCAGCTGCAAAATCCGCTGATGCCCCAACCGGAGCAACCGTCTGTACCGGGCGGGCAGCCGCGCCGCAAGCCCGACCAGCCCCGCCAAAAGTATAAATATCTGGACAACTTTTGCGACAACCTGAACGAAAAGGCCGCCGAAGGCCGGATGGATCCGGTTATTGGGCGCGACCGGGAAATTTACCGGGTCATTCAAATTTTGAACCGCCGCACCAAAAACAACCCCTGCCTGATTGGGGAACCGGGCGTAGGCAAAACTGCCGTTGCCGAGGGCATTGCACAGCGCATTGTTGCGGGCAACGTGCCCCGCAGCTTGGCCGACAAGGTGGTGTACCGTCTGGATTTAACCGGACTGGTGGCGGGTACCCAGTTTCGCGGACAGTTTGAAAGCCGCGTCAAGGGACTGGTAGACGATGTAAAAAAGGCCGGCAATGTGTTGCTATTCATTGACGAGGTGCATCAGCTGGTAGGGGCGGGTGACGCGGAGGGTTCCATGAACGCCGCCAACATCCTGAAGCCCTCCCTTTCCCGAGGGGAAATTCAGGTAATTGGCGCAACTACCTTTACCGAATACCGCAAAAATATTGAGAAGGATGCCGCGCTGGAGCGCCGCTTCCAAACCGTCAAGGTAGGGGAGCCTACCATTGAGGAGGCTACCGAGGTTCTCCTTGGCATTAAAAAATATTATGAAGCCTTCCACCGTGTTTCGGTCAGCGACCAGTTGGCGCGCCGTGCCGTAGTGCTGGCTGAGCGTTACATTAACGACCGCTTTTTGCCGGATAAGGCCATTGACCTGCTGGATGAGGCCTGCTCCTGCGCGGCGCTGGAAAATAAGCAATTGGAAGACTACGACAGGCTGTATGCCCGCAAGCTGGCGCTGGATGCCGAAATTGAGCTGATGGAAAAGGACCGCGAAATTGACTTTGAGCTGCACGCCCACAAAAAGGCCGAGAGCTTTCGCCTGCAACAGCAGATTGAGGAGCTTGCCCCCGTGGCGCTGAACGCACCGGTGACCGAAGTGGATTTTGCCAAGGTAATCGAGCTGTGGACCGGCATTCCCGCCAGCAAAATTGAACAGAGCGAAGCCGCAAAGGTCGGCCAGCTGGAGCAGCGCTTGGGCGAAAAGCTGATAGGGCAGGAGGAAGCCATTGGACTGGTTTCCGCGGCAGTCCGCCGCAGCCGGGTACGGTTGGATGTGGGCAAGCGCCGTCCGGCATCGTTTATTCTGGTCGGGCCTACCGGCGTGGGCAAAACTCATCTGGTCAAAACGCTCAGTGAACTGCTGTTCGACACAGTAGAGCCGCTGATTCGGCTGGACATGTCGGAGTTTATGGAAAAGCACTCGGTGTCCCGCATTATTGGTTCGCCTCCGGGCTATGTTGGCTACGACGAAGCCGGTCAGTTGACCGAAAAAGTACGCCGCCGCCCCTACTCGATTGTCCTGCTGGACGAGATTGAAAAGGCGCACCCCGATGTCATGAATGTCCTGCTGCAAATTATGGACGAGGGGCACATTACCGACGCTCAGGGGCGCGATGTTTCCTTTGAAAACGTTATCCTTATGATGACCTCCAACGCGGGCAGCGAAAAGCGCGAGGGTGCGCTGGGCTTTAACCGTCAGGCGGGCGAGGTTGCCAAGAACAAAGCCATGGACGGCTTGAAGCAATTCTTGCGCCCTGAGTTTTTGGCGCGCGTGGACGAGGTTGTGGTGTTCCGTCCCTTGAGTGAGGAGGATTACCGCCGCATCTGCCTGCTGCTGCTGGAGGAATTGCGCCCGGCACTCAAGGAACACAATGTGCTGCTGGGGGTAGACGACGAAGCGGTTGCGCTCATTGCCAAGCTGGCATTTGCACAGAAAAATGGTGCGCGGGACATCCGCCGCCAACTGCGCAAGCTGGTGGAGGACCCCATCTGCCTGATGCTTTCGCAAGCTCCCGACAATCCACCTCCATTGATTAAGGCGGTCGTAAAGGATGGCGCTGTGGTGCTGGAAACCGCTTAGTAACTCCCCCTGCGGTGCAATAATTACCAATAAACTCACTAAAACTTCCAGATATTTATCTGTATTTTTGTAAGTTTAGAAAGAAATGTAGCGCCATGAAGAATCCTTTCCGTAAAAGGTGGACTTTGTAGATAAACTATACTATACTGTCTGTGACACTATCGTATGGTTGCTACGAAAGAATTTTGATAGAAAAGCGCGGCAGCAACACCGTAAATGCGGGGTTTGCTGTCGCGCTTTTTCCTGTAATTACGCTTGTTACTAGGCTAGGAAGAACTCCTGCGCAGCTGCCACAGAGCAGCGCCGCAGCAATAGAGAGGAAGCAGATATGAAAACGAAATGGAACAGCGTAAAACGACTGCTCCTCAACGGTCTGGTCATTC
>JAVVRO010000034.1:0-13833 GCA_036654695.1 Angelakisella sp. | reverse complement strand
CGCGTCCCGATGCGCAATACCATAAATGCAAAGCATTTATGGTATCATAGCCACACGGCTATTATACGGTTATGCGCAGGACGACTTCGCGTCCCGATGCGCAATACCATAAATGCAAAGCATTTGTGGTATAATGACAAATATACTTGCTGCATCAAGGGCTAATTTCGCAGCGCCCAAACAGCTACGATATGATTCAGGAGGTTCAATGTGAGAAAATCCAGCTTACAGCTTACCATAATTTCCATTTTGTCGGTGGTGGTCGCCATTGGGTTGGCAGCCATGCTCAGCTCGTTTACCCCAAAGGGCAATGCGGTTTTACCGCCTGACACCAGCCAATCCGGCAGTACCACCCCAGATAAGGTTCCCCCGGTCGGCGGTGCAAGTAAACCCTCCCCGGAGCCGGTCAAGGGCGGGATTCAGGGTGGCAACCCTGCCGCAGCTCAGGAGGGGCGCCTACCCGGCTACGAGTCCCATGACATTAACACTGCACCCGACCAGTTTTGCTATCTGCTTAACAGTACGGTGGAGTTTGCCGAGCCGGATGCACCGGGGAATATTATGGTGGAAAACACCCCCGGGAACCTTTGCCCCATGCAGCTTTGTTACTACAGGAGCGATACCGACGAGTTAATCTATGTTTCACCCATGCTCAAGCCCGGTACGCACATCAGCACGGATACCCTGACCGCCAAGCTCAAAAAAGGCGAGTACACGGTAAACGCGGTGCTTAGTGTCTATGACGAAACAACGCTGGAGCTAAAAACAACCTTTCACGAGGAAGTGACCTTGACTGTCAAGGAAAAATTCCTCGGAATATTTTAAAGGAGACTGATACCCATGTCTACTGAAAAAAAGCAGGAACGCAATCTGACCATGCTGGCAGATTATTACGAATTTACCATGGCCAATGGCTACTTTAACGAGGGGATGGGGGATCGCGAGGTCGTTTTTGACATGTTTTTTCGGCGGATTCCGGACGGCGGCGGGTTTGCCATCTTTGCCGGGCTGGAACAGCTGGTGGATTATCTAAACCATCTTCACTTTACCGAGGATGATATTACATACTTCCGCTCGCGGGGTTGCTTTTCGGAGCCGTTCCTGGACTATCTGCGCAGCTTTTCCTTCTGCTGCGATGTGTGGAGCATTCGGGAGGGTACGCCGGTGTTCCCCAACGAGCCGATTGTCACCGTCAAGGGGCCGCTGGTGCAGGCACAGATGGTGGAAACCATGCTGCTGCTGTCCATTAACTACCAGACACTGATTGCCACCAAGTCCAGCCGTATTGTACGCGCGGCGGCAGGACGCAGCGTTGTCGAGTTTGGGTCGCGCCGTGCCCAAAGCTACGACGCAGCGGTACTGGGCGCCCGTGCCGCATACATCGCAGGCTGCGCGGGGACGGCCTGTACCATTGCTGACCGGGACTTTGGCATTCCTGCCTCCGGCACCATGGCGCACAGCTGGGTACAGGTGTTTGACAGCGAGTACGAGGCGTTCAAGGCCTACACTACTGCCTACCCCCACAATTGTACCCTGCTGGTGGACACCTATAACGTGGTAAAATCTGGCATTCCAAACGCCATTCGGGTCTTTAACGAGGTTATTTTGCCCATGGGCTTGCGTCCCCAGTCGGTGCGCATT
The DNA here is from genome assembly GCA_036654695.1 of Angelakisella sp. Lineage (GTDB taxonomy): Bacteria > Bacillota > Clostridia > Oscillospirales > Ruminococcaceae > Angelakisella. Next base: position 12,192 of record JAVVRO010000034.1, on the reverse strand, counting down.
GACAGCGGCGACTTGGCCTACCTTTCCAAAAAAGCCAGAAAGATGCTGGATGAGGCCGGCTTTGCCGATGTAAAAATTGTGGCCTCCAACTCGCTGGATGAATACTTGGTGCGGGATTTGCTGTCACAGGGCGCTTGCATTGACATGTTCGGTGTGGGCGAAAACCTGATTACCAGCAAGAGCGAGCCGGTGTTCGGCGGCGTGTACAAGCTGGCTGCCGCTGCGGACAGCAGCGGTGTGCTGCAACCCAAGATTAAAATTAGTGAAAGCTTGGAAAAGATTACCGTGCCGGGCTTTAAGCAGGTGTACCGCCTGTACAGCTGCGAAAACGGCAAGGCACTGGCCGACTACATTACCCTGCGGGATGAACCCGCTCCCGACGAAACACAGGACATGGTTATCTTTGACCCCGCTGCCATCTGGAAGCGGAAGCGGGTCTACAACTACCGTGCCGAGCAGCTGCTGGTACAGGTGTTCCGTCGCGGACAGCTTTGCTACGACTGCCCGTCGGTGGGCGAAATACGCGCCTATTGTGCCGACCAGCTGGAGACACTGTGGGACGAAAGCAAACGCTTTGAGTTTCCGCACCGGTACTATGTTGACCTTTCCCAGCAGCTGTGGGACGAAAAGCAACAGCTACTGGTCAAGCTCGGCGATGATATTGTCGGTGACAACTAGCAATGTGCCAATACCGTGGGGATAAAAGCAGGACATTCAAACCGCCCGCAAAAGAGCATGGTGGCCATGGGGATAAAACAGAATATGGAAGTGTCACTGTGGTGTTCTTAAAATGTTCACAATTGGTTTCTCAGCCGTACAAACATCAGGACTATGATGTGTCTTAAGGAGAAAATACAGCAGAGGAGGCGATAGGGGTTATGGGAGATATTATAGGCTTTTTGGCACAGAACGGTGATATTTTGTTTTGGTTGGCGGTCATGGTAGTTTTACTGATTGTCGAAGCGTGTACCACACAGATGCTCTGCATTTGGTTTGCGCTGGGTGCCTTTGTGACGGTGGTTGCCGCGCTTTTGGGAGCGGACGAGGGGATTCAGTTCGCGGTCTTTGTGGTTGTTTCCGCTCTGTCCATGATTTTTACCCGCAAGTTTGTGGTCAACGCCCTCAAGGTCAAAAAAACCGCGACCAATGCCGACAGCTTTGTCGGGCTGTGCGGCTCGGTGCTGGAGGAAATTGACAATGCCGCCGAAACGGGTCGTGTCCGTGTCAACGGACTGGACTGGATGGCACGCACCTCCGACAACTCGGTGCTGCATATTGGTGATACTGTGGTGGTGCAAGCCATTACCGGTGCCAAGGTCATTGTTATCAAAAAGGCTGACAGCCATACATTGTAGTTAGAGAGAGGAGCTTGTTATTATGGGATGGGTATTAGGGTTACTGGCAATTTTAATTTTAATTGTCGCAATTACCAACATTCGGGTGGTACCGCAGGCTAGTGTCTATGTCATTGAACGATTGGGTACTTATTACACCACATGGGAAACCGGGATGCACATTAAAATCCCTATGGTGGATCGCATTGCCAAAAAGATTTCACTCAAAGAGCAGGTCATGGACTTTGCACCGCAACCGGTGATTACCCGGGATAATGTCACCATTCAAATTGATACCATTGTGTTCTATCAGGTAACCGATGCCAAGCTGTACACCTATGGTGTAGAGCGTCCCATTATGGCCATTGAAAGCCTGAGCGCTACCACACTGCGTAACATCATCGGTGACATGGAGCTGGACCACACCCTGACCTCCCGGGATGTTATTAACACCAAGATTACCGTATCCCTTGACCAATCCACCGACAAGTGGGGCATTAAGGTCAACCGCGTTGAGCTTAAGAACATTATTCCTCCTCGGGAAATTCAGGACGCCATGGAAAAGCAGATGAAGGCTGAGCGCGAAAAGCGCAGCCAGATTTTGATAGCCGAGGGCAACAAGGAATCGATGATTCTTAACGCCGAGGCCGAAAAGCAGTCCGCGATTCTCCGCGCCGAGGGTGTCAAGGAGCAGCGTATCCGCGAGGGTCAGGGCGAAGCTGAAGCGATTATGCTGGTGCAAAGGGCAACTGCCGATTCCATTAAGCTGCTAAATGAGGCAGCGCCCAGCGACCGCGTGCTGGCAATGAAGTCATTTGAAAGTCTTGTTAAGGTTGCCGACGGCAAGGCAACCAAGCTTATTATCCCCAGCGAAATGCAATCGCTGGCCGGATTTGCCGCTTCCCTCAAGGAGATTGTGGGCAGCGACGCAGCCGCCAAGTAACAGAACAAAATCATTGAATCGCTGCCCACTGTGAATGCCACGGCGGGCAGCGGCTTTTTGTTTTGGGGGTAGTTGTTCAAATTTTGTTTCAAGAATAACGCATAAAATTTTCTTGACATTTTTCACAAAAGGAATACTATTGTACTATTCTGCTAGTACAATCATACACCACTGGGATTGGCGATTATTAGCATCAGTTGGAGGAAAAAAAGATGAAACAATTTTTAATGAGGACAATTGCGATAGGAACATCGCTTTTGCTGGGGCTGACAGGCTGTAGCGCGCTTGCGCCGACAACAAATCAGCAACCTGCCACCGTTGACAATGGAATTTTGGTGACCGCCGCACTGCCGGAGCGTGGCAGCATGGAGCTAACCACCGCCTTTGTTGGTACCATTCAGCCCAGTCAGGTAGTCAGCGTCATGCCCAAGCTGATGGGTGTGGTTCGGGAAGTCCATGTGACCACCGGACAGCAGGTCAAAAAAGGTGATTTGCTGCTGACACTGGACGACAAGGATGTGCTGCCCAGCTACAACCAAGCCGTAGCTGGGTATAATTCCGCCAAAGCGCAGGTACAGCAAATGACCGGCAGCAGCTACAAGTCCAGCCTTGCACAGTTGGATAGTGCCTATGACAGCGCCTTTGACAACGACGAAAACGCAAAGTATGCGCTGGTTAAGGCAGAGGGCGAGCTGACCGCCGCCCAGCAGGAGCTTGCGACTGCCAAACAAGCGCTGACGAATGCCCAAGGGGAGATACCGCCCGACCCCGGCAAAATTTCCAAGGCAGTGGCGGCGGTAGCAAATGCAGAAGCAAGAGTAGGCAAGGCGGATTTGTCGGCAGCCGCTGCTGAGTCAACCAAGGATATGACGCAAAAGTATTTTAATAACGCCCGCAACAGCTATAACGCGATGAAAACCGACGGTCAGGTGGAGCTACAGGCAGTTGCTGACGCAACGCTGAAGCAAGCGGAGGCAGGGCTGAATGTCGCTAAGGCACAGCTGGAAAACACCAAGCTATATTCTCCCATTGACGGTGTTGTGGAAAGTATTTCTGCCACCCCGCTGAACATGGTTTCCAACAGCACTCCCGCCTTTGTTATCTCTAACAAGGATGCGCTTACTGTGACCTTTAACGTGCCCTCCACATCCATTGCAGCCATGGAGGCCGGCGGTGGGGTACACGTTGTCAAGGGCACCGGCAGCTATGACGCGACCATTACCGAGGTAACTACTGTGGTGAACCCGCAAACCGCGCTGTTTACCGTCAAAGCAACGCTGAACAGCTCCGGAGCGGAGCTGCTGACCGGTGTTTCAGTCAAGGTGACCGCCGCTACCCGCAAGGCGGAAAACGCCATTTTGCTGTTGCAGGACAGCGTTTACTACGACGACGGTCAGGCCTATGTCTACCTCGCGGTGGACGGTATTGCCAAAAAAACCCCTGTGGAAACCGGCATTAGCAATCCGGAGAAAATCGAAATTCTTTCCGGCATTGCCGATACTGATATGGTGGTAACCTCGTGGCATCCAAACCTCATTGATGGCGCTAAAATCCAGCTGACAGTAGCTTGAGCGGGGAGATAATGAAGTGAATTTGACAAAGTTAACCATGAAGCGGCCGGTGTCGGTGATTGTCATTGTACTGGCACTTGTTGTATTTGGCATTCAGTCCATTATGGGGGCGCCGCTGGAGTTGATTCCAGAAATGGAGCTGCCCATGCTGATGGTAATGACCCAGTTCCCCGGTGCCGGACCCGATGAGGTGAACGAGCTGGTTACCTCGGTGGTGGAGAGTGCAGCTTCCACCATGCCCGGAGTGGAGGATGTATACTCCTCCTCGCGGGAAGGCTTTTCGATGGTACAGCTGCAATTATCCTACGGCACAAACATGGATAAAGCACACATGGAGCTGCAAAAAAAGCTAAACATGTACCGCGCGGCATTACCGGAAAATGCAGTGGAACCCACAATTCTTGAAATGTCGGTGGACATGCAGCCGACAATTACCATTGCAGCCCGCGCTACCGGCGACGTTGACCTGCTAAACTATGTCAACGACACGGTGAAAGCCGAGTTTGAAAAGCTAGGCGGCGTAGCTTCGGTGGAGGTTGCCGGAGGTAAAAAGGACTATATCAGCATTCGCCTGCGGGAGGAGGACATGAAGCAGTACGGGCTGGATATGGACACCATTGCAAAATATCTGACCATGGCGGAATTTTCCATGCCGGCAGGTACCATTGACCGCGGCAGCGCGCAGTTGACTCTGCGCGGCGGCGTCAGCTACACCTCCACGGAAAGCCTAGCACAGATGCCAATATTAACTGGCAAAGGCGGAGTAATCCAGCTGTCCGATGTGGCCGACGTTTACGAAGCTAAGCGCGACACCGGCAGCATCAGCCGCTACAACGGCAATGAAACGGTCAACCTGAGCATCAAAAAGCGGCAGAGTGCCAGCACCATTGATGTTTGCCGGGACGCTGCCAATACGGTGAACACCCTGAACCAGCAGGGAATTGGGGTCGAGCTTTCGGTGGTTAGCGACACCAGCGCCGAAATTCTTACCGCCATTAAAACGGTGGTACAAACATTGCTGCTGGGGATTCTGTTATCCATGGTGGTACTGCTTCTTTTCTTTGGGGAGTGGAAGGCCTCACTGATTGTGGGCGTGTCAATGCCCATTTCGGTGCTTGCTACCATCATTATCATGGAAAAGATGGGCTTTTCCTTTAACCTAATTTCACTGGGCGGCCTTGTCATCGGCGTGGGTATGATGGTGGATAACTCCATTGTTGTGCTGGAAAGCTGTTTTAGAATGCGGGAGCAAAAGCTACCCACAAGGGAAGCTGCTTTACAGGGAACCCATGTGGTTACCTCCTCCATTATTGCGTCAACGCTGACCACTGTGGTGGTGTTTTTGCCCATCTCCATCATGCAGGGCATGACCGGACAGCTCTTTAAGCAGCTTGGCTACACCATCATCTTTGCGTTGACTGCCTCGCTCATTTCGGCGCTGACGCTGGTGCCGCTGCTGTTCCTGCGAATGCAGCCGGTGGAAAAAGAAAAGCTACTCACTACCCGCATCCTCAACAGGGTAGAGGAGAGCTACGGTCGTTTTCTTAAAAAGTCCTTCCGCCGCAAGTGGATGGTAGTCTTAACCTCCGTTTTGCTGCTGGCTGTTTCCCTGTTTTCGCTGGTATTTGTGCAGAAGGAGTTGATTCCCTCCATCGATCAGGGTATCATTACCATTAGTACCTCCAACCGTCCGGGACTTACCATTGACAAGGTGGACGAGATTGCGCTATCGCTGGAACAGCTGGTAGCCGCCGAACCGGACGTGGGGCGGTATTCCGTTTCCGGTAACGGCAGCGGAGTGACCATTTCTGTTTACCTTAAGGGGGACCGGCAAAAATCCACCGCCGAATTGGTTGATTTGTGGCGGGAACAGACGCGGAATACAGTGGATTACACCGTTTCAGTCAATTCCTACAATATGGCAGATGCCATGTCGGGCGGCGGGAATGTGCAGGTTAACCTGCAAGGCAGCAACCGCGAACAGCTCAAGCTGGCCTCGAATCAGGTACTGGAGCTCATGCGCGCCAACCCCGATATTATCAAGGCAACCTCCGACCTGACCGACGGTAACCCTCAGGCCGAAATTGTGGTAGACCCGGTGCGCGCCAACGCCGCGGGACTGTTGCCGGTACAGGTGGTACAGGCGGTCAGCGGAGCAATGCAGGGCAAAAACGCTGCCACGCTGAACCAAAACGGCCATGCCTATGAAATTTGGGTGGAGTACCCCGACGAAACCTACAACGCCATTACTGACTTGGACGGCTTTACCATTCTAAACCCCATGGGCATGCAGATTCCGTTACCGGATGTGGCTGATATTATCTATTCCAACAGTCCGCAATCGGTCAACAAGATGAATAATCAGTACTTGGTAACAATTACCGGTGAACCGACTACGGCCGCCAAGGTAACCGCCAGTGCCACGGTATTAGCTGAGGTTGCCAAAATGCAGCTTCCGCAGGGTGTGACCACTTCCGGCGGCTTTACCACCGAGGCCATGAACGAAGAATTTTCTGCCATGGGCAGCGCCATTTTGTCGGCGGTGTTTCTGGTATTCATGGTCATGGCAATGCAGTTTGAGTCGGTAAAGTTCTCACTGGTGGTCATGATGTGCATTCCATTTTCCCTCATCGGCTCCTTTGGCCTGCTGGCACTGTCCGGGGTCACGCTGAGCATGCCCTCGCTTATGGGTCTGCTTATGCTGGTGGGCATTGTCATTAATAACGGGATTCTGTTCATTGACCCTACCAACCAGCTGCGCACCAGCTTGGATGCCGAAACTGCATTAATCTACGCCGGAAAAACCCGTATGCGTCCAATCCTAATGACCACCCTGACCACCGTGCTGTCCATGCTGCCCATGGCGCTGGGCATCGGTGAGGGCTCCGAGATTATGCAGGGCATGGCGGTTGTCATTATTGGCGGGTTGTGCGCCTCAACGCTACTGACCCTGCTACTGCTACCCACCTTCTACCTGCTGATGAATAAGCAAAAGAAACCCAAAAAGCTGAAAAAAACCGGCAAGCAATCCTCCCTGCCCACCGTGCAGGATGCACCCGATGGCATTTACGATATCGACTTTTTGGAGGAAACCGGCCGTTTACAAGCACCTCCGGAAAAATAGAAAGAGAGTGGAGCAACTGAATGGAACTGCTGATTGTTACAGGGATGTCCGGTTCGGGCAAAACAAAGGCTATCAACGCGCTGGAGGACATCGGCTATTTTTGCATGGATAACATCCCTCCGCTGCTCATTACCCGGTTTTTGGACTTGTACTCGATGACCCAGTACGTCAACCGTCGTGTAGCCATGGTTGTGGATGCGCGCGGCGGTGATACCTTTCAGGATTTGGCGGGAGTACTGCGGCAGATTGACCGTGAAACACTGCCCTACAAGGTGCTGTTTTTGGATGCGGACAACGAGGTGTTACTGCATCGCTACAAGGAAAGCCGCCGCAAGCACCCGCTGACCACCGAGCAAAACCAAAGCTTGGAGCAGGCCATTGCCACCGAGCGGCAGCTGCTACAGCCTATCCGCGAAACGGCGGACTACATCATTGACACCTCCATGACCCCCGCCGCCAAGCTCAAGGGGCGCATTATGGAAGTATTTAACCAAAACGGCGAACAGGCAATGCTGGTACACTGCCTGTCCTTCGGGTACAAAAACGGCCTCCCACCGGAGGCCGATTTGGTATTCGATGTGCGCTGCTTGCCCAACCCATTTTACCTCCCCGCACTGCGGGAGCAAACCGGACTGACCCAGCAGGTGCGCGACTATGTGATGGATTCCCCCGACACCCAAGGCCTGTTGGAACGGCTTTGCGAGCTACTGGACTTTTTGGTGCCGCTGTACATTCAGGAGGGCAAAAGCCAGCTGGTGGTGGCGGTGGGCTGCACCGGCGGCAAGCACCGTTCGGTGGCGGTAGCGGAGGAGCTGGCACAGCATCTGCGCAGGCAGGGCAGGCGCATCAGCGTCAGCCACCGGGACATGGACAAGCCCAACCAAAGCTAGGGTTACGCAATCAGCTGCCCGTCTACAATCTTTACCACCCGCCGCGCGTGGGAGGCCACAGCTAAGTCATGGGTAATCATGATAATGGTGTGGCCCATTTTATTGAGCTGGCGAAACAGCTCCAAAACCTCCTGCCCGGTGGTACTGTCCAGCGCGCCGGTAGGCTCGTCGGCTAGCAGCAGGGCAGGCTTGCCCACCAGTGCCCGCGCAATGGCAACTCGCTGCTGCTGTCCGCCGGAAAGCTCGCTGGGCTTGTGCTTGACCCGCTCGTTTAGTCCCAGCAGCGCAATGGTTTCGGCACACTGCGCCTCGGCAGCGCGGCGGCTCATGCCACGCACCAGCAGCGGCATGGTAATGTTTTCCAACACGCTGTATTTTGGAATCAGCTGGTACTTTTGAAACACAAACCCAATTTGGCGGTTGCGTAGGTCGGTCAGCTGACGGTCGTTGCAGTGCTGTACCGCAACGCCATCCAGCAGATATTCGCCGTTGTCTGGCAAATCCATGCAGCCAATGATGTTCATTAAGGTGGATTTCCCCGACCCGGACGGCCCCAGAATGGCCAGAAAATCACCGGCAGGCAGAGACAGGTCAATGTTTTTAAGCACCGGCAGCGTTTCTCCCGCCATCTGGTAGGACTTGCAGATGCCCCGCAGCTGGATGATATTGTTTTTTTCGCTGAGTACGTTCATACTGCATTATTCTCCTTATCCTAAATATTCTATGAAAACCAAGAAATTTTCATTTGCCATGTCGTCCATGCTTGCCACCTACACTGTAACGCGCAGTGGAACTCTTTGTTTTTTTGGAGGAAAAGACAATGAAAGCTTTTCATCGAATTTATCGTATTATTCCATGTTCAGCGCCTCGATGGGTACCAGCGAAGCGGCTTTTTTGGCAGGGTAGAAGCCGAACAGCGTTCCGGTGACCACTGCGAAGGCCAGCGCCAGCAGCATACCGGCAGCACTGGGCTCCACGCGGATTCCAGTGTAACGCATCAGGGGCATTAGCGCCATGCTCAGCCCCACACCCGCCACGCCGCCTAGGATGCTAATGACATTTGCCTCGGCTAAAAATTCCAGCAGAATGTCGCGTTTGCGGCAGCCCAGCGCCTTTAAAATGCCGATTTCCCGGGTGCGCTCCTGCACCGAAACAAACAGCACATTCATTATACCAATGCCGCCCACAATAAAGACAATGCTCGCCACCGCCAGCAACAGCATCGACAGGGTATTGGCGCTGGCCGCCGCTGCCTCCATCTTGCCGCCTGCATCAGTAATGACAAAGTTTGCTTTTTGGTAGCTTTCGTTTAGCACAGTTCGGATGCTCTCCATCGTTTCCGGCACGGCCGAAACCTTGTCAGTTACCACGGTAATCTTGGGGGAAAGGTTGCGACCCATGACGTATTTTTTTGCGGAGGAGTAGGGAATAAAGATGGAGTCATCTGGACTGATGCCGGAAGTGACCGTGCCCATGCGATCCAGTACGCCGTTTACGACAAACTGCCTGCCGTCAATGTAGATGATGCTGTCATAGGCGGCCATGGGACTGCCGAAAATTTCCACAGCAAGGTTGTAGCCCAGCACGGCTACCTTGTTGACTGCGGTGTCGTCCTCCTCGGTAATAAAGTCGCCCAGCAGCAGCTTCAGGTTGCTGACAGTGGAAAACCCATTGGTCACACCGGCAATGTTATATTCAGTTCCCTCGGCAAGGTCACCGCCGGTCACCTTCTTTTTTGCCGTTACCGACAGTGACCCAGCGTACAGATTGGGAATGAACAGCTGTAAATCCTCCAAATCGCTCTGGCTTAACCGTATATTTTTTGGTTCGGAAAAGCCGTAAATGGAGGTCGCCGCCATCATGCCGCTGGCCTCAATCGGCCGACCGCCACCGCCGCCTTGCGGACGCCCAGCGCCAAACATTACCACCTCAAATTCACCCTCTGGCGGAGCGTCCCCGGCATAGGTAATGTCAATGGATCCGGCGCTTAGGTTGCGGAATTGGTCTGCGACGTCCATCTGACCGCCCCGCCCAATGGCAATGACCAGCACGATGGTCGCCGAACCGACAATAATGCCCAAGGAGGTCAGCAGCACCTTAAAGCGATTGCCGATAATGTTAATCCAAACAAGGTGTAAAATTTCGCTTAGCCTCATTTTGAGGTCACCTTGCTTTCAATAATGGCAATATCGCCCTCCGACAACCCGCTGATGACCTCAGTCAACACCCCATTGCTAAAGCCGGTTTCTACCGGGTGGGGCGTTATGGTACCGTCGGCGTTTTTCACCTTGACATACAGCTTGCCGTCCTGAGCATAAATGGCTTTCATGGATACAGTCAGCACATCCTTGACCTCTTTTTTTACAAAGACAACGCTGCCGGTCATACCCTCGAAGATGCTGTCGTCGGGATTGTCCAGTCGTACCTTTACCTTGTAGCTGACGGTGGAAGAATTTCCCATTCCGGGGACAATCGACATGCTGTCCACTTTGCCGGTAAACTTTTTGTCGGGGTAGGCATCCAGCTGCACATTGGCAGACTTCCCAAGCTCCAGGGTAGCAATGTCCTCTTGGTCAATGTCAACGCTAATGTCAATATGTTTGCTGTTGGTAATGCTGGCAAGGGTAGCGTTGGGGGAAACCTTGTCGCCGGCTACCACATAGACATTCATAATCAAGCCGTCGCAGGTAGCCTTGACCTGCCCGTCAGTCAGGTAGCCCTCCAGCTTGGCAATGCTTTTTTCCAGTTTTTCCACTGCCAGCTTCCGGGAGGAAACTGCATTGGCAAGCTGCGCAATCTCCAGAGTATAGATTTGCTGAGCGCTGTCCTTGTAGGAAAGGGCAGTGACACGGTTTTGCTGGGCGGTGGTTTCGTTCAGGGACTGGTTGTTCTGGGCAATCTGGTACTTTAGCTTGGCACTGCTGTGTTCATTGGCAGCAGCGGAATATTGGGCATACATCTTTTTGCGGGTTTCGCTATAGCTGCGTTGGTAGTCCTCCAACAGCTTTTTTACACTGCTCAGTCTGGCTTGCAGTCCGGCAAGCTCCTCCGGCGGAGTGGCACCATCGGCAATCTTCGCTTCCAGCGAGGCAATCTCCGCCTTGTAGTCCTTTGGCTGCTGCTCAAAGGCATCCAGTGCCTCCTTGGCCACAGTCAGCTTTTCACCGGCAGCGCTAAGCTGTGCGCTTAAATTTGCAGCGCCGGAGCTGGCGTTGTCCAAGTCTAACTCGTAGTTCAGGTCGGCGTTTTTTGCGTCGCTCAGGCGTTTTTCCAGTGTAGCTTTCGCGTTCATTGTGCCGGACTGCTGGTCAAGGGTTGCTTTTTCCAGCGCAAGCTGGGCTTCCCGCAGGGCTTGGCGCTGGGTATCCAAGCTCTCCTCAATCTCCTCTGTGGAGATTTTTATCATGGGATCGCCTTTTTTAACACGCTGACCAGCCTTGACAAGCACCTCCTCAACCAGAGCTTTTATGTTGTTATCATCGCTGTTTACCGCGGAATAGGTGTCGTAGGTTACCGCCTGCGCTTCCAGACTGGCAGTGCCTGTTTCATTCACACCGTCTGTAATGTCACCGCGCACAACCGGACTTTCCTTGTGCACCGGCTGGTCGCCGTTGGGCTTGGGGTTGCCGCTGGCCAAGGCCGGATAAAGGGCAATGCCCGACACCACCAGTACCGCCGCAGTGGTCAGGGCAAGCAATCTTTTTTTGTGACTGCCGCCCCACTGTGCCAGTAGTACGAGGGAGGGCTTTGCTTTTTTCATTAACATGACCGTTATTCTCCTTTACTGTATCCGCGTTGTACACGGTATAGTAGTAGAATAACGGTCATTTGTGTTGGTAAGGTGTTGGTTTTTGGAAGCAATTGTTAACAGGGCTTTAATAGATTACGAAAGCTCTACCGTGGGCAGGCAGAATCGAAAAACCACCCCGGACTCGGTATTTTGGGCAAGGCACTGCTGTCCGTGCAGCGCCAAAATGCTGTTGACAATGGCAAGCCCCAGTCCATAGCTGTGACCACTGCGTTCCCGGGAACGGTCAGAGCGGTAAAAGCTGATAAAAATGTTTTCCAGTTCCTCCGGGGGAATGTGCGAGCCGGTGTTTTCCACCGAAATTTCGCACAAGGCTTCGCCGGTTAGCCGCGTTGACAGCGCAATGCTGCCCCCGTCAGGCGTGTACTTTACAGCGTTTTCGGTCAAATTCGCCACCACCTGCGTCAGCTTCTGGTAGTCGGCCTCCACAATTGTTTCACCGCAATAGTGTTTAGTCACGGTTAGGTGCTTTTGCTCGGCAAGCAGCTTTTGGTAACGCGCTGCGTCGTCAAGCAGCTGGTT
>JAVVRO010000033.1:0-14088 GCA_036654695.1 Angelakisella sp. | reverse complement strand
GGGAAGTGGTATTTTACGGCTTGGGGACAGGGGCGGGCTTTTTACTGGCCTCGCTGGTAAACTATTCGTTGCAGCGGCGGTTGCAGCACTGCGACCTGCCAACGGCATTTCGAGGAATGCCAATTACGCTGCTGACGCTGGGAATGCTTTCACTTGCGATTTTTGGTCTGCTGGGACATCCGCTGGTGAACTGAAAGAAGGTTTTTTACTGATGCCAAAACAATACAAGGTGCGGCGGTACAGCTACCAATGGAGCGGACAAAAAAAGCAGCAGTGGAAGCGCCGTGGGCTGTTTGCCGTGGGGCTGTTGGTAGCGGGAGCGGTGGGCTGGTTTGCCTTTGACCCGGTATTCCAGCTGGTAACCAACCTGCCGGTGCCCAGCTTTGGCGGAAGCTCGGTGGTACAGCCGCTGCCGGAGCCTGTTGCGCCCAGTAGCCAGCCACTGCCAGAAAGCAGCCAACCGGCACCGGAGCCGGTACCGGAGTTTACCGGCGCACTGCCGGAAAGTATGTACTATTTGGCACCAGCCGTGGTAGAACAACCCCAGCTGCTGAGCGCGGAGCTAGCAAAAATAAAGGCGGCGGGCGGCACCGGCGTGGTATTTGACCTTAAGGACAGCAACGGTATTATCCGTTACGCCAGCGAATTGCCGCTGGTGGCCACCAATCTGGCGCAACCCGAAACGCCCTTCCAGCTGGAAACGATGCTGGAAACGATTCGCGCTGCGGGGCTGACCCCGGTGGGACGGATTTACACCTTCCGCGACCCGCTGGCCTCCGGTTCGTGGGCGACCTACGAGGGCTCGGTGAAGTACATGGACGGTCAGGTGAACTGGCTGGACAAATCCAAGGCCGACGGGGGAAAGTCGTGGCTGAACCCCAACAGTGCCGTGGCGCGGGACTACCTACTGGGCATTATTGAGGAAGCCGCCGGCAAAGGCGTACCCTGCCTGCTGCTGGACGGCGTACAGTTCCCGGTGGGGCAGGCGCTGCATCTGGCGAGCTTTGGCGGAACCCCTGACCGCTCGCAGGTGCTGGCCGATTTTGTGGCGGCGGCGGTGGAAAAGACCGCCCGGTACCATACTGACATCTGCCCTGTGGTGCTGGTTTCCGGCGCGGCGGGCATCAATGAAATTCCCTATGGCGCGACCCCCGAAAAACTGGCGGCCGCCGCCGGACGCGTCCTGCTGGATGTGCGTCCCGAGCAGTTTGGCATTGGCGTTACGCATGAAAAGCTGACGCTGACCAGCCCCCTGTTAACCCCCGGCGAGACGGTAACGGCGGCCATGAAAGCGGCTGCGGCTACCACGGAGCTGTCCGAGCTGGAGCTGGGCGCAATGATACAGTGCTACACCGCGACAGGCATGGACAGTACCGCAAACAAGCCCTATGGAGACGCGGAACAGGCCGCGCAAAAGCAAGCGGCAACCGAAGCGGGCGCGACCTCTATTTGGTACTATACTCTGGCCGGTTAGACGAAAGGAAAAAAGATGGCTGATATTTCGCTTTTTGACATTATTGGGCCGAACATGATAGGCCCCTCCAGCTCCCACACGGCAGGAGCGCTGCGGATTGCCCTGTTGGCGGGCAAGCTGGTGCAGGGGCAGATTGTCAGTGCCGACTTTACCCTGTACGGCTCCTTTGCGAAAACCTACCGGGGACACGGCACCGACCGTGCGCTGCTGGGCGGGATTTTGGGCTTTGACACCGAGGACAAGCGAATTAAGGATTCCTTTGACTGGGCACAGCGTGCCGGACTGCGGTACAGCTTTACCGAAAACACCGAGAAAACCGATGTACACCCCAACACGGTGGACATTCTGCTTAAAAATGACGCAGGGCGGGAAACCCGGGTAACCGGAGTTTCCATCGGCGGCGGACGGGTGAACATCAAGCGGATTAACGGCGTGAAGATTGACTTTTCCGGCGAGTACAACACGATTATTGTGCGGCATCTGGATAGCCCCGGTATGGTGGCCTACATTACCCGCTGCCTGAGCGAGTACGACATTAACATTGCCTACATGCGCATGTACCGCGATAGTAAGGGGGAAAACGCCTACTCCATTATTGAAGCGGATGGTGAGATTGCCCCGGCGGTCATTGAGCGCATTGCCGCCCATGAAAAAATATCGGAAGCATTGCTGATTAACAGAGGCTGAGGAGGAAACACCGATGAACTACAAACTGACCTCCGCGGAGCAGCTTGTTACCTTGTGCGCGGAGCATGGCTGTGGAATTGGGGAAATTATGGTGCGCCGCGAGACGGAGCTGGCAGAATGCAGCAGGGACGAGGTAGAGCAGAAGCTGCAACGGGCATGGACGATTATGCGCGAGGCCGCGGAGCTGGCGCTAACCCACCCTCAGCGAAGCATGGGAGGACTCATTGGCGGCGAGGCAAAGGCACTGAAAACACTGGCGGATGCGGGGAAAAGCATCTGCGGCGGTGCGGTAAGCCGCGCGGCGGCCTACGCGCTGGGCACCTTGGAGGTCAACGCATCCATGGGGCTGATTGTAGCCGCGCCGACGGCGGGTTCCAGCGGGGTACTGCCGGGGGTGCTGCTGGCATTGCAGGAGCAGCAGGGCTTTCGGGAGGGAACCATGCTGGATGCGCTGGCCTGTGCGGGCGCCATTGGGATGATTATTGCGCGCAACGCCACCATTGCCGGTGCGGAGGGCGGATGTCAGGCGGAGGTGGGTGCGGCTTCGGCCATGGCTGCCGCTGCCGCGGTACAGCTGATGGGCGGCAGTCCGGCGCAAAGCTGCGCTGCTGCGGCTTCGGCAATCTCCAACCTGCTGGGACTGGTCTGCGACCCCATTCGCGGGCTGGTAGAAGCGCCCTGCCAAGGACGTAACGCCATGGGCGCGGTTAACGCCATGCTGTGCGCCGAGCTTTCGCTGGCGGGAGCGGTACCCAACATCCCACTGGACGAGGTGATTGCAGCGATGTATGCCGTGGGCAAGAGCCTGCCCAGTGAGCTGCGCGAAACTGCCATGGGGGGAATTGCCGCCTGCCCGAGCGCCATGAGCGGTGCTTGTGCAGGGTGCAAATAGGCAAAGAGGACGCGAAGGCTTCGCGCCCTCTTTGCTTTTCCCTTCAACAGTGATACAATACTAGTAATTTAACATGAGGAGATGGCCTGTGGAACAGCTTACCAACCGCAACGTAATTAAAGAACTGATGGAAAAAAACGGATTTACCTTTAAAAAAACACTGGGGCAAAACTTTATTGTCAACCCATCCATCTGTCCGCGCATTGCCGAGCTGGGCGGAGTGACCAAGGAAACCGGCGTCATTGAGATTGGCGCGGGCATTGGGGTGCTGACCGCCGAGCTGGCGCGGCAGGGTCACAAGGTGGTGTCCATTGAGATTGACAGCCGCCTGCTGCCCATTTTGGACGAGACATTAGCAGGCTTTGACAACGTAAAGGTGCTCCATAACGATGTGCTAAAGGTTGACCTGCACCAGCTGATTGCTGAGGAATTTGCCGGGCGCGAGGTGGTCGTCTGCGCCAACCTGCCCTACTACATTACCTCGCCCATTGTAATGTCGCTGTTGGAACAGCGCCTGCCGGTGAAGGCCATTACCGTGATGGTGCAAAAGGAGGCCGCAGAGCGCATTTGTGCTGCGCCGGGTACCCGCGCCAGCGGTGCAATTTCGGCGGCTATTCGCTACTACAGCAGTCCACGGGTGCTGTTTCAGGTGTCGCGTGGCTCCTTTATGCCTGCGCCGGAGGTGGATTCCACGGTGATTCGACTGGATATTCACCCCGCCCCACCAGTGCAGGTACTGGATGAGGCAACACTGTTTGAGGTGGTGCGCGGCGCTTTTGGACAGCGCCGAAAAACTATCCTGAACACCCTGAGCACGGCGCTGTCACTGGACAAGGACACGGTTCGGCGCATTGCCGCGACTGCCGAGGTACCGGAAAGCGCCAGAGCCGAGGCGCTGACGCTGGAACAATTTGCACGGCTGGCCGACGGAGTGTACCGTTTGCGCACCGGAGCATAGGATAGACAACACTAAGGAAAGGGGATTTTTGTGTATGGCAAGGATCACACCGGAGGAGCTGATAGCCTCCCCATTTACCCTGATTGGCAAGGAGTGGCTGCTGCTGGCCGCTGAAAAGGAGGGCAAGGTAAACGCAATGACCTGTAGCTGGGGCGGCATGGGGGTGCTGTGGGGGAAGAACGTAGCGTTTATTTTCGTTCGGCACTCCCGCTACACGCTGGAATTTTTGGAGGCCGCCGACGGCTTTTCTCTGAGCTGGTTCGATGACCCCGGCCACAAAATGTTAGGCTACCTGGGGTCGGTGTCCGGCCGAGAGGAAGATAAACTAGCCAAGGCTGGACTGGTTGCAGACCTATCCCAAGGGGCGCCCTGCTTTGACAGTGCCAAGCGGACGATGATTTGCCGCAAGCTGTACACACAGGAGGTACTGCCGGAGCGGTTCTGCGATAAAACAATTCTAGCCAGCTGCTACAAGGACAGCGACTACCACAGAATGTATGTGGGCGAGATTCTGTCCATTGAGCAGGAGCAGTGACAAGGGTTGCGGTAACAGGATGTAGTCGACAGTATTCCAAAAATGAAGACGGTCATTTGTCTATTTGTTACAAATATTGGCCGATGCTATTGCAATGCTGTTTGTGGTAGTTTATACTAAAGAAAATACCATAGAAAACGTTACCGGAAACGTTACCGGAGGCGTGCGGTATCGGTTGTGCCAACAATCCTACCCTGCTGCAACGCGGCTTATTGACCGCTGGCAGGCTGCGGACAATGGCGCAAATCCTAATTTTTGAGGTGAGTGTGGTTTGAGACGTCAAAAACCCTTGGCGCGGGGCGCAGGAATTCTATTGCCGGTGGCCAGCTTAAATTCTCCCTATGGCATTGGCACCTTTGGCAAGGCGGCATTTGAATTTGTCGACTTTTTGGTACGGGCAGGGCAGCGCTACTGGCAGGTGCTCCCGCTGGGGCCGACCAGCTACGGCGATAGTCCCTACCAGAGCTTTTCGGCCTTTGCGGGCAACCCGTATTTTATTGACCTTGACCTGCTGGTCGAGGCCGGCTTGCTGTCCTCCGATGACCTTGCCGGACGGGACTGGGGTAGCAACCCTGTGGACATTGACTACGCGGCGGTTTACCGCGAGCGCTTTGCGGTGCTACGGCTGGCCTTTGGGCGCTCAACACATGCCGCGACGGAGCAGTTTTTGGAGTTTTGCAGCGAAAACGCCCACTGGCTGGAGGATTACTGCCTGTTTATGGCGCTGAAAACCCGCTACGACGGCAAGGAGTGGCAGGCGTGGCCGGAGCCGCTGCGCATGGGAACCCCGGCAGCTGTAGAAAAAGCTCGCCGGGAGCTAAGGAGCGAGATTGCATTTTGGGCGTTTTGCCAATATATGTTCTTTACCCAGTGGGAACGGCTGAAGGGCTACGCCAACAAGCAGGGGATTCAAATTATCGGGGATATTCCGATTTATGTGGCAATGGACAGCGCCGATGTGTGGAAAAACAGCCGATTGTTCCAACTGGATGCCTGTAAAAAGCCGGTTTCGGTGGCAGGGGTACCGCCTGATTTGTTTTCCACTACCGGGCAGCTGTGGGGCAACCCGCTGTACGATTGGCAGCGCATGGAGCAGGAGGGCTTTGCATGGTGGCAGGCCAGAATGGCCGCCTCCGCACGGCTTTACGATGTAATCCGCATTGACCACTTTATTGGGGTGGTCAACTATTACTCCATCCCCGCCACCCACACTACCGCCATGGATGGAGAGTGGATTGTCGGGCCGGGAATGAAGCTGCTGGAGGCCATTACCCCGGTGCTGGGCGGCAAAAAGATTATTGCCGAGGATTTGGGCGTGCTGACCGCGCCGGTGCGCCGACTGCGGGACAAATGCGGCTACCCCGGAATGCGTCTGATGCAGTTCGGCTTTGACTCCGGCGACAGCAGCAGTACCTTTTTGCCCTGCTACTTTGACAAAAACTGTGTGATTTATGCCGGAACTCACGACAACGAAACGCTTGCCGGGTACCTTGCACGGCAAAAGCCCCGGGTACTGCGGTTTGCACGGGACTATTTGAATGTTGCAAAAGCCAGCGACATTCCATGGGCGCTTATTCGAGCGGGGTACGAAAGCAGTGCTGACACGGCGGTGTTTTTGGTGCAGGATTTGCTGGGGCTGGATAATTCTGCGAGGATTAATACCCCTTCGACTATTGGCTGCAACTGGCGCTGGCGGGTCTCCAATGGAGCGCTGACCGACGAACTGGCCGAACGGCTGAACAAACTGGTTACACTATATGGGAGGAATCGATAAAATGAATTTTGCAGAAAGAACTGACGAAATTTTACGCAGAAGCTTTGGAAAGCAGGCAGAAAACGCCAGCGTCAAGGAGCTGTATCAGGCGATATCCGGCGCTGCGCTGGAAATGGTGCAGCCCCAGTGGCAGGGCGTGGACAACGCCACAACAGCCAAGCGCGCCTGCTACCTGTCGGCAGAGTTTTTAATTGGACGGCTGTTTTACAGCAACCTGATGAATATGGGACTGCTGGAGGAATGCAACCGCTATTTGGCGGAGCATGGGGGAACCGCAGCCGACTTTGAGCAGGTGGAGGATGACGCGCTGGGCAATGGCGGACTGGGGCGGCTGGCAGCCTGCTTCCTCGATTCGGCGGCCACCCAGGGCTATGCGCTGGACGGCTATGGGATTCGCTACCGCTATGGGCTGTTTCGGCAGAGCTTTGTCAATGGATTCCAGCAGGAAAGCCCCGACAACTGGCTGACCTGGGGCGACCCGTGGAGTGTGCGCCGGGAGGAGGAAACGGTGCTGGTACAGTTTTGTGACAGCACGGTACGCGCGGTGCCCTACGACATGCCGGTCATTGGGTGGCAGCAAAAGCGGGTGAACACCCTGCGCCTGTGGCAGGCGGAGCCGGTGAACGAGTTTAACTTTGACCTGTTTAACCGGCAGCAGTACGATGCGTCGGTAGCGGAAAAAAACCGTGCCGAGGAGATTTCGGCGGTGCTGTACCCCAACGACGACACCAACGAGGGCAAGCGCCTGCGGCTGCGGCAGCAGTACTTTTTTGCCAGCGCAAGCATTCAGTGCATGATGCGGTCGCTGCTGCGTACCGGCGGTGCCCCCGCAGACTTTGCCGCGCGCTATGCCGTGCAGCTGAACGATACTCACCCGGTAGTGGCTATTCCGGAGCTGCTGCGTCTGCTGATGGAGCAGCATAGAATGACCTTTGAGCAGGCGCTGCCGATTGTACGGGCGACCTTTGGCTACACCAACCATACCGTAATGCCTGAGG
This sequence comes from Angelakisella sp., assembly GCA_036654695.1. Lineage (GTDB taxonomy): Bacteria > Bacillota > Clostridia > Oscillospirales > Ruminococcaceae > Angelakisella. The sequence continues at coordinate 6,770 of JAVVRO010000033.1, read as the reverse complement.
CACTGGAAAAATGGGATGTTGCGCTGTTCGCCACATTGCTGCCAGAGGTGTACCCCTATGTGGTGCTGCTACAAAACAGTCTTGACCGCGAGCTGGACACCCGGGGCATTGCGCGGGAAAGCCAGCCCGACTATGCCATCCGCAAGGGCGGCAGGGTGGAGATGGCCAATATGGCGGTTTACGCCAGTCACAGCACCAACGGTGTGGCGCAGATACACACCCAGATACTGCGTAACCGTGTGCTGGCACAGTGGAACCGGCTGTACCCCGAACGCATTAGCAATAAAACAAACGGGATTACCCAGCGCCGCTGGCTGGCACTGTGTAACCCCGAGCTTGCCGGACTGCTGACCGGACTGCTGGGCGACGGCTGGATTACCGACCTGAACCAACTGGAACGACTGGCAGAGTATGCCGGCGACCGGGCGGTACTGGAACGCTTTTTGGCGGTCAAGCAGGAGAAGAAACGCCAGCTGGCGGACTACATCGCTGTCCGCGAAGGGGTTCGGCTGAATCCTGAATTTATTTTTGATATCCAGATTAAGCGGTTGCACGAGTATAAGCGACAGCTGCTGTCGGCCTTTGCCATACTGGACACCTACTTTGGCATCAAGGAAGGGCGTATTGTCAACCTGACCCCGACCGCATGGATTTTTGGCGCAAAGTCTGCGCCCGGTTACCGCCGCGCTAAGGGAATTATTAAGCTGATTAACGAGATTGCCAAGCTGGTGGACGGCGATGCGCAGGTGCGCGACCGGATGCAGGTGGTATTTGTGCAAAACTACAATGTATCCTACGCCGAACGGCTGATTCCTGCCGCTGAGGTTTCGGAACAAATCTCCACCGCGGGCACCGAGGCCAGCGGTACCGGCAACATGAAGCTAATGCTGAACGGCGCGGTGACACTGGGCACCATGGACGGCGCGAACATCGAGATTGTGGAGCAGGCGGGGAAAGAAAACAATTACATCTTTGGCGCGACGGTCGAGGAGCTTGCAGCGGTACAGGACAGCTACGACCCGATGACGATTTACCAGAACAGCCCACGCATTCACAAAATTTTGGACGCGCTGGTGGATGGAACGCTGGACGACGGCGGCACTGGGGACTTTGCCGAGCTGCGCAGAGCTATCCTGAAGGGGGCAAGCTGGCACAAGCCAGACCACTACTACCTGCTATTGGACTTTGAGCGCTACTGCGACGCGCGGCAGCGTATGGGGGAGGACTACCGCGACCGGTTGGGCTTTGCCCGCAAGGAGCTGCTGAACACCGCCCACGCTGGTAAATTTTCCAGCGACCGTACTGTTGCTCAGTACGCGGAGGAAATTTGGGGGATTTAGGCGCTGCGCTGTCGTGCGTCAAGCAGGGCAAGGGCACGCCGGTGCAGGCGGTACAGCCAACGCGGCTCCAAGCCGGTAATCTCGCTGATTTGACTCCACGGAAGCTGCTCCAGATAGCGGTAGAGCAGAATGCGAGTCATGCGCGGCTGAGGTAGGCAAGCCGCTGCACGCCGCAGCAGCGTTTCGGTTTCCACTAGTTCATTCCAGACAAGGGAAGAACGGGACAGCAGCTGACCAAGCCGCTGTTCCGTTTTTTGAACCAGCAACGGCTGCCGGTGTTCCTCGGCGGCAAGGGCGCCCAGCTTGTGGCGCAGGTAGGCAAGATCCTCGTCCAGCTGGCGGTTTTCGGCGGATAGCCTTGCGTAACGGGTACAGATATCCCGAAAAGACTGTGATTGACGGTTCTGTGGCATAACTTTGCACCCTTTCTCATACTATGATACGATGGAAAGTTTTTATCTTCGTTTCATCCGAAACTTAAAGAGCTCCGCTGGGATGTACAGCACAGGAATGTTACATGGCAAATTAAAACCTGAAAGGCTTAAGGGAATCATAGTAGTATCATACGCTGTCGCCGGCCTTGATGGCAGATAACAGGTTACTCCAACCAGCAGTACCGGCGGGGCGCTCCCGCCAACGGGTACAATGCTGGGGGGAACAACCGCGTACCTCGCCGGTATCCAGCAGGTAGTGGCAGACGGTAAAGCGTGGGCGCATGGCACTGGCCGGGCGACGGTAGAGGCAGTTGGCGCAGCCGACGGGTTGTTTTGACATTTTGTGACCTCCTAGGATAACTAAATTAACAAATTTTTCATCAACTCTTCGTTTGCTCTTAACGATTGGGGGGTATGATGTAATCACAGCAAGGAAATAAAAGCAAAGGCAAGCAAATCAATCGGGTGGACGGATTACCGGCCCGTGTCTACCAATTACCGCCTGTGGGAAACCGCAGGCGTTTTCTTTACCCCAAATTGAGAACAAATGTTTTGCTACCACTTCATTTTATACTAGTTTTAGTACAAAGTCAATACAATTTAAAGATAATACTTGATTTCCACTAAAAATGGTGTATGATAAGACTAGGATTTAAGAAAACGAAGGAATAGCCATTCCTCTCGACAATCAGGGAGCTCCGCTGCGTGTTACAGCGCAGCAAGAACCATAGTCCGTAACAAGAAACACCAAGGAGGGCAACCGATGGAACCACGAAGCCACACCCCGGAGGAACAATTTCGAGAGCTGATACTGAGCCGATACCGCAGTGTGCGTGCCTTTGCGGTGCATGCCGGGCTGCCCTGCTCCACGGTGGATAACCTGCTGCGCCGTGGAATTTGCAGCGTGAACCTGTCCACTGCGACAGTTATTTGCGACGCGCTGGAGCTGGACATTGCCGCCCTGGTGCAGGGTAGGCTGCAATCGGCTACCGGTGGGGCAAGCAGCTGGGAGGGTGCGCTGCTGGACGATGTGCGTGCCTTGGACAACCACGGCCGCGAGCTGGTGGCCATGGTTGCCGGAAAAGAGCGACAGCGCTGCCAAGCCGCCGGTGCAGTGGTGGCGTTCCCGCAACAGAACGAGGGCTGGCGGCAGTATGTGGGTACGCCGATTGCCTGTCGCGGCGGCGGTGTGACTGCTGCCACCGAGCAGGATGCGCGGCAGATGGAGACGATTTACCGCCGGTTGGTGGAGCATCGCCCGGCGGCGCCCGGGTCGGCGAAAGGAAAGGATGACCATGCAGATGGCTGAACAGGCGGCAAGGGTGCTGCTGGACGCAGGGGTTGACCGTCTGCCGGTGCATCTGCGTCCCATTGCCGAATGCTGTAACGCCGTGCTGTTTACCTACCGGCAATATGCCGAAGCGGCGGGTACCACGCTGGGGGAGGTTGCCGCGCGGTTTGGGGAGGACGGCTTTACCCAACAGGTGCAGGGGCAATACCTCATCTTTTACCGGGAGGGCGGGAGCTTGCAGCGGGCGCGCTTTACCATTGCCCATGAGCTGGCGCATATTCTGCTGGGACATTTGCAGCCGGGGCGCGCACCGGCACAGGACTGTGACCGCATGGCCGACTGCTTAGCGGCGGAATTGCTGTGCCCCTCGGCGGTACTGGCCGCCTGTGACTGGCGGGATGAGAAGGAGCTGGCACGGCTGTGCGATATTTCGCCTGCGGCGGCACAATGCCGGGTTCATGTGCTGGCACGGCAACCGGTGCCAAAGAAAACACAAACCCAGCAAAAGCTGCTGAACCGTTTTGAGGGCTACCTGACCGAACGACAGGAGCGACTGCCGGACGAGCCACTGCCGCGACTGCGAAGCCATAGAATATAGCATAGCTTGATGCTGCCTACAGGCTGTAAAGCTGCGGGATATCCCCCCACACGGGGCGATGCTAGCTGCCGGACATAGCCGGTGCGCAACAGCAATGTAACATCACACTGCCATAAGGCTAGGCAGCCGGAGGGCAAGCGAAGTGACTGCCCAGTCAGGGCGCCGGACTAGAATAAAAAACAGAACAAGGGCGTTATCGAGCAAAACCGATAACGCTCTTTTTTTGTGCGTCTTTTAAAAAGTGACCATTCCAGTTCACTTTTTTACAGTCTATAATCAGCCTTGCCGGAGGGAGGTGAGGCGGTGGCAGCCAAAAAGCGGCCCATAAAAACACAGGTAGAGGATGCGCTTTGCCGCATAGCCTTTGCAAGCGACAGCGAACCGGAGCCGCAGGAGGTAAAGGTTTCGGAGTCGCTGAAGGCCATTGAGATGCTGTGCAAACTAAAGGGCTACTACGAAGGGGAAAAAAAGACCAGCGAGCAGGGAATGCTGGAGCAACTGCTGAAGGGACTGCGAGGGGAAGAAAATGACGTATAGCCCCAAACAGCGGGAGCTGCTGCGACTGTGGCAACAGGACAGGCTGTGCAGGATAAACCTGCTGGAGGGCGCGGTACGCTCCGGCAAGACCTGGATTAGCTTGGTGCTGTGGGCACTGTGGGTGGCATCCTCGCCCCCGAAGGGCAACTACCTGATGACCGCCAAAACGCTGGGCACATTGCGCCGTAACTGCCTTGACCTGCTGGTGGAGCTGGTGGGAGCCGACCACTTTTGGTACAGCCTGTCCAAAAAGGAAGCGGTGCTATTTGGCAGGCGGGTTTTTTTGGAAGGGGCGGGCGACGCCAGAGCGGAAAACAAAATTAGGGGCATGACCCTAACCGGCGCTTACTGCGACGAGCTCACCCTGTTTCCAAAAGAATTTTTTGCCATGCTGCTTAGCAGAATTTCCACCCCGGGGGCAAAGCTGTTTGCCACCACCAACCCCGACAGCCCCGACCACTGGCTGATGACCGACTACATCGGGCGCAGCGCCGAGCTGGGGATGCTGACTGTGCGCTTTTTGATTGACGACAACCCATTTTTGGATAGCGCCTATGTGGAAAGCCTGAAACGTGAATATCGAGGGGTATTCTATCAGCGCTACATTTTGGGACAGTGGACCCGTGCCGAGGGGTTAGTATATCCCCTCTTTGACGAGCAGCGGCACATTGCCGAAGCAGCGCCCCAAGACGGCAGCTGGTACATCTCGATTGACTATGGCACGGTCAACCCCTGCTCCATGGGACTGTGGGTGCTGGACGGACAACGGGCGGTGCGGGTCAGCGAGTACTACTTTAATTCCCGTGCGCCGGAAAACGGTGGAATGCAGCACACGGACGAGGAGTACTACCGGCAGCTGGAGCTACTGGCCGGGGACAGAGCAGTCCGCGCGGTGATTGTTGACCCCTCAGCGGCATCGTTCCTTGAGTGCATCCGGCGGCACCGGCGCTTTAAGGTGCGGGGGGCGGATAACCGGGTGCTGGATGGGATTCGGCTAGTCTCCACCCTGCTGGGCGAAGGGCGCTTGGCCGTCTGCCCAAGCTGCCGCGACTGGCTGCGGGAGGTGCGCTGCTACAGCTGGGAAGTAGGCGGCAGCTGCGACCGGGTGGTTAAGGAAAACGACCACGCCATGGATGACACTCGGTACTTTTGCAGCACGGTAATGGCGCGCACCCTGCGCCATGGGAAAGGATGATGGGAGATGAAACTATTGGAACGGATGAAGGGACTGTTTGCCGGCGAGGGACAACCGCCGGCAAGCGGGATGGAGCGACAGATTGCGGACTGGGCGCGACTGTACCGACAGGGGAGCCTGACCGGGCGAAGCAAGCTGCGTCTGCCGTCGGCAATTGCCTCCGAGCTGGCACGACTGGCAGTTTGTGAGCTGGACAGCAGCGTGGTGGGAGAGGCGCGGGGAGCCTACCTTGACCGGCAGTACCAGCGTGTACGCAAACAGCTGCGGGTGTGGGCGGAATACGGCTTTGCCTGCGGCGGCATGGTGCTCAAGGTGATTCCCCGGGGCGGGGAGCTGCCGGTGGAGTGCATTACCGCGGAAAACTTTGTGCCGCTGGAGCAGGACAGCACCGGCCGTGTGACCGCCGCCGAGTTCTGGGAGGAACGCTGGCTGGAGGGCAGGCGCTACCGGCGCATGGAGCGGCACCGGTTGGAGGGCAGTCGGTACACCATTACTAACCGCGTGCTGGACCGCTGGGGGAATGAGGTTCCCTTGGGGACGCTGCCCTGCTGGGCAGAGCTGGCGGCACAGGCGACTCTGGAGGGGATTCATCGACCGCTGTTTGTTTGCTTTAGAACCCCGATGGCCAACTGCATGGAGCCGGACAGCCCGCTGGGGGTGTCGGTTTATGCCGCGGCCAGCCAGCTGATTGAGCAGGCGGAGCAGCAGTGGGAGCGCATTGAGTGGGAGTACAAGGGCAGCGAGCTTGCGGTGGATGCCAGCGAGGATTTATTTGAGCACCGGCGGGACGGCAGCGTGGTACTGCCGCAGGGGCAGGAGCGCTTGTTCCGCGCCCACGACCTTGACATTGGGCAAAGCGGCGGAAAATTCCTTGAGGTATTTTCACCGGAAATCCGCGACCGGGCACTGTTCTGTGGACTGGATAGCATTCTGCGGCGCATTGAGTTTAACTGCGGGCTGGCGTATGGTACTATCTCCGACCCACAGCAGGTGGAACGCACCGCCCAAGAGGTGCGTGCCGGACGGCAGCGCAGCTATGCCATGGTCTGTGACCTGCAAGGCGCGCTGGAGGCTGCCCTGCGGGAGCTGTGCGAGGTGCTGGACATTTGGGCGACGGTGTATGAGCTGTGCCCGGACGAACCGTGGCAGCTGCGGGTTTGCTGGGGGGACAGTGTGCTGGTGGACAGCGAAACCCTGCGAGAAAGCCACCGTAAGGATGTAGCGGCGGGGCTGATGAGCGTACAGGAATACCGCGCGGTTTGGTATGGAGGCGCGGCAATGCAGGAAAAAGGGAGGGAACAAGAGAATGCTTGACAAGGACTATTTGACCGGGCTGGGACTGGAGGAAGCGGCGGCCAACGCGGTGCTGGAGCAG
>JAVVRO010000032.1:0-14159 GCA_036654695.1 Angelakisella sp. | reverse complement strand
CAGGAGTGCGAGCAGGTTATCCGGGCGCTGGCCTCTCAAGCGGCTATCTCGCTAACAAATATGAACTATGCGGCAGAGGTGCAGGAGCTGCTAGACTCCTTTGTACGCGTTATCTCTACCGCTATTGATGCGCGCACGCCCTACAATGCCAACCACACCCGCGGTATGGTGCGGGTCGGCAGTCAGTTTATTGAATGGCTTAATTCGTCCAACGGCGACTGGCAGTTTACCCCTGAAAAGAAGCGCCTATTCTTAATGAGCGTCTGGTTTCACGACATTGGCAAGCTGACCGTTCCTCTGGAAATTATGGATAAGGCAAGCCGGTTAGGCCAACAGGTTCCCGCAGTAGGTTACCGCTTTCAGGTTATTTCGTTGCTCAATAAAATTGCGCTGATGGAAGGGCGCATTACTCAGGAACAGTATCAACAGTGCGACAGGGACTTGGCAGATGCCGACAGCCTAATTCGCGAAGCAAACCAAGTCTATCAGCAGTCTGCCGACCAAGCCAAACGCATTGCGCAGTTGGGCAAACGTACCTACTTGGACGAGCAGGGGAACGAGCAGCCGTGGTTGACTGCGGCGGAGCTGGCATCGCTTAGCATTCCCCGTGGAACATTAAGCCCGGAGGAACGCGCAGCCATGCAAAACCATGTGGTGATGACCAGCCGGATGCTACAGGAAATGAAATTTCCTCCTGAGTACGACTGTGTACCGGAGTGGGCGGGGATGCACCACGAATTCTTAAACGGTAAGGGCTACCCGAAAGGCTTGTCGGGACAGGAGCTTCCCAAGGAAGCCCGCTTGCTGACTGTTTTGGATATTTTTGATGCGCTGACGCAAGAGCGACCCTATTCGCCCGCGCAGCCGGTGGAGCAAGCACTGGCAGTGTTGGACGAGATGGCAGCCAGCGGACAGCTGGACACAGCCATTGTGGCAATGTTCAAGGACAGCCACGCATGGGAAGAAGATACAACCGGAGGTGGAGCTGTATGAAAAAAATGCTGGTGCTGTTTTTGGCAGTGCTACTGGTGCTGACACCGGTGCTGCCAAATGCTGTACAAATAGCCGCCGCAAAGGAAACTGCGGTGGCAACTACACTACGATTAAAATCCATTGAGGGCGAGGTAACGCTCTGTAATGAAAATGGCAGAACGTTGACCATTCGGGACAACATGAAGCTGTACAGCGGCTATACCATTACCACCGGTACCTCCAGCTATGCGTATGTGGGGCTGGACGACACCAAGGCCATTAAACTGGATGCGTCCACCTCGGTAGAGGTTCGCAAGCGGAACAAGAGCCTAGAGGTGCTGGTAAGCTCCGGCGCCATCTTCTTTAACGTAACCGAGCCGCTAAAGGAGGACGAAACCATGGAGATACGCACCTCTACCATGATTACCGGAATCCGGGGTACCGCAGGAATGCAAAGCGTATCGGAACTGTATCTGTTGGATGGACAGGTGCAGGCGCTGGAATTTGACCGCTCAACTGGCCAGACCCACAACTTTACCGTCCATGCGGGGGAACGCACCGGCATGCCGAGTGCTACCAGTGCGGCACCTGTTTCGAGCTTTACCGCTCAGGAGGTTCCGGGCTTTGCAGCTGTCGAGGTAGCGAGGGATACCGCGCTCCAACGCAAAATTTTAGGACAGAGTAAGCTGGATGTTGACCTTATGACACAGAACGCTCAAGCAAAGCTAGAGGAAGACCAAAGAGAGGAAGCGGAGGAATTAGCGGAGGAGGAGGCGGAACGCTTGGAGGAAAAGCGGCAAGAGGCGTTGTTCCCCTTGGATGCCGACAATGACGAAGACGATACTATTGACAACGATACCGACTCAGACGCGGATACCGATTCTAATGATGCTTCCGATAAAGACAAGGACAAGGACAAGGACAAGGATAAGGATAAAGACGAGGATAAAGACAAGGATAAAGACAAGGATAAAGACACAGGCACAGGAACAGATGCACCCTCCAATGGCGATAAGGAGCAAGACGAAGCTGCCCCTGATACAAAGGATGACGACACAGACGATGATAGCAGCGACAATAGTGCGGAGGACGAGGATGGTAACGAGGATAGTAACGACGACGACGATGCTGTGACTGTGCCACAGCCACCAGCTATCGTCCGACCGCCACATATCGTTCCGCTGGCAACCAGTCGACCCATTGCAGCAATAAGCGTGGCGCAGGAGTACCGCCATGCCGGGATGTCATTTCTTCTAACGGCGATGTCCATGTGGTTGCAGGCACCGTTACTGTATGCGAGATAAAGGCAAGAGCCGCGGTTTGCCATCTCTGCGGCGGGTGATGGTTGCGGCATTGGCGGCAGGGGCGCTGGCAATACTGGCGGCATCGGGACTGCTGTCCACGGTGGACAATGCGCTGTCCGACCTACTGTTTCAGCGTGCGCAGGCACTGGATGGCAATATTGTGCTAATTGGCATTGACCAGCGTGCCATTGAAAAATTGGGACGTTTTCAGGATTGGGACCGCGATGTGCTGGCACAAGCATTGGAAACGCTCAATGCCGACCCCAGCAACCGGCCGGCAGTCATTGGTGTGGATGTTTTGTTCAGCGGGGAAACAACCCCCGAGCAGGACAACCGGTTGGCCGAGGCTGCCGGTCGGTACGGCAATGTGGTTACTGCGGCCAACGGCAATTTTGGTTCTCAGCTGGTGGAACAGGAAAACGGTTCCTTTGGCATGGACGATTTTACTGTCATTCAATACGAGGAGCCCTATTCGCAGCTAAAGAACTCCACCAGTCAGGGACATATTAATGCTATGCTGGATGTAGATGGTGTTCTGCGCCATGCGCTGTTTCAGATTGAGTTACCGGATGGACGGGTAATCCCCTCGTTTCACCAGCAAATTTACCGCCAATATGCTCAAAAGATGGGGCTTGACCCCGAGGTTACGCCGCCCACCAATGCGCGGCACTTCTGGTATCTTCCTTTTCGGGCAGATCCCGGCGGGTATGATGACGGTCTGTCGATTGCCGACCTGCTGTCTGGGGAGCTACCCAGCGATTTGTTCGCCGACAAAATTGTTTTAATCGGCCCTTACACCACCGGCTTACAGGATGCCTATCCGCCATCGATTGACCACGCGGAGCGCATGTATGGCGTGGAGTATCAGGCGAATGCTATTGATGCCATGATTTACCGGGACTTTAAACAAGAGATTTCCACCCTGTGGCAGGCGGTCGTGCTGTTTGTTATCTGCTTTTTGTGTCTGCTTTGGTTCCGGGATTGCAAGGTGCTGCCTGCGACAGCAGTATGGCTGCTGCTATCAGTAGGTTCTGTGGGGGTTGCGCTGCTGGCTTGGAATGCTGGGTATATTTTGCACCTGCTTTACCTGCCGCTGTCGGTGACGGTGCTGTATATTGCGACGGTGGCGCTAAACTACATCCGCGCGGCCGTGGAAAAGCAGCGGGTTACCAGCACCTTTAAGCGTTATGTAGCGCCAGAGATTGTAAATGAGCTGCTGCGCGAAGACCCTACAGCGCTGGCCTTGGGCGGGAAGCTGACGAATATTGCAGTACTATTTGTGGATATTCGCGGGTTTACCGCCATGTCGGAGGTTTTGGAGCCGGCGCAGGTGGTAGAGGTGTTAAACCGCTACCTGACCCTGACCAGCAGCTGTATTCTGGAAAATGGCGGTACGCTGGACAAATTTATCGGCGACTGTACCATGGCGTTCTGGGGCGCTCCTTTGCCGCAGAACGACTGCATTTACAAAGCAGTAAAAGCCGCGCTGGACATGGTTGCGGGTGCGCAGGCGCTTACTGCCGCGCTGGAGGCGCAGTTTGGGCGAGCGGTCAGCTTTGGCATTGGGGTTCACTATGGCTCGGCGATTGTCGGGAACATTGGTGCGCCTGTTCGCATGGACTATACCGCCATTGGCGACACCGTCAATACGGCTTCCCGCTTGGAATCCAATGCTCCCGGCGGCAAAATTTTGGTAAGCCGCGTGGTGGCTGATGAGTTGGCTGGCCGGATTGTGTTTACGCCGTTAGGCGGTAGTATTCCATTAAAAGGAAAAGCCGAGGGCTTTGAAGTGTTTAGCGTAGAGGGGGAGGTAGTACCATGCGAAAGCGAGTTATAATTTTGGCGGCGTTGTTGGTGTTGCCTCTTTGCGTAGTACTGTCGGTGGTGGCACAGCAGTCGCTTACCCAGGGGCAGGTGCCAAAGCACAGCGCGCCGTCGGCTTCGGCGACCTTACCGCCGGCGGGTGCTGCTCCCTCTGTGCCGGCTGGTAGCACAAGTACTGCACCGTTGGCATCCTCCACGACACTGCCAGAGCCGGCAGCGGGGACAAACGCAATCATCACCTTGGAAAACTCTCCCGTGACAGCACCCTCCGGGCTGTTTATGCAGTCGGATGGTACGCTTATTATCAGTGATCCCTTTCAACACGCACTTTGGAAGCAGGAGAAAACCGGACACCTCATCAAATTAGCAGGGCAACCGGCACAGGGGTATCTGGATGGTGCCATACAAAAAGCGGCTTTTGAAAGCCCTTGGGCAGTAGTGCCCTATCTGGGTGGCTATGCCGTCACCGATATGGGTAACAATGCCGTTCGTTACATAGGAGCAAAAGAGGTTAGCACCATTGCAGGCAGTACCGTTGCAGGCTTTGCAGACGGCCTTGGCATCAAGGCTAGCTTTGACGCGCCCACCGGCTTGGCAACCGACACAAAAGGCTGTTTATACCTCTCTGACACCGGTAACCACGCCATTCGCCACATTGACACCAAGGGCATCGTGACTACACTGGCCGGCGGCACAGCCGGCTGCGCGGTAGGTACTCTCCAGCAAGCTCGCTTTCGGGAGCCAACCGGCCTTTGCTGCGTCGGCAACGTGCTCTATGTAGCAGACTCAGGCAACAACCGCATCTGTAAAATTGAAAACAACATGGTAACAGCCATTGCAGGCGACCCGACTAAGGGTGGCGGATTTCAAGACGGTACAGGAGCCATGGCGCTGTTTGCCCACCCGCAGGGGTTGGCGTCGGATGGTACGACCGTTTATGTTTCTGACACTGGAAATGGCGCGATACGGGTAATCCGGGAAGGGGTGGTGTCAACACTGCTGCACTACGGCTGCGGAGTTGGCGGACTCTACCCGGTTTCGCCGCGGGGGATTATCCTCCATGAGGGATCGCTTTATATCGGCGATACCTTTGCCCGCGTGGTTTTTACCGTGAAGCTATAAAACTAATAAACGAAGGATTCTTTTTGGAGGTATTACTGTGGGTAAACGGACGGTTCGAGAGTTTTTTCGCTCGAAGGATATTGAGTTTTCGGCCAAAAGATACGGAATTGACGCGCTGGGTGCCATGGCGCAGGGACTATTTGCGTCGCTGCTGATTGGTACCATCATCAGTACCTTGGGGGAGCAGCTGGGGCTGTCGGTGCTGGTGGAGATTGGCACCTTTGCGAAAGCAGCCACCGGCCCGGCTATGGCAGTTGCCATTGGGTATGCGTTAAAATGCCCGCCGCTGGTACTTTTTTCACTGATTGCAGTAGGCGGTGCGGCCAACAAGCTGGGCGGTGCAGGCGGCCCGTTTGCAGTTTTTCTGGTTACCATTGTAGCCGCTGAGCTGGGTAAAGTGGTATCCAAGGAAACCAAGGTAGACATTATTGTAACGCCCTCGGTTACCATTATAACCGGTGTACTGCTGTCCATGTTCTGCGCCCCTACCATTGGCGCGGCAGCAACCTCGGTGGGTGGCGCCATTATGTGGGCAACCGAGCTGCAACCCTTCTTCATGGGTGTCCTTGTGTCGGTCATTGTCGGCATAGCGTTGACCCTGCCCATCAGCAGCGCCGCCATCTGCGCGGGGCTTGGCCTGACCGGGCTTGCGGGCGGGGCGGCTGTAGCCGGCTGCTGCGCCCAGATGATTGGCTTTGCGGTAATGAGCTTTCGGGAAAACCGCTGGGGCGGCCTGTTTGCACAGGGTATTGGTACCTCGATGCTGCAAATGGGTAATATTGTAAAAAACCCGCGCATTTGGATAGCCCCAACACTGGCCTCAGCGATAACCGGACCCATTGCAACCTGCGTCTTTCAGCTTAAAATGAATGGTGCCGCGGTTGCGTCCGGCATGGGAACCTGTGGATTTGTTGGACAAATTGGCATTTATACAGGCTGGATGAACGACATTGCGGCGGGAGTCAAGCCGGGAGTCAGCCCGTTCGACTGGCTGGGGCTGGTTCTCATCTGCTTTGTCTTGCCTGCGGTGCTAACGCCGCTGCTGGCCATGCCCCTGCGCAAGTGGGGCTGGGTCAAAGAAAACGATTTAAAGCTTGACCTGTAGCAGAACAGAGAGGGAACAAGAGAAAGCGCCCCCGGAATTGGCCGTACAGTAGCCAGTCCCGAGGGCGCTTTGTTATGCTGCTATTCTTGGGCAAGAACCGCTACCCGCGCGGTAATGTACTCCGAAACATCCTCCCGCGGGATATTCAGTGCCGCTGCAAATTCGCAAAACAATAAATCCTGCGCGCGTTTTAGAAACTGTTCGTCGACCTGCCCCATTTTTTTACCCTTCAAGGCAATGTCCTTGCGCTTGGAGAAGATAGACATGGTAAGCTTAATCAGTTCGGCGCAGTCATGCGTTTGAATGGCGCGAAGGTAATGGTCGCGCAGTAGCGGAGTACTGCTGTTGTGGTAGGCCTGCACATCCAGATTCGGGATGCTGTCAATGAGACGATGTGCCTCCTCGGCCGAAATAATTGGACGCATAAACACCGTGGTATCAACCGGTGTGTAAATCATACCGCTGCTATAAAGTGGAATTAGCGTATAGTACAGGCGATCCTTATCCGCCAGATGTGCCTGCTCGGGCTGGCCGATTGCGTCCACCCGACAGATACCGGTACTGCCGTAAACGATCAAATCATCCTGCTGAAACATTGTAAACCCTCCAAAAATAAGCGGCATGTAGCTTGGACAATCGGGCTTACGCTTGCCTCAACTACACACAGCATATTCATTATAGCACATTTTAATCCAAAATGTAAGCCTAACTTGCAAAACGGTTAGAAAACCGGTAGCACAGGTAGCTATCTTGCTGCGGGGTGCTGTTCGGCGTTTTCCTCTTCCGGTTAGGATGAGTTTTATTTGCAAATGAGTCGACAAAATGATATACTCAGCTTGAATACAACTTAGGAGGATGTTTCTATGATTTTTGGACATATCGACGCTATTGCACAGTACAAGGGAATATCGCCACTGCTGGATCAGGCCATTGATGCAGCACAGCAGATGACAGCGGATGCGCCTGCTGGTGTTACCGAGTTGGTAGCCGACCGGCAGCTGTTTTATACGGTCAGCGAAAATGCTACCCTGCTACCGGAGGCTGGGCAGTTCGAGGTTCATCGGCGCTATCTGGATTTGCAGTACATTTTAAAGGGGGAGGAGCAGTTGGAAATTGCCAATACGCCAGACTGCACCGAAACGGTTGCCTACGACCCCCAGCGGGATATTGGTTTTGTACAGGGTAGGAGCAACAGCATTACGCTGGGAGCGGGCGAATTTTACATAGTGTTCCCGCAGGATGCACACAAGCCCTGCTGCAACACGAAAAGCCAGATGGTAAAAAAAGCAGTTTTTAAAATTAAAATAGAATAACCCTAAGGGGTCATAAGGAGCTCGTATGAAAACAGTTCACATTGGTATTATCGGCTGCGGCTACTTGGGAAACTATCATCTGCAAAACCTGCTGGGAATGGAGGGAGTCAGCATTACAGCGCTGGTTTCCACCAACGAGGAAAGGCTGCAGCAAACCGCGCAAAAGGTTCCCGGCGCACAGCTGTTTCATAATTATCAGGAGTTGTTTGCCTCGTCCGTGCCGCTGGATGCGGTAATTGTCAGCATTCCGCCAGCAACACACGGCGAGATAGAACAGCTTGCTGCCCAAAAAGGGATTCACCTCTATGTGGAAAAGCCCCTGGATGTGTCACTGGAACGTGCCCGCAAAAATGCCGCGTTCATTGCCCAATCGGGAATTATCTGCTCGGTGGGGTACCAGGGACGCTATAGCCCGATTGTACAGGAGCTGCGGGAAAAGCTGCGGGGTGAGCAAACAGGGCTGGTTTGCGCAAAATGGATTGGTGACATGCCCAGCGTCCATTGGTGGCGCGACAAGAGCCTTTCGGGTGGGCAGCTGGTGGAACAGGCCACGCACTTGGTCGATGTCCTGCGCTACCTGTTCGGCGAGGTTGACACGGTGTATTCCCGCGCGTTGAGTAACCTGAATAACGGTGTCGAAGGAAAGACAGTGGAGGATTGTTCCTCTACCATCTTGACCTTTTGTTCCGGCGTCATTGCAACCGTGATGACCGGCTGCTACTGCTCTGCCGAGGTTCCCGAGGATATCAGTATCCAAATTTACACCAAGAAGGAGCTGATTGACCTTGCATGGGCAAACGCCATTAGCTACCGAACCCAGCGGGAGACTGTCTCCAAAAACCATCTGCCGACGAATCACCGGTTGGCCATGCAGCAGTTTGTTACAGCGGTGCAAACGGGTGACCGTTCCCTGATTCAGTCGGATTATGCCGACGCGCTGAAAACCTTTGAAGTAACCCTTGCCGCCAACCGCAGTATGCAGGAGGGGCAGCCAATACAGCTTTAATTATTCCGGGAACGGCTCTGCAATTGCGGAGTCGTTCCTTTTGCCATATCTGCTAGACACAATACACAATTATTTTTGTTTTGTACTGGGCAGATTGCTGTAGTTTTGCTCTTTACAACGGACGATTACTTTGTTAAACTATTAACAGAGACAAAGAGTAACAACGAGCTTATGATAACTAGGATATTAATGTGAAGGGGAGCGACTACAATGAGCAGTCAAAACTATCCGATTACTGACAGCGTGGAGCGGCTGGAGGAAACACTTGCCCGGGTGCGCGCCGCCCAAAAGTTGTTTGCCAGCTATACACAGGAGCAGGTAGACAAAATATTTGTCGCGGCAGCTACCGCGGCCTGCAAGCAAAGAATCCCGCTTGCCAAACTGGCGGTACAGGAAACCGGCATGGGGGTTGTGGAGGACAAGGTAATTAAGAACCACTACGCCAGCGAGTACATTCTGAATGCCTACCGGGACACCAAGACCTGTGGTGTGCTGGAACAGGATACGGCCTATGGGGTCAGCAAAATTGCCGAGCCTATCGGCGTTGTTGCAGCGGTGATTCCTACCACCAACCCAACCTCCACTGCCATTTTTAAAACACTTATCTGCCTGAAAACCCGCAACGGTATCATCATCAGCCCCCACCCCCGCGCCAAGAACAGCACCATTGCCGCTGCAAAAATTGTTCTGGAAGCAGCAGTTGCCGCAGGTGCGCCGGCGGGCATTATTGGCTGGATTGACATTCCCTCGTTGGAAATGACCAACATTGTCATGCGGGAAGCGGATATCATCCTTGCAACCGGCGGCCCCGGGATGGTGAAGGCGGCCTACTCCAGCGGCAAGCCCGCCATCGGCGTGGGTGCGGGCAATACGCCGGCTATCATTGACGACAGTGCCGACCTACTGCTGGCAGTCAGCTCCATTATTCACTCCAAGACCTTTGACAACGGCATGATTTGCGCCTCGGAACAGTCGGTCATTGTACTGGATTCCGTTTACAGCAAGGTAAAAAAGGAGTTTGCCGACCGTGGCTGCTACTTCCTGAATGCCGCTGAAACTGAAAAGGTAAGAAAAACGATTATTATTAATGGTGCGCTGAACGCCAAGATTGTTGGGCAGAGCGCTTACAAAATAGCCTCGCTGGCCGGTGTAGAGGTTCCTGAAACCGCAAAGATTCTTATCGGTGAGGTAGAAAGCGTTGAATTGAGCGAAGAATTTGCCCACGAAAAGCTATCGCCGGTATTGGGCATGTACCGTGCAAAGACCTTTGCCGAAGCGCTGGAAAAAGCCGAGGTGCTGATTGCCGACGGCGGCTATGGACACACCGCCTCCGTCTACTTAAATGCGGTAACTCAGCGCGCCAAGATAGATGAATTTGCCGCACGGATGAAGACCTGCCGTATTCTGGTGAACACACCGGCTTCCCATGGGGGCATCGGCGACCTGTACAACTTCCGGCTGGCTCCCTCGTTGACACTGGGCTGCGGCTCGTGGGGCGGCAACTCGGTTTCCGAAAATGTCGGGGTACGCCACCTCATTAACATCAAAACGGTTGCCGAAAGGAGAGAAAATATGCTGTGGTTCCGTGCGCCTCAAAAAATATACATTAAAAAGGGCTGCTTGCCGGTTGCTCTGGACGAGCTGGGCAGTGTGATGCACAAAAAGAAGGTATTCCTTGTGACCGACCGCTTCCTGTTTGAAAACGGCTACACCAAGGCCATTACCGACAAGCTGGATGCCATGGGCATTACCCACACCACGTTCTTTGACGTTGCGCCCGACCCAACCCTTGCCTGTGCCCGGGAGGGCGCGCAGGCCATGTGTGCCTTCCAGCCAGACTGCATTATTGCGCTGGGTGGCGGTTCGGCGATGGATGCCGGCAAGATTATGTGGGTGCTGTACGAGCATCCCGAAGCAGATTTTGCCGACATGGCAATGCGCTTTTCCGATATTCGCAAGCGCATTTACACCTTCCCGAGGATGGGCGAAAAGGCCTACTTTATTGCGGTGCCCACCTCGGCCGGTACCGGCTCGGAGGTAACACCCTTTGCAGTGATTACCGATGAACAAACTGGTGTAAAGTACCCGCTGGCCGACTACGAGCTGATGCCCAACATGGCAATTGTGGACGCAGACATGATGATGAACGCCCCCAAGGGTCTGACCTCCGCCTCGGGCATTGACGCCGTTACCCATGCGCTGGAGGCCTATGCGTCGATGCTGGCCACGGACTATACCGACAGCTTGGCAATTGGTTCTCTCAAAACGATTTTTGCCTACCTGCCCGCAGCCTACGACAACGGCCCCAACGACCCTGTCGCCCGGGAGAAGATGGCTAACGCCGCTACCATGGCCGGTATGGCCTTTGCAAACGCATTCCTTGGGGTATGTCACTCGATGGCGCACAAGCTGGGTGCATTTTACCACCTGCCCCATGGCATTGCCAATGCGCTGATGATTAGCGAGGTGCTGCGCTTTAATGCCGCCGAGGTTCCTACAAAAATGGGCACCTTTTCCCAGTACGACCACCCGCACACCCTGGCGCGGTATGCACAGGTAGCGGACGCATTGGGTGTAAAGGGAAAGACCGATACAGACAAGCTAGCCGGACTGATTGCCATGCTGGAGCAGCTCAAAGAGCGCATCGGCATTAAAAAGAGCATCCAAGACTACGGCGTGGACGAAACAGAATTTTTGGCACGTCTGGACGAGATGACCGAGCAGGCCTTTGATGACCAGTGCACCGGCGCAAACCCGCGCTACCCGCTGATGAGCGAAATTAAGCAGATGTACCTGAACGCCTATTATGGAAAGGAGCAGAATTAATATGAATCTGGAACGTGTGATTGCAGTAAGAACCTCCAAAACCATCTACCGCGACGGCGAAAAGACAATCAAGGTGTTCGACAATGACTACTCCAAGGCCGATGTGCTCAACGAAGCGCTCAATCAGGCGCGCATTGAGGAGACAGGACTGCCCATTCCCACGGTGCTGGAAGTTACCAAGCTGGACGGAAAGTGGGCGATTGTCTCGGACTACATTGCAGGGAAGCCGCTTTCGCTGCTGATGGAGAATAACCCCGACAAGCTCGATGAATATCTGGAGCTGTTTGTTGACCTGCAAATGCAGGTACACAGCAAAAGCTGTCCCATGCTGAACAAGCTGACTGACAAGATGAAGCGTAAAATTAGCGAAGCGCAGCTAGATGCCACTACCCGCTATGACCTGCACACCCGTCTGGAGTCGATGCCCAAGCATACTAAGGTGTGCCATGGGGACTTTAACCCCAGCAATATTATCATTGCTGCCGACGGTAAGCCCTTCATCCTTGACTGGGCACATGCCACACAGGGCAACGCTTCCGCTGACGCAGCAAGAACCTACCTGTTGTTCTGCCTATCGGGTGACACTAAAACCGCCGATAAATACCTGCGCCTGTTCTGTAAAAAAAGCGACACCGCGCTGCAATATGTCCAGAAGTGGCTGCCCATTGTTGCCGCTTCCCAGTCGGTTAAGGGCAAGCCGGAGGAGCGCGAGTTCCTGCTGCGCTGGGTTGGCGTGGTCGACTACGAGTAAGCATGCGCATAGAATTGCAATATCCGGCACAACATGCTACAATAATCCGGCATACCCTGCACAGCTGCCCCCCCAGTGCGCTATACTGACATACCAACATTGCGGTTTGACATCCCTGTCAGACTGTAACCGATAAGGAGAGCAATTTATGAAAATTACAGTATGTATCGGCAGTTCCTGCCATATTAAGGGTTCCCGTCAAGTGGTCGAGGAGCTGCAAGCACTCATTGCCCAAAACGAGCTAAAGGACAAGATTGATTTGGCAGGTACCTTTTGCATGGGCAACTGCCAGAACGGCGTTTGCGCAACCTTGGATGGCAAGGTGTTTTCCTTGTCACCGGAAACAACCCGCTCGTTTTTTGAAACCGAAGTTCTGCCCAATCTATAACATACCGCGCATTCATACTAGCCGCCGGAATGTTTCGGCGGCTGCCGTATAGGAGGAAGTGCCTGCCATGGCTGAATTTTTACAGCTCAATAAATCCAACTGCAAAAACTGCTATAAGTGCATCCGGCATTGCCCGGTCAAGTCGATTCGTTTTTCGGCGGGGCAGGCAAACATTGTCGCGGACGAATGTATTTTGTGCGGGCAGTGCTATGTGGTCTGTCCGCAAAACGCCAAGCAGATTGTCAACGGTACCGAAAAGGTGCGGGTGTTGCTGGCCTCCGGCGAGCCGGTCATTGCCAGCATTGCGCCTTCGTTTATCAGCAGCTTTGGCGGTGCGGGCATTGGCGAGCTGGACAGCGCGCTAAAGAAGCTGGGCTTTTTTGCCACCGAGGAAACAGCCATTGGCGCCACGCTGGTCAAACAGGAATACGACCGTTTGCTGCAAAGCGGTGAACGTGACATTGTTATTTCCTCCTGCTGTCATTCGGTCAACCTGCTCATTCAGCGGTATTTTCCCGCTGCCATACAGTATCTGGCCGATGTGGTATCGCCCATGTTGGCACATAGCGCTGACATTAAGCGTCGGTATCCCACGGCCAAAACTGTTTTTATCGGTCCCTGCATTGCCAAAAAGGATGAGGCCGAGCACAGCGGCGGATTGGTGGATGCAGCGTTGACCTTTGACGAGCTGACCAACTGGCTGGAAGCACAAAGCATTGCCCTAACGCCGGAGCATGACCATGAAATTCACAGTAAGGCAAGGCTGTTTCCAACCAGCGGCGGCATTTTGCGCACCATGGATTGCACTGCCACCGGGTATGATTATCTGGTGGTGGACGGTGTGGAAAACTGCATTGCAGCGCTGAACGACATTGCAGATGGGAATTTATCCCGCTGCTTTATTGAAATGTCCGCCTGTGTGGGCAGCTGCATTAATGGGCCGGTCATTGCAAAACACCGCCGCGCACCAATCCGCGCCAGCCAGCAGGTCAATGCCTACGCCGGTAAGGAGGACTTTGCCGTCCAGCAGCTTCCACCCGCCAGCATTCGTAAGGCGTATACCTACCTTGGGTTAAACCACAAGGTGCCCAGTGAATACGAGCTGACGGAAATTCTGTCGCAGATGGGAAAAACCCGTCCCGAGCAGGAGCTGAACTGCGGTTCCTGCGGCTACAATACTTGCCGTGAAAAGGCGGTCGCCATCTATCAGGGAAAGGCCGAGGTCTCCATGTGCCTGCCGTTCCTTAAGGAAAAGGCCGAGAGCTTTTCGGATAATATCCTGTACAACACCCCCAACGGAATTTTTGTGTTAAACGAAAATCTGGAGGTACAGCAGATTAACCGCGCTGCCCGCAAGATGATGAATATTCGTAACTCCATTGATGTTTTGGGCGAGCCGGTGGTGCGCATTCTGGATCCGCAGATATTCTTTGATGCCAGACAGGGCAGGAACGAAGTCCGCGAGCAGCGCAGTTTTTTGGCGGAATATGGGCGGTATGTGGAGCAAACGGTCATTTACGACCGAGATTACCGCATTTTTGTCTGCAT
>JAVVRO010000031.1:0-14343 GCA_036654695.1 Angelakisella sp. | reverse complement strand
CAGAATCATTCTCGAGGGCATCGGCGGCAAAGAAAACATTACCGATGTGGACAACTGCATTACCAGACTTCGCCTTGAGATTAAGGATTACACCAAGGTCAACGAGAAGAAGATTAAGACCGCCGGCGTTGCGGGCGTTATCCGCCCCAGCAAGACCAGCGTTCAGGTGATAGTTGGCACACAGGTTCAGCATGTCGCTGACGAGTTTAAAAAGTTACTGTAAACGGTAGCTACATAAAACAGGGAGGTTGCAAACCGCAACCTCCCTGATTTTTTTGTTCTTCCCACTATGTTTTTTCCGGCTCCAGAGGCTGCTCCTGCTCGCGCAGCTGCGCCAGATAGGCCAAATCCTTTTTGTCCAGTGGCGCGGTTTCCAGCAGCTCGGGGCGTTTTACCAGCGTGGTGCGAATGGACTGCTGCCGCCGCCATTTGGCAATGTTGGCGTGGTGGCCGCTCACTAAAACCTCCGGCACCGTGCGGTCGTGCCAAACTGCGGGCTTGGTGTACTGGGGGTACTCCAGCAGCCCGTTGTAGTGGCTTTCCTCGGTAAAGCATTCCTCGTTACTTAACACCCCGGGGCAAAGCCTACCCACGCAGTCCACCAGCACCAGCGCACCCAGCTCCCCACCGGTCAGCACATAGTCGCCAATGGAGATTTCCTCGTCCACAATCTCGTCCAGCACCCGCTGGTCAACCCCTTCGTAGTGCCCGCAAAGGATAATAATATCCCTGTCCAGTTGGGACAGCTCCACCGCGCGCTGCTGGGTCAGGGTTTTGCCTTGAGGCGACATAAAGATAACATGGGGGTTCTGCGCCAGCCCTGCGGCAATGTCCTGCCAGCACAAATAGATAGGCTCGGCCTGCATGAGCATCCCCATGCCGCCGCCATAGGTGGTGTCATCCACGCGGTTCCAGCGGTTAAAGGCGTACTCCCGGATGTTGTACACCTGCACGTTGAGCAGTCCGGCCTTGACCGCACGGCCAATGATGCTCTCCTCCACCACCCGCCGGCACATGTCGGGGAACAGCGTCGCAATGTGAAATGACGGTGCCATTAGCGTATCTCCTCCGCATCGGCGAACAGCCCGGGCAGGGGGCGAATCTTCATCTCGCCCGCGTCAATGTCCACCGCAATGACCACCTGCGCAATGGCAGGAATGAGCTGGACACTGCCGTCGGCAAACTTGATGTGGTAGACATTGTTCGCCCCTGTCTCGGTCACGTCGCAAAGTGTGCCGTACAGCGCGCCGCTGTCCGCGTCGGTCACCCGCAGCCCGATTAAGTCCTGAATGTAGTACTGCCCCGGTTCCAGCGTGTCCAGCTCCCTGTCCATGTACAGTACCTGACCGCGCAGCTGCTGCGCCGCCTCGGGGGTGTCCACTCCGGCCAGCTTAAGCAGCGCCATGCCCTTGTGCGGGCGGGCAAGCTCCACAGCCACCGGCTGCTCTCCCCGGGCAAAAAACAGTGTCGGGTAGCCGCACAGCTCGTCCAAATCCCCATAGGCCTGCACCTTTACTTCCCCATGCAGACCGTGGAGTGAAACAATTTTACCGCATTCCAAATATCTTTTTTTCATCTTGTACCCATCCTTGCAAAAGGGGGCGGACAAACTGCCCACCCCCTAAACTATGTTTTACCGTACAGCTTGGCTCGGCAGCGCTCTTAGTCAATCTCCACCGCTACCTTGTGGTTTTCCTTGCCGGCAGCGGAGCGCACCACGGTACGAATTGCCTTGGCAATTCTGCCCTGTTTGCCAATGACACGACCCATATCGTCGGGGCCGACATGCAGGTGGTACACAACGGTACCATCCTCCAACGGCGCGTCGGCGACAATGGCAACTGCGTCTTTGTCTTCTACAAGACCCTTGGCGATGGCTTCGATGAGGCGTTCCATTACAGGATACCCTCGTTCTTGAGGATGCCCTTAACGGTATCGGTGGGCTGTGCGCCATTGGCAATCCACTTCTTGGTCTTTTCGGCATCAATCTTGACAATCGAGGGGTTCTTGGTGGGGTCGTAGTAGCCGACTTCCTCGATGAAGCGACCGTTGCGGGGGTAGCGGGAATCCGCAACTACAATACGATAGAAAGGAGCCTTTTTTGCGCCCATGCGGCGAAGTCTAATCTTAACAGCCATTTATTTTTCCTCCAAAATTTTTTTGTTTTTTATAGCAACGGTGTGACCCGTGTACTTTTGTGCTTATGCCATGGGCAACATGCCATTGGGTATCTTGCCACGGCGCTTCATGCCGGTCATCTGCTTCATCATCTTGCGGGTATCCTCCAGCTGCCGCAGCAACCGGTTGACATCCTCCACCTTAGTGCCGCTGCCCGCTGCAATCCTGCGCTTGCGCTTGGGGTCAATCAGCGTCGGCTTGGCGCGTTCGCCGGGGGTCATGGAATGGATGATGGCTTCGGTGCGCTTCATCTGCTGTTCTCCCTTTTGCAGGTCGTCCTCGCTAACCTTGCCGCCGCCCGGCAGCATGTCAACCAGCTTGCTGATGGAGCCCATTTTTTTCATCTGCCCCATCTGCTCCAGCAGGTCGTTAAAGTCCAGCGAACCGCCTTGCAGCTTTTTGGCCATGGAAAGGGCTTTGGTGTCGTCCATCTGGCCGCTGGCTTTTTCAATCAGGCTAAGCATGTCGCCCATGCCCAAAATGCGGGAGGCCATGCGGTCGGGGTAAAAGGGTTCCAAATCGCCAATTTTTTCGCCCACGCCGGCAAACTTAATGGGCTTGCCGGTGGCCGCACGCACCGAAAGTGCCGCGCCGCCGCGGGTGTCGCCGTCCAGCTTGGTTAAAATTACGCCGTCAATGCCCAGTGCGCTGTCGAAGCTGGTCGCTACGTTCACCGCGTCCTGTCCGGTCATGGCGTCAATGACCAGCAAAATCTCGTGGGGCTTGGCCACCGCCTTAATAGTTTTCAGTTCCTCCATTAGCTGCTCGTCAATGTGCAGCCGTCCGGCGGTATCGATAATGACAATATCATTGCCATAGTCGTTGGCGTGTGCTAGGGCTTTTTTGACAATGACCGCCGGGTCGCCCTGCCCCATCTCGAAAACCGGCGTACCGGCCTTTTCGCCCACTACCTTTAGCTGCTCAATGGCGGCGGGACGGTAGACATCGCAGGCTACCAGCAGCGGCCGCTTGCCCTGCTGCTTAAAGTAATAGGCCAGCTTTGCGCTGTGTGTGGTTTTGCCGGAGCCCTGCAAGCCGCACATCAAAAGGATGGTGGGAATGCGGGAGCTGAGGTTAATGCGCACATTGGTGCTGCCCATGAGGGCGGTAAGCTCCTCGTTGACAATCTTGATTACCTGCTGCGCAGGGGTCATGCTGGAAAGCACCTCGTCCCCGATTGCCTTTGCCGAAACGCTGGCCACAAAGTCCTTTGCGACCTTGTAGTTCACATCGGCCTCCAGCAAGGACAGGCGCACCTCGCGCATAGCTTCTTTTACATCTGTTTCGCTCAGCTTTCCCCGGTTTTTGAGCTTTTTAAAGGTGGAAGCGAGCTTTTCGCTGAGTCCCTCAAATGCCAAGGCTGCGCCTCCTTATTCCTCGTCCTCAATCTGGCTTGCCAGCTCTAGGATGCGTTGTGCGTTTTGGTCAACCAAATTATGCGCTCCAAAGCGCAGGTTAAATTCGTGAATCTCGGTAGCCTTTTGCGCAATTTCCTCCAGCGCCAGCTGGATGCTGTGGAACCGCGCGGCCAGCGTCAAGCGCTCCTCGTACTCCAGCAGCTGCGCCTCGGCGCGCTTAATGGAATCCCGCACGCCCTGCCGGGTTATTCCGCTGTGGGCGGCAATTTCGGCCAGCGACAAATCCTCGTTGTAGTACAGCTCCACGACATCCCGTTGCTTGTCGGTCAGCATCGTGCCATAGAAATCCAGTAGCACCGATATCTCCAGATTTTTCGCCACGCCGCCGTCCCGCCCTTCCTTGTCGTAAAGCGTTTTGCTTTACACAGATTCAACTTGATTAGTATACCGTTTTTTGCCTACGGTGTCAAGCCTTTTTCTTTACAGCGACAGCATTTGACAAAAAAACCGGTGGCACTATGTAATGCCGCCGGTTTTTGTTGTTTCGCCCAGCCCAAAGCTGATGGACAGGGCACGGTCAATTTCACCCATCGACACCTCGTCAATCCGCCCCATTTTTTCCTTTAATCGCTTTTTATCAATGGTGCGCACCTGTTCTAGCAGCACCACCGAATCCTTTTGCAGTCCGCAGCTTTGGGACGAAAGTTGAATGTGAGTGGGCAGCTGCGCCTTTTCCCGCTGGCTGGTGATGGCTGCCGCAATCACCGTGGGGCTGAATTTATTGCCAACATCGTTTTGTACAATGAGCACCGGACGCATTCCGCCCTGCTCCGAGCCGACCACGGGGCTGAGGTCGGCATAATAGATGTCACCGCGTTTTACAGTCATAGCTGTTACTCCTTTTGGTTTGATCTCGCTGATTGGGTAGCACCTATATTTTGGCCCTGACACCTGCCGTTTAATCAAGGCGATTGTTATTTCATTTTGATGTATCCTATGCCATATCCTGCGGCAAAGTGAAAATTGAGCCGCCATTCCAGACAGTCCGGAATGGCGGCTCAATTCAAAATTCTGCAAATGGCTCCCTTTTTACCAAGGGAACGCAAAAATGTGCCCCGCAAAAAAATTATGGTTGTACCGGTGGTGGTGCGTCAAAGTCAGGCAGCGGCTTATCGGTGTGGCCTTTTTTTAGGTCTTGCAGGTTCTGCTGGTGGGAGGCGGTGGCGGCCGAATAGCTGCTGTTGGAGATAATAACATCATCAATGCCCTGCTGCTGGATGAGGTCGTAGACCGAGTAGGGGTAGTAGCGCTCGTCGATGATGTGCAGCGTGTCGTAGTGGGACGCAAGATAGGGTGCAAAGGCATTGCCGTAGCTATCCTTAATCAGCAGCGCCGAACGCCCGGTGCCCGCGGTAGTGGTAACCCGCATGTAGGGCTGGTCGCCATAGATAAAGACGCTGTAGGAGTTGCCGCCGCGGCAGTCCTCCTGCCACAGGGAGGGCAGCGTTTGCAGGTGGTCAGCACCGCCCCGGTCGGTAAAGCACTCCACCTTGGTAATGCCGGGGACAATGAAGTATTCTACCGTGTCGGGCATGGCTTCCAGGTTTTTGTCCTGAGTCAGGGTGTACAGGTAGCCCAAAAAGCTGCCGGGAATGGTGCGCTTTTCCATGGCGTCCAGCGGTACCGGCGTGACCTTGGCCGCGTCGCAAAACGCCAGATAGGCCGCATAGGCTCCCCGGGCGGTCCAGTGGGTGTCGGTGCGGAAGTACAGGTATTCGCTCTTGTGCTCCGCTAGCTTTTGGTAGGCGCGAATCCCCCTGACCCCGTTGGTGTACTGCGATTGCAGATAGTCGGCGTATTCCTCCTCGCTTTTGCCAATCTTTTTGTAGCGCTGGGGCAGGTAGAAGTTGTAGGGCTGAGGAATCACCTGATTGTAGACGGTAACACCGGGCAGCTCGGCAGCGTAGGAGCTGACGACCTTGGCGTAGTTCTCGGCGCTTTGGTGCCCGCCGTAAAACAGCTGGTAGGCCGCATTTTGGTAGATAAAGATGTTGTTGTTCTGGTAGGCGTCGCCGGTGGCCTCGGGCTCTGTGCTGCTGGGCGGGGGCGGCGGTACGCTCTCGCTTTGGGAGGCCGGCTGACTGCTGGAGGCAGCAGAGGACGGTGCCGATGTGCCGGAGGAGGAGGACAACGAGGAGGAGGGCGGTAGCACCGCAGGCAGCGACGACGAGGAGGGCGGCAGCGGTTTTTGCTGCTCCTGTACGCCAGTGTTATACATCTTGACTTCGCCGGAAATTCCCTTTTGTTCCTCTAGGGCGTAGGACAGCTTAATAAAATTTTCCCGGGCGGGGAAGGTGTCGGCGTAAAACAGGTCAAAGTCGTGAGTAAAGGTGTGGGCAAAAAAGCTGGCAAGGGAAAACTCCGGCCGCGCTGCCAAATCGCGCCGCTCGACCTGAGAGCTGGTGGGTGGGGTGTGCAGCAGCGACAGCATACCAAAGTAGGTAAGCAGCACCAAAATGGCCAGCAAGTTCACAAAGCACAGCACTTGCTTTTTGTTCATCGTAACATCTCCTGACTTAAAACCTAAAATACATAAAGGGGTTGTAGGTCTGCCCCACCAGACAGGCGGTACACAGCAGCAGCAACGCGACATTCGCAGGGATGCGCAGACAGTCCAGCACCGTGCCCATGGACTCGCTGCGGGCAGTCAAGCGGTCACGCAGTGCAGGCACCACCGGCAGACACAGCAACGCGCCCAGCAGCAAAAACCAAAGGTTTGCACTGACCGAAAGCCACAGCGTTGGCGAGCTGCCACCGCCAAACCCGCACAACGCGGCCAAAAATGGCCCCAGCCCGGACATGTCCTCGAAGTAGAAGATAGCAAAGCCAATCATAACAATCAGCAGCAGGTAAAGATGCCGGAGCACTCGGGGCAGCTTTTGCAGCAGCTTTCCCAAAAACAGCATCTCCAGCACAATCCAAAGGCCAAAGTACCCGCCCCACAAAATGTAGTTCCAGCTTGCGCCGTGCCACAGTCCGGTGGAAAACCACACAATAGTCAGCGCCAGCACGGTGGGGATATTGATGCCCGCCTTGCGCCCGAGCTTTGCCTTGCTCCATTTGCCCAGCTTGCGAAAGCCTCCTGACATCATCAGTGGGTAGAACAGGTAGTCCTTGAACCAGCTGCCCAGCGAAATGTGCCAGCGCCGCCAGTACTCCGAAACCGACTGGGACACAAAGGGATAGTCAAAGTTTTCCTGATAATGAAAGCCGAACATTCTGCCCAGCCCAATGGCCATGTCCGAATAGCCGGAAAAGTCAAAGTAATACTGCATGGTGTAGGCAAGCAGCCCAAACCACGCCGCCGAAGTGGAAAGCTGGCTGGCCGGTGCTGCCATGTAAACCGCCGACAGCTTGCCCAAGCTATTAGCAAACAGCACCTTTTTGGCAAGCCCCACCATAAAGCGGTTTAGCCCCGCCGAAATGTCGGCGATGTCGGTGCGGCGGCAGTCAATTTCGCTGGCAATGTGCGAATAGCGGACAATCGGCCCGGCCACCAGCTGGTGAAACATGGATACATACAGCAGCAGCTTAAAGTAATTGCGCTGGGGCGGCACATCCTCGCGGTACACATCAATGGTGTAGGAAATGGTTTGAAAGGTGTAAAAGGAAATGCCAATGGGCAGTGCAATCTGGGGAACCGGCAGTCCCAGACCGGTGAGCTGGTTTAAGCTGGCTACCAAAAAGCCACTGTACTTGAACACCACCAGAATGCCCAGATTAAGGAGCAGCGAAAGCGCCACAAACAGCTTTGGGGCATTGCCGCACTGGCGGAAGCGGTCAAGGAGCAGGCTGCAGCTGTAGTCCACAAAGGCCGAAAACATTAGCAGCAGTACACAAATAGGCTCCCCCCACGCATAAAAGAAAAGAGAGCACAGCAGTAAAAAGCTGTTCCGCCAAACCGGACTGGACGAAACATGGTACAGTAAAAAACAAGCGGGTAAAAACAGATAAAGAAAGGTTAAACCGGAAAAAACCATTTTGTCCTCCAGACATTTTGTCAAACCGCGGGGTGTTACACCTTGGCGGCAATGGCAGCGGCCAACTCGCCCACATTGTGCAACGAGACAATTTCTTTCATAGACAGGCGAATGGCAAACTCATCTTCAATCGCCTGCATCAGAGTAATGTGAATCAGCGAATCCCAGCCGTCTACATCGGCGGAAACTGTATCTGCTGTTACGGTAATGCTTGCGTCATCAAAAACATCCCGGAACACCTCGTTCAGGCGCTGGTAGAGTTCAGTGCTTTGCATCTGCATGGCTCCTCACAATCGTAATAATAGCATTTTGCGGCTGGTAGTTTGCTATGGGCAGCTCCCAAAGACCGGCGCCATCCTCGCTGCGTTCCAGCAGCGTAAAGCCCATGGTGGTGTAAAAGTCACGCACCATGCCGTTTTTGGCCGTGGGCAGGTAGCGTCCCAGTAGGCGCGTAACCCCGCGGGCGGCGGCCAAGGACACCAGCGCGTCCAGCATGGCCTGCTCCATCCCCCGCTTAAGCACCCGACAGCTCATCAGCCACAGGGTCAGCTCCAGCACATCCCCCTGCTGCTGTCCCACAATCACCGAAACCACGCCATTATCCCCAAACCGGTCGGTCAGTTTTCCATACAGGGTCAGCGCGTCGGGGTCAGCGGCTACGGCCTCCATCTCGGCGGTGGTGTACCGGCGGGTGGTCAGGTTAAACTGGTTGCTTTTGTTGGTCAGTTGGGCAATGCGCGGCAGGTAAACCGGGAGAAAGGAGTCAATTTCCGCGGTCATGTTCAGGGAACGCAGGTAGTCCTCGTAGCTGCCGGTCTGCTGCTCCAGCTGGGCGCGCAGGGCATTGGCCTTGTACATCTCCCCCCGGGTCAGGTCGTCCTGAGACAGGGTGGTAACCTCGAAGTAGCCGCTGCGATCCAGCACCCGCAGGTAGTCCTCCGGCTGGCCGGGCTCCGGCACCGCCACGCCTGCACCCATATCCGCTACAATGGCGCGTTCGGCGGGGTTATCGTCAAAAAACACCAGACTATCCGGCAAAATATTCAGCTCGTGGGCAATTTCGGCAAGGTTGCGATCCTTGTTTTGCCAGTTGGCCTTAAGCACGGCAAAGTCCCCGGGGGCAAGCGCCGACTGGGGGTGTGTCAGCCCCGCGATGGCATTGTCGTAGTCGTTTTTGGAGTTGACGGTCAGCAACACCCCCAAGCCGGAAAGCTCCTTGAGGTACTGCTGGAAGGCCAGAAAGGTTTGACCGGTAGGCGTTTCGGCACCAAGCTCGATGCCCTCCACGCCGTCATCCCCCACGACGCCGCCCCACAGGGTGTTGTCCAAATCCAGCACCAGCGCCTTTTTGTTGCGCCCCAGCGTGGACTTGATAATGTTTGCCACGCTGTAGCACAGGTCAGGGAGGTGCGACGGTGCGGGCGAATACTTGTAAAGTTGCCACGCGGTCGCGTCATTCCAGCTGTCCAGCCCACAGCAGGCCGACAGGTAGTGAATATCATTGAGGTAAAAATTGGTGTGCTCGGCGGCATAGTCCGCAAACAGCCCATTGAGTCGTGTAATGAAAGCGGTTTTGCCGCGGTGGTCGCAGCTGTCGCGGTTGCCCAGCAGCCGGGTGGCGGGCAGCTCAAAGTTGTTTTGAATGACGGTGCAGCCGTAGTCGGCGGCAATGCGTTCCCACAGGCTCCGGAACCGCGCAAACTCGGCTTGCAGCTTTTGCTGTACCATGTCCGGGGTGTCGGTAATGATCGGATAGCCCTCAATGTTGCGGTTGGTGGTGTGCAGGTAGATAAAGTCCGGCGCAAACTCCCGCAGCTGCTGGTTGTGGAACAGCACCTCTTGGTAGTACTGCCCATACTCGCACTGGTAAAAAGTGGGGTCAATGCCGTTGTCCAGCAAAAACAGCTCCAGCAGGTCACGGATGTGGCTGGTGGTAGAGCCGCCTAGTATGGCTATCTTCTTGCGGATAGCAGGAGGGTTCTGCCGTAGCTGGGCTACCAGCGCTTTGTTTTTACGCAGCAGCTGTGCCCCGTCAAAGGGATATTGCAGCAATCGGAGGACCTCCCTTATGATATAGTTGTTTCAACTTTATAGTTTACATCAAATTTCGTAAAATATCAACTAAAAAAATCGCAAATCTCCGCCAATAAGCCACAAAGGCCGCCTTTTACAAGACAGCCTTCGTCAAAACAGTAGCTTTATTGCGCCGCGGCGACAGCGGCTTGCAGTGCCGCTACCCGGTCGGTTTTTTCCCACGTCAGGTCAAGGTCAAAGCGCCCCAAGTGGCCGTAATCCGCCAGCTGACGGTAAATAGGCCGTCTTAAGTCAAGCTCGCGGATAATGGCGGTAGGACGCAGGTCAAATACCTTGCGCACTGCATCCTCAATGGCCTGCTCCTCCACGGTGGCAGTGCCAAAGGTATCCACCTGAATGGACACCGGCTGCGCAACCCCAATGGCGTAGGCCAGCTGCAACTCGCAGCGGTCGGCAAGCCCGGCGGCTACAATGTTTTTGGCAATGTGTCGCGCGGCGTAGGCGGCACTGCGATCCACCTTGGTGGGATCCTTGCCGGAAAATGCGCCGCCGCCATGGCGACCCCACCCGCCGTAGCTGTCCACAATAATTTTGCGCCCGGTCAGGCCGCTGTCCCCCTGAGGGCCGCCCACCACAAACCGCCCGGTGGGGTTGATGTAATAGGTGACATTGGGGCGCAACGCGGCGGGAATGACCGGCTCAATGACATGCGCAATAATATCGGCGCGCAGGGTTTCGTTGGCAACCGTGTCGCTGTGCTGGCTGGACACCACCACCGTAGTCACCTCCACCGGCTTGCCGCCGTCGTACCGCACGGTAACCTGTGTTTTTCCGTCAGGGCGCAGGTAAGGTAGCAGCCCGCTTTTACGCACCTCGCTCAGCTTTTTGGCCAGTCGGTGCGCCAGCGCAATAGGCATGGGCATCATCTCGGGCGTTTCGTTGCAGGCGTAGCCAAACATCATGCCTTGGTCGCCGGCGCCGTTGTCCTCCTCGCCGCCCGCCTTGTTTTCCATCGAGTGGTCAACCCCCAGCGCAATGTCGGGGGACTGACTGTGAATGGAGGTAAACACGCCGCAGCTGTTGCCATCAAATCCATACTTGGCGCGGTCGTAGCCAATGTCAATGACCACATCCCGGGCAATCTGGGGAATGTCAACATAGCAGTCGGTGGTAATCTCCCCCATGACAGTAATGTTGCCGGTGGTGACGGTGGTTTCGCAAGCAACGCGGGCGTTGGGGTCCTGGGCGATAATCGCATCCAGCACCGCGTCGGAAATCTGGTCGCAGATTTTGTCAGGATGACCCTCGGTCACCGATTCGCTGGTAAATAGAAAGCTCCTATTGTTCATACTGTTTCCTCCAAAAAACTAAATTCAACAAAAAAAGACGCTCGTAACTTCCGGGCGCCTTTTGTTTTGTTGCAAAAAACTCATCTTCCGGATTACTCCGCAGAAAGTAGCACCTTGCCGCAGGGGCAGGTTGCCGGGCTTCACAGGGTCTGATCCCTCCACCACTCTTGATAAGCGTCTATTTAGTTGTGAGGATATTATACACTACACCTTGGCCGGTTGTCAACCGGTGGGATTATGCCTTGTGCAAAAATTTGCTGATGGGCTTGTAAACCAGATAGGTAATTACGCTGTTGATGCCGGCCTTGGCAAGGTTAAAGGGGATAATCACCGGCAGCAGCATCTCGACCACCTTCTGCACCGGCTGCCCCATAAAGATGGGCGTAAGTACAAGGTTACACAGACACATTACCGCTGTCATAACCAGCGTTCCCGCTGTCAAGGCAATGACCGCGCCGCTCCGGGTGTGCTTTTTGCGGTAAAGCAGCCCCGCGACAATGGCAAAGCTGCCGGTGGCCAGCAGGTGCATTACAATGCCAATGGGGCCGCCGCCCGCGCTGACGGTAACGCCCTGAATGACGCTGACCACAAGGGTAAGCACCAGCCCCGCCCATGGGCCAAAGGCAAACACGCCAATAAAAATGGGGACATCGGCCGGGTCGTATTCCAAAAAGGTGACCCCGGGAATAAGGGGAAAGTGGATGATGGCCACCAGCACCACCGCCAGCGCCGCCAGCATGGCAAGGGTGGTCATTTTGCGGGTGGAAATAACGGTCTTGTTCATAAAAAAACCTCCGGTTAGAATAAATTTCCTGCGCTGCAAGGGGTTGCGCGTAGGATGCCGGTCCTGTGCCGAGCAAAAAAAATAATGCCCCTAACCATTTTGCTGGTCAAGGGCATTTCGTCGCAGAGGTGCAGGAAAGCACAAGGCTCCTGCCTGCGGCTGTTTCTTTCATCCAGACTGTACTGTCGGTGACGGAATTCCACCGTCTCGGCTCCCAAGGGAGTTCGCGGACTTTACCGCCGGTGGGGAATTACACCCCGCCCCGAAACAAAACCATACTTAGTATATGGTGTTGCAGGGCGTTTGTCAAGGGCAGATTATTCCAAGGCTTAAAATTCCTTGTTGCTGTAAAACCGGCAGGAAAGCTGGTAGGACACCGCCACCGCAACCACCAGCAGGGTCAGCAGAATCGTCATTGGCATCCACGGTGCAATGGGAAACCCGGCCAAGGAAATTCCCAGTGATTCGGACAGCCAGCCCAACAATAGAATGACTGCAAAGCCGCTGCCAAAGAGCAGCATCATCAGCATTCTTCCCTTTTCGACGCCTTTTTTGATGAGGAGTGGGAACATCATCATCATCAGGATACCCATGACGGCAACCGAAACAAGCGCTACCAGCGTCATTTCCAGCACGTCCGAGCCGGGGTGTATTACCGCCGAAATGACGATGACCACCAGCTGTACCGCCACCGTTACCAAGGCCAGCAGCAGAATCATCAGGTACTTTGCGGCAATGACCGCCCTGCGTCCCACCGGGGTGGCAGCGGCCATTTTGTCCCACCCGGCACGCTCGTCAAATGCCATGCTGTTCATGGGCAGCGAAAAGACAATGACCGCACCCATGGCCGAAAAGAAAGCCGGATTGTTGCTGAAAATAGCGGTAATACCAAACACAACTATATAAAGGAGCAAAATTTTTGCGTTGGAGCGCAGCTGGTATAGTTCCTTAAAAAGCAAACCCTTCATTTCCTTGCCTCCCGTACGATAAATGTCATAATTTCGTCCAGCGCGGCGTGGTCAACCACCAGCTCGGGGTAACGGCGCTGCATCTCCTCGCGGTGGCGGGTCAGCCCCTCGAAGCCCAGCGCCTCGGTGTGCAGCCCCAGCAGCGCGGTGGCGTCCAGACCGTCCAGCTCGCTTTTTTTGCCCTTGACAATGCCGTACTCTGCCAGCAGCAGGTCCTTGTCCTCCACCAGCAGTAGCCGTCCCCGGTCCAGGTAGGCAATGTAGTCCGCAATGCGCTCCAAGTCGCTGGTAATGTGGGAGGACAGCAGGATGCTGTGCCGCTCGTCCTGCATAAACTCACGGAATAAATCCAAAATTTCGGTGCGCACAATGGGATCCAGCCCGCCGGTGGGTTCGTCCAGCAGCAGCAGCTCGGCGTGGTGGCTCATGGCCAGCGCCAGGGACAGCTTCATGCGCATCCCGCGGGAAAATGCCTTAATCGCCTGCTTTTGGGGTAGCTCCAGTTGGGTCAGCAGCTGGGTGTAGCGGGCACTGTCCCACTCTTTGTAAATCCCCCCCATAATCTTGCCGCACTGCACGGGGGTCAGTGCCTCCTGCATCGACAGCTCGTCGAACACCACACCGATTTTGTCCCGCAGCTCGCTTTGCTGTGGGCTGCCGCCCAGAATAGAGATAGTCCCGCTAGTGGGCTTAATGACCCCCAGCAGCAGCTTAATCAAGGTGGTTTTCCCCGCGCCGTTCGCGCCCACCAGCCCCAGCACCATGCCCCGCGGCAGTGCCAGCGTCAGGTTACTCAGTTTAAACTCGCCATAGTCCTTGCACAGTCCGGTAACCTCCAAAATATTCTCGTCCATAGTATTCACTCGCTTTCCTCGTCATGAAAGAGTAGCTTCGCCATTGTCAAAAACTGTTCTTCCGAAATGCCGCCCGCCTTGGCGATGGCGACGGCCTTTTGCAGCTGCTCCTCGGTTTGCAGCCGGTGCTGCTCCTGTAGCTGCTCCGGGTTAGCCGCACCCACAAAGCAGCCCTTGCCCGCCGCTGTCACCAGCAGCCCCATGGCCTCCAGCTCCTCGTAGGCGCGCTTGGTGGTAATCAAGCTAATGCGCAGGTCCTTGGCCAGCTGGCGCATGGACGGCAGCGCATCATTTGGTTTTAGCTCGCCAGTCAGAATCATCCGGCGTATCTGGGTAATAATCTGTTGGTAGATAGGAATGCCGCTGCCATTGCTCAGCAGAATATCCAACCGGTTCACCTCGTTTCATCTGTGTATACCGTGTATGCTGTGTATATACAGTATCACATTAATTTTATCTTGTCAATCCCTTTTCTCTTGCTTTTTTTTGGCAGGTGGCATAGAATAAGGGTAGCAATTTTTGTCGAATCCCCCTAAGGTAAGGGAACTAGCGTGAAAAATCGTTTCCTTTGCTTTCTCCCGCCCCTATGCGCAAGTCCTACGGGCGCTAGCTTCCCGTGATTTTAAGATGATACTTTCATGAATATTTGTGCCGATGCGAAGCGGCGGAATGGATGATTCGTTATGTCAAAACAACCCGGTACCCGTAAAAAGCACCCTGTGCTAGTTGCCCTGCTCGTTTTCTTGGTGCTGCTGCTCCTGCTGGTGGGCAGTGCTGC
>JAVVRO010000030.1:10438-14567 GCA_036654695.1 Angelakisella sp. | reverse complement strand
ACCGTTTGCGCGCTTAAAAGAGCCATGCCCAATTTGGAGCGGGAAAACCGTGCCTATTTTACAGAGCGCTATGCGGATCCGGTAACCAGGGCACGAAACGATGGTCTAATAGCAACCCAAGTGGCGTTTGCCTCCTTGCTGGAGTCGATGGTTACCGCAGAGCAAGACCCCAGCATGATGCACTTTGGGAGTGCCAACCACCCCTTTGGTGTAAAGGGCGCGCAGAAAAACTTGGAAAACAGCGTGCTCAACTACCGAATTCAAACCTTGGGCGAATCCTTTAAGGAGATTCCCTTTGTGGTTCCAGCAGAATTTAACCAGTGCATGACAATGAATATTGACAAAATGAAAGCTCCCGTGGCACAAGATTTCTTTGGCATTCAGAAGTCCGAGTGGGCGTTTCACGGCCTGTTTTGTGAACCGAGAGAGGTGGCCACTGTCCCTGAGAAGGAGCGCCTGCGGCGAGATGATTTGGTGCTCATTGATGGGAAAAGCGTTCGCCAAATTATTGATGACAAAAAGTTGACCCTTGACCCCAAGCAGCGGGAGCTTATGGGCAACAACATCATTGCTACAGCGCTGACCAGCGGTAAAAACCGTGTTGATGCAGTTTATCTGCGGATGCAGGACGACGGTACAATGAAGACA
The DNA here is from genome assembly GCA_036654695.1 of Angelakisella sp. GTDB lineage: Bacteria > Bacillota > Clostridia > Oscillospirales > Ruminococcaceae > Angelakisella. Next base: position 13,919 of record JAVVRO010000030.1, on the reverse strand, counting down.
ATAGTACAGCCCGTCAAACCGGACTTAACTGCGCTGGGAGACACCATCAAGCAGGACTACAGCTGGTTTCATCGCAACCTCTACAACTATGGCTCCCACAAATGCCTAACCCGCGCTCAAAAGGCAGATGCGTTATATCAAAAGCCTATCCCACCCAAGGTGGAGAAACAGCTGGAAGCATCTCTCGATAGCCTTACCCAGAAGGTTGGAGTGTATGGCGTACACAGCAGGAATGATATTGATCGGGAGCGCATGAGCGCCAAACGCAAGGTAACCAGCGCCAGAGAATTGCAGGATGAGATATCCCCTTCCATGGGCGGAACCTCGGCGCAACGGCAAATATCCCAGCAGGCAACCAAACGGCAGCCAAACAAGAAGCTAGAAAAAACCCAATAGGGTAATAAGTTTTGAGAGGAGCAACTATTATGGCAGCAGAATTTACAATGCCCGTTTTTACCGCAGACAAACTACTCCCAGGAATGCGCGAGATGTACAATGAGTGTGAACAGCTGACCAATGAAATGAGGACTGACCCCCTGAATGAAACCGCTGCGTGGGTATCCAGGCCCACCATTGACCCCCTAAACGCGGTGGGGTTCCTGATGCCCCGTGGTGTGGACCACAGGGAAAGAATGATGCAGATGCAGCATGACCTCCATGGAGACGACCCTGAGGCAAGAGCATATTGGCTGGGTATCATCTGTGATTTCCAGGATGATATGGATGTTTCACTCCTGAACCCCGACGACCCAGATCATGTGAGAATGGCGCAGCTTGGCTGTTTTATTCATCATGCAATGCCTGCGCTGCAAGCACAAAACAGGGAGTATTTTGACGCAAGATATCCAGACCACAGGGCAAAATTGGGAGTTGCACTGTTGGGCGACACTCAGGAAAAATTCGACAACCTGTTGGCAGCGATGGCATATGAAAAAAAGGTTTATGACTTCTCCGACTTTTGGAGGGGTTGGCTCCCGGAACCCGTAGATTCTGCAAGGCAGCAGCTGACTAGCAGCGTAGCAAACTATAAAATTCAGGGCTTCGGCGATACCTTCACCTCAGTTCCCTTCACGATAACGGAAAACTGCAAGCGTCTTGCCAACCAGGATATCAGCAAAATTAAGGCTCCCAACCCCAAAGAAAGAGACGCAGACATCGCGCTGTTTCGGGACCTGAATGGCGCATTCGGCCAGCCGCTGGTGGAGGCCACGAATGCCGGCAAGCTGAAGCTGACCCAGAATGATTTGGTGCTGATTGACGGCAAAAGTGTCAATCAAATTATGGATGAGAAAAAACTAAATCTCACTCCGGAGCAGCGTTCGCTAACGAGCAATAAGATTATTGCTTCGGCGCTTACCAGCGGTACGCACCGCGTCGATGCGGTTTATATGCACACGCTGAAGGATGGTTCCTTGGAGCCGGTTTTTGAAAACATTAAGCCGGACTTAACTGCGCTGGGTGACACCACCAAGCAGGACTACAGCTGGTTCCATCGCCATTTGTATAACTATGGCTCCCACAAGTGCCTGACCCGTGCCCAAAAACAGGATGCTATTTACGACAAGCCTATTCCACCCGATATTGTGGAAAAGCTTCAGTCGTCGATGGACGCCATTGACGAGAGCACCAAAAGCTATAATGCAGTACTCAGCGAGCGTGCCTCGGCCAAGCGGCAGGAGAGCCAGCGCAAACCAACCAGCGCCAAGCTGTTGCAGGATGAGATGGGTCCCACAAGCACAACCCGGGAACAGCGCCTTTCCCAGCAGCAGCCACCCCAAAAACAGGCCAACAAGGTACTGTAAACAAACTTCATTGGGATAAATCGTTTTGAGAGGAGCAAATACTATGCCAGAAAAATTCGCCATGACTGACTACACCGAAAATCCCAACAAAATTCTCGATGAGGTTTTTACCTTCGAGGCTTTGACCGCGCAGGCAAACCAGATATTTAAAGAAAAGCTGCCGTTGGTGCGCAACCGGAACATTGACCACTTTGCCGCGTTGGCTGGTGTACTTCCCGAGGACAGCGAGTTTGCACAAAACGTGGAGCAGATGGGGCGCGACCTTTACGACGGTACTCCCGAGGAAAAAAAGCCTTGGCTGGACATGGTATGCGACTTTCGCGATGGCTTTGATGTATCCCAGGTGAACCTAGACAGCAAGCCCGCGGTAAACAGTGCGCTGACCTGCTGCGCCCTTCAGCGGTCAATGCTCTACTTGGAGCGGGAAAACAAGGACTACTTTGCCGCACGGTATGCCGACCCGGTGAAGCGGGAAAAAGTGGAGCTGATGAAGGAAACTCAGCTGCAATTTGGTTCGCTGGTGGAATCGATGATTTCCGAGGCAAACCTTGGGCGCTCCCACGGCTTTGGAATGGTGGGAAACCCCTTTGGCGTAGAGGGCGGAAAGCGGAGTTTGGCGACCAGCGTGGCCAACTATCGCGTTCAAGGACTGGGCGAGAGCTTCTCCGAAATTCCCTTTACCGTACCCAAGGAGTTTAACCGCTTTCTCCCGCAAGATGTGAATAAAATGAGCTCTTTGCCGCAGAGCAAGCCACTGGAGGACGCACCCATACAGGCGGCGCTGAAAGGAATGTTTGGCACGGCGAAGGTGTCTGCTGAGTACGCCGAGGTGGGCATCCTGACCCGGGATGATTTGGTGCTGATTGATGGAAAAAGCGTCCGGGACATCATCGATGCCAAAAACATTACCCTTGACCCCAAGCAGCGGGAGCAGATGAGCACCAACCTCATTGCCACAGCGCTGACCAGCGGCAAAAACCGCGTCGATGCGGTTTATATGCACACCCGGGAGGACGGCTCCCTAGACCCCATTGTGCAGGCCATTAAGCCGGATTTAACTGCGCTGGGGGACACTACCAAGCAGGACTACAACTGGTTCCATCGCCATTTGTTTAACTACGGCTCCCACAAATGCCTGACCCGCGCCCAAAAAGCAGATGCCCTCTATGAAAAGCCTATCCCCCCCCAGGTGGAGGATGACCTCAAGGCATCCATTTCCGGCATTTCCAAGCGGGTGAACGCCTATGGGGTGCTGCAACAAAGCGACATGGCAACGGAGCGGCTGGCTGCCCAGCGCAAACCAACCAATGCCAAGCTGCTGCAGGATGAAATGGCGCCCACCACCACCGCGCAGGGACAGCGGCTTTCCTCCCAGCAGACAGCCCAAAAGGCACAGGAGAAGACACTATAACGGTGCGACTCAACAATAATTCTTTCAGGAGGGGTGACTGTTATGCCAAGAACATACTCGTTTAGATACCAACTACCCAGAGAGTTTAACCAGTTTATCAATGCAGATGTGAACAACCCCAAGGTGCCCAAGATGATTTACAAGGGGGTTGAAAAAGGCTCGCCGGCCGATATCATTAACACCCTGTGCCCGGAGCCTTCCAAGGAAATGGCATACCGTGGAATTACACGGAATGATGCGGTGTTCATCGACGGAAAGTCAGTGGACC
>JAVVRO010000030.1:7856-10411 GCA_036654695.1 Angelakisella sp. | reverse complement strand
TCCCCCCACAAGGTTTCGGCGCTGGATGAGAATCGCCGTGCCCAAATGGGCAACGACATCATTGCCGCTGCACTGGTCAGCGGGAAGCACCGTGTCAGTGTACTGACCGTGGTGGACGAAGATGGACGGCTTGAGCCAAGGGTCCGGGAGATTATGCCGGATTTGAAGTTTTTGGGGGATACCAACAAGCAGGAATACAGCTTTATCCGCCGTACCTTCTTCAACTGGGGGCCCTTTAAGTGTGTTCCCCGTGCCCAAAAAGCGGAGGCGCTAAACGGCACACCATTCCCGGTGGAGATGAAGAAGGAGCTGGATGACAATATGGCACGGCTGATTCGCCGCATTGACCTTGACGCCTTTAACCCGCCGCGGGAGGAGCTGGACGCACCACAGCGGCAGGATGCCAGCAAACAGCGCACGAACGTAAGGCAGCTGCAAAATGAACAGGGTAAGGTAAAGTCGAAGGATGAGCTAACCTCAACCAGCTCCACCCGGCAGCAAAAGCCGCCCGTCAAGGAAAAACACAAGGAATTGTCCCATGAGACGACCAGCACCTACCCCCAGATGCGCCCCTGAGGACGCGAATGCCCAATAGGAACACAAGCTGTACTTCAAGACAGTTTTGAGAGGAGCAAACGCAATGCCGAACACCATCTCCATGCCCGATTTTGTAGGGCACAAACAGCTGCTGCTCAATGAAATTAATAACATCACGCCCGAGCTGGAGCACGCATCCGCCATAATTGATGATGCCCTACAAGATGTGCCGGAGTTTGGCCGAAGCTTTGATGCTCGTGATTTTATTCCCATGTCGCTGCTCATTCCACCCGGAGCGCAGCACGACAGCGAGGTGCGCAATCTATGCCTTGACTTTGCCTCCAACGACCCCTCCCGCAGGACGCCGTGGCTGAATCAGTTGTACAGCTTTCGGGAGAGTGTCAAGGTACCAGACCTAGACCCCGGCAATCAGGCAGATGTGAGGACAGCCATCCAATGTTTTTCCCTGAATCAGACGGCGGGCACCATGGAAACAAGCAATCCGGAATACTATCAGGCGCGCTATGCTGACCCAGTGGGAAAAGGAAAGATGCTGCTTCAGGATCAAACGCAGCTTGACCTTGGCTACCTGCTGCAAACCATTGCAATGAACGAAGGCCATCCGCTAGATGCGGGGATGACCCTTCCCATCAATCCCCTTGGGGTGGAGGCCGCCGAGAAAAAGCTTGCGAACAGTTTGCTGCACTATCAGGTGCGGGCGCTGGGTGACAAGCTGGATTCCATTCCCTTTACCGCGACCAAGGACTTTGGCCTGTTTGCGCACACCAAAATTGACAGCATTCAGGCCGCCGGCAAGATGTCACCGATTGCGGATAAGGATAGGGGCGCCAAAAAAAATGTCCGGGATGCAGTCGGGGAAGCATTTAACCATCTGGACATGCGCGGAAAAAACGGACTGTCCCGGGACGATTTGGTACTCATTGACGGAAAAAGCATCACCTCGATTATCGATTCCAAAAACATGCCCCTAAGCAGGGCACAGCGAGAGCAGATGAGCCTTGCCATGATTGCCACCGCCCTTACCAGCGGCAAAAACCGCGTGGATGCCGTTTTCCTGCGCATGGGTGCCGATGGAAAAACCGAGCCTATCATCCAACCTGTCAAGCCGGACTTGACCGCACTGGGGGACACCATTGAGCAGGATTACAGCAAGTTCAGACGCACCTTCTTTAACTGGGGACCGTGGAAATGCAAAACCCGCGCCGAAAAGGTGGAGGAGCTGTTTGCGAAGCCTGTCCCCTCTGGGCTGGAAGCCAAGCTGAAAACGGAAGCCGCTAAAATTGCCGCAAAGGCGGACAGCTTTGTAACCGCGGCACCCGAAAAATCCTTTATGGAGGAGTATTTGACGGTACACGCAGTGGAAAACACCCGCGAGCTGCAAACCGAAAAGGGGATGACAACCACTCTGCCCCAAAATCCCCAGCGGACTACCACCAGCATCAAGGAGCTTACCGACAGTGTAACTGCCCCAGCTCCCAAGCGGCTTAGTCAACCCACGCAGGCGCGGTCCCCCTCCAAAGCGCCGCCAGTCAAGGAATAGACCGCAAAAACAAAATTGGGTGTTATTCCAAAAACAGGGCAGCCAAGCCGATAAACCGGTACGGTTGCCCTGTATTTTTGCGATTTTTAAAAGCTGCCTACCGCGGACAAGGAGACACGCCGCCCATCTGCCTTGACTTTGCGGTGTACCCTCGCTATACTAATTATATAGCTATTTGCAGGAAACGTGTCATGAAAGGGGAGGGTGTGCTGTGGGTGATGTTCACTGTGACAAAAAAGCCACCGTTCCTCGCCGCAAAAAAGCGATTGGCGGTGACGATGTTGGAACAAGATGAACTTGTTTATTACCGCTATCTGGACGGCGATGACAGTGGGCTTGTGGAGCTGATGGAGCGCTATGGCAACCGCTTGACGCTGTACATCAACGGCATTATCCATGATTTGCACGATGCGGAGGATTTGATGATTGAAGCGTTCTCCCGCATGGTGGCCAAAAA
>JAVVRO010000030.1:0-7756 GCA_036654695.1 Angelakisella sp. | reverse complement strand
GTGAGCCGCGCGGAAGCGGCGCAGATTATGAAAAAAGCTGAAAAACAAATTGACAACCTTGCCTATCGCGGCAAGCAAGCCTTGCGCTTAGTTTTGGAAAAGGAGGGAATCACCAATGCGCAGTACTGAGGAACGCATGTCTGCTGTCATGCAGCGGACACAGGAGCTAAAACACAAACGAACCGTGCGCAGCAACAGGCTGATTGCCCTGTCTTCCATTGCCGCTAGTCTCGCCTTGATTGTCGGTACCGCCCTTGCCATGCCAGGCATTATGGCGCAAATGGATTCCACCGTACACCTTAGTGTAAGCGGCATGGGCAGCATCTTTTCGACCAACCATGCCATGGGGTATGTGGTGGTGGCATTCCTTGCCTTTACGCTGGGAATATGTGTCACCATTCTTTGCGTCCACTTAAAGCGCAACACCATGGAACCCCGCCGCCCTGTTGGTAAAGGGGATGACCCGAATGGTTGAAGTGATCGACAACACCGCCCAGCTTGCGGTTACAATGGGCTGCACGGTATGGGCCGGTGTTCTTGCCTTTCGTCATAAAAGCCAGCGCTACGCTGTCCTTGCTTGCTTTTATGGCACCTTTGCGTTGGGGCTGCTCTATTGGCTTTTGTACCTTGTGCTCCGGGACTACACGCCCAAGTTCTTCTATGTCTCCGACCTGTCTTGGATTGCAAGCTTCCTGTTTTTGCTGCTGCTGAATGTTTTTGTTACAGACGCTGCCGAACGAAGGTACCGGCCGGTTGCCCCATGGCTTGTGGTTGCGGTACTGCTGCTGCTGACAGCACAAATTTGTTCCTTTGGGGACTACGGCAACACTCTGGTATGGTGCCTGCTTTTAACCGGCTGCGGGTATCTGTCTACACGCGGGTTTCTCTATGCCCGCAAGCAGTCCGGCAATGGACGGCGACGACAATACCTTTATAGCACCATTCTGTTGATTGTTTTTACCGAGTTTCTCCTCTGGCTTGCCTCCTGCTATTTTAAGGAAAGCACGCTGGGGAATCCTTATTTCTGGTGCGACTTTGCGCTGACTGCCGAGCTTTTGGCGCTAATGCCTGCCATGAAAAGGGCGGTGGAGTGATGACCTATATTGAGAATATTTTTATCTGTCTGACAGCGCCTATGCTGGTCGGAGCGGTTTGTGCTGGGAAAAAGCATTGCCGAGCGTTCGTTTTTGTGGCGGCAGGATATGCGGTGTGTCTGCTTTCTGCCTACATTAACAGCTTTCTTGCGCGGCTTTACGGTGCAGACATGATTTCTGCCGCGGTGGAGATTGCGCCGGTAGTGGAGGAAGTATTAAAGCTCATGCCGCTGCTGTTTTATGTTTTTGTATTCGAGCCGGAGCAAAAAGCGGCACAGATGGCAATCTTCACCATTGGCGCTAGTTTTTCTACCTTTGAAAATGTTTGCTACCTGACAGAGCGCGGCGCAGCAGAGCTTTCCCACCTGCTCATGCGTGGCTTTGGCGCCGGGGCAATGCACATCCTCTGCGGCGTTATCATTGGGTATGGCCTCATTTATGTTTGGGAATACCGCTGGCTAAAGCTAGTAGGAACCTTTGGCTTACTCTGTGCAGCCATTACCTATCACGCTATTTTTAACCTGCTGGTCAGCACGGGCGGCGCTTTGCAAATACTGGGGTACCTGTTCCCCATTGTAACTGCCGGCGTTGGGCTGGTTGCCATAAAGCTGATACACCATAGGGCTGCGACAGGATAAGAAATGGGAAATGGCGCGGGCTTTTCCTTCCCCGCAGGAGCAGAAAGTCACCGGAAAAACTACCAGCAGGATGGAAATCGAGCATTTCCGTGATAATAAAAGGATAACTGGATTCGTTGTACAAGAGCATAGCAGTAAATTGAAAAAGAGTCAAAAAGCCCCATTATTTAAGGCTATTTGGCTCTTTTGCGGACTTTGTTGTTGGGGCAGTTTGTGCTATACTCTATAAAAAGCTTTTGATAGTTCAAAAGCAATAATTCAGCACATTTGGAGATGTAATTGTGGATCTGAAAATTGAACCCGTAACCAAGCAAAACAGGGCCGCCGTCACCGCCCTGCGGGTAAAGCATGGGCAAGAACACTTTGTAGAAACAGTGGAGGAATGTCTAACGGAGGCCGACCAGCTGGCGCTTTGGCGGCCGGTGGCGGTCTACGACGGAGCGCAGCTAATTGGCTTTTGCATGTACGGCCTGTGGGGCAATAACGGTCGCGTATGGCTGGATCGTTTTTTGCTGGATGCCGGCAGTCAGGGAAAGGGGTATTCCATTCCTGTACTGCGTGCCCTCATTGCGCGCATCCGTGAGGAGTACGGCTGTGACGAGCTGTATTTGAGCGTTTACAAGGAAAACACGTTGGCGCTGTCCATTTACCAGCGTTTGGGGTTTGCCCTGAATGGTGAGCTGGATATTAACGGCGAGGAGATTATGGTGTTGCCTTGTAAGTCCCTGTCCGTTGCCAAGGGTGGAAAAACCACCGAAGGAGCAAAGCGCATTTATTCGGTAGTAGCATAACCAAACCGGGAATTATCCGAAAAAAGAAAATAACTGTAATGGCTTGATTTCTGCGGTATGCAAAAATCAAGCCATTTTAGTTTTATGCTGTGTGCACTGTAACTTGCGGAAATGGAATATCAATTCCCGCTTTATCCATGCACAGCTTGAGCTCGCGGTTAAGGAGTCGGCGCGCCTTATACACTTCCGTTTCCTCCACCCGCGCCATAACACGCAGATTGACCGACGATGCCGCCAAATCCTGTACTCCCGCATACTCCGGCTTGGACGGGAATGTTGCGGGGTACATGGCGGGCAGCTCGTTCAGTAACTCCTCAATCGCCTGTTCCGCTTGCGGGATGGACGCGGCGTAGGAAATGCCAATCTCAGCGATAGCGTAGGACTGTACCTCGGAAAGGTTCGTTAAGGTGCGGATGTCCGAGTTGTTGATAATCTTGATGTTCCCGCCGCCGTCAATCAGGTTGGTCGTTCTAATGCCAATCGAGGTCACCGTACCGCGGAATCCCCCGATGCTAATGATGTCCCCCACCCTAAACTGTCCTTCAAAGATGATGAACAGCCCTGTAATGACATCCTCAATGAGACTTTGTGCGCCAAAGCCCACAACCAGTCCGACAATTCCTAGGGAGGTAAGCACCGCTACCATGTTGACCCCCATAATGGACAGTCCAAAGATGATGGCGAAAATGACCACAGCATATTTGATACAGTTGAAGAATAGCCCCTTGAGCGTTTCGGTATGGCGGTTTTTGAGCACCAGCTTTTGCGCCGCAAAGGAAACTGCCAAGTTCACCAGCCAACAGCCTGCAACCAGAATGGTAATCGCCACCAGACGCATCCAGTCAAAGCTACCGCCGGCCGTTTCCGGCATTGCCTTGGTAAAATAAGTATACCGAAAGTCCGCAATGACCTGCTGCTGCGCAGGATTAAGGAAAAACAGCAAGGAGGGCTGCACCACCGCCGCTACAACAACAAAAATCAGCAGGATGGCAATTATCTTGCCAACCGGCAAGGGCTTCTTTTTCGTTTCTTTCATCTCTGTCACTCCTAATTTACATTCATATGGTCCCCATCACTGCCAAATCCACCCGGCCCGGTTACCCTTTGCGAGGTAATCTCCGTCCCATTGTAAAGGATTTTTATAGTGAGGTTAAAGCCCGCGATAGAGGGTTCGACCGAAAAGCTTATGGTGCCGTCGGCATTGACCGTAGCAGTTCCGTTTCTGGAATCGTTGCCTGACATGCGGTTGACGGTAGCTGTTATCTTGGTCAGGTCGGTCAGGTGATGGGTAAATGTCCAGGTTCCGGTCAGGCTGCTCTGAGAATTTGCCCAAACCACATATCCTCCCGCAACGCCGGTCAGCGTGACCAAGTTTTCGTTGCAGTCGGTACAGCTATTGCCAACCCAGTTGTGCGGGGCAGATTCCTCCAGACCGCAGCCGGTGCAGGTGCGCTTGTGGGTTAGGTCGTCCACTAGGCTCCATTGCCCATAGCCATGGTTCCCGGTTGCAGGAATCGCTGTGGTGTAGGCCTCTGGACAGCGGGTGCAGGTAACGGTGGTGACTCCTGCGGCGCCACAGGTCGCGGGGGTGGTTATCACTCCGCCGTCGTAGCTGTGTCCCAGCGCTGCCACCGGGGTGTCCTGTACCTGATAGCCACAGTCGGCGCAGCGGTGAAGTGTCCCCCCCGCCACGGTACAGGTTGGGGCGGTAACAGTATCGGTAATGTGGTGCGCAGCGGTTTCCACAGCACCGCAAACCGTACATTGGTGGTTGTGGCTAGCAGCATCTGCCACTGTCCAGCCGGAGTAGCTGTGCTGCCCTGTCGCCGGAATCGGTTCCGTATAATACTCCCCGCAGTGGCAGGTAAAGGTCGTTACGCCCGAGGCGGCACAGGTGGCAGTCGTCGTGGTTACCCCGCCGTCGTAGCTGTGCCCCAGCGCTGCCACTGGGGTGTCCTGTATCTGGTAGCCGCAGTCGGCGCAGGTGTGAAGCGTCCCCCCCGCCGCGGTACAGGTTGGCGCGGTAATCGCCTCGGTCATACGGTGCTGCCCCGTAGCCGGAATGACTTCGGTATAGCTTTTGCCACAGGGACAGGTAAAGGTCATAGCTCCATTGACACCGCAGGTCGCGGCAGTGGTCACTTTGCCGCTGTACTGGTGTACATGCACCGGTTCCTTGGGTTTTGGCGCAGGCGGCAGTTCCTGCACGACGGGCGGCAGTTCCGGCGCAACAGGCGGCAATTCCGATGCAACAGGCGGCGGCACCGGTATGGGTGCCGGGGTCGGAATTGGTTCTGGGGTAGGCACTGCATTTGTCGTCATACCCTGCACCGTTGCAACCTCCCACGCCTTCACAATGGCACTGGCGTCGATTCCTTCCTGCGGCGCAACCGCCGGTACTGCCAGCTCCACATAGGCAGCCTTTGCCGCCTTGGCCAGTTCCGGCAAAAAGCTGCCATCCGAAACAACCGCGCCCACCGTTACCACTGCGGAAACGGCAACCGTAGCCGACATAAAGCGCATTGCCATGTTGCTGCTGCCCTGCCCGCCCTGCTGTTTGGCGGCTTTTGGGGGCGTTGCAGCCTTGCTGCTTTCCCCGGATACCGTGGGATGTTCTGAATAGGTTATCTGTTCGGCCACCGCAGTGATTTCCTCGGTCGCGTCAATGTCCTGAGGTAGGGGCATGGTTTCCGGCGGACGCGCCCCAAATTCTTCCTGTTGGTTAAATTCACCATCTTGCATATTCATTTTCTCCAGCCTGCTAATACTAATTTCATTTTAAAGCTTATCTATAAGTTTTAAACCGCACCGACGGTAAAGTACTGTTACAAGTGCTTTCCTTGGCGAATAGTATAATAACGGCAATATCCCCGCCATCCGTATATAATGAGTAAAATCCCATTATAGTATAACGGAGTGCGGGGATACAAGAAAAGGCTTTTACACAAATCACCCAATTTTTACCGAATTAGGCACTGTGGAATGGGCGCGCCGCTTTTTTGGGTTTACGGCTAGATACCGTCCGCTTTACTTTGGGGCACGCGCTGCACCAGCAGGATAGTAATTGCGGTTCCCACCGCGCCAATGATAAAGATGATGCTGAAGTTTGGTGTGGCGGAGCTTGCTTCCAGATAGCCTACCAGCGAGGAGCAAAGTGTTGTGCCAATAATCGAGGCAATTCCGCAGACAGCGGCGTTCGCTGCAAAGTACAAGCTGCGCTCCTTGTTGCGGCAGCAGGAAATCTGCATTTTGAAAAAGCCAATTCCGAAGCCGCCATAAGGAATCTGCCCAAAAATAATGAGGATTGGAAAGAGCCAGATTGCATTGGCCTGCGTTAAAAAGGTATAGCACAAAGCGGACAGTCCCATGATGGCCAGCGTAAGCTGGGATACTCGTTTCCAGCCAATTTTTTCGGCCAATACAGCAAACATTGGCAGTGTAATGACACGCAACAGGTTGGCAACGGTAGCCCATGACATGACAAACATGTAGTCCAGCTTCAAAATACGAATTTGATAGAGCGAGCAAAAGGTGGTGGCAAACATACTGGCAATATTCCAGCAGATATTGTAGATGAGCACCGGACGATACCCCCGGTCGCGAAAAGGCACCACCAGCGAACCAAAAAGACTGCTTTTGGGCTGGTCGACGGGGGCAGGCAGTGGCGGTGGCAGCCGTTTTAGCATAATAAAGGCGCTAATGCCCAAAATCAGCGAGGAAAACAGCCCAACCAGTACAAACGCGTTGCTGAGGTTCCCGCTTTTGGAGCCGCGATCCACCACCAGACCGCACAAAAACAGCGAAACGGTGTAGAACGCCATAAACGTAAACTCACGCATGGAGTAGTAGTTGTTTTTGACCTTGCCCTCTACAGCGTCCACCAACCAAGCATTGTGCCCGGGTTGGATAAAGTGATAGGTACCCAGCATGAGGGCGTAGGCTACCGCCATAACAAGCGCGCCTATACCGGTCGGCAGCAGCACCGAAAAATAGACTAGCGGCAACAGCATGCGCCACAACAGGTTGCCCGTGCGCAAAAAGGTATGCCGCCGCCGGGAATTGCTAAACAGGTGCCCTCCCCAAATTTGGGCAAGGGGAAGAATGGCCGGCAGCGCAATAATTGCATTGGCCACTGCCAACGGCGTATGGAAGTATTCGGTCAACCGAGCAATAATTGCACCGCCGCAAACAAAGTAAGCCACCATGGTAAGGGCATAGTCAAAAATAAAGGCGCGGGAGGTGCTGGTGTCATCGGTACTGCACATGAAGTAAATCATCCTTTGTAAAAAATGATGGGTAAGAAACGCACTTGTTTCTTACCCATCATACCCTATTGCATGGGAGAAAAGCAATGGTATTTTTAGCTTTTTTAAAAAGGGTCTTGCGGCTATTCCTCCATCTGCTTTCCCAAAAACGCAGCGGCCGCTGCCGTCAGTTTTATTTCGGCTTCGCCTGCCTTATCTCCCGGTGCTGACATAAGCATCATAACGCTGCCGCAGACATCGCCAGAGGCAATAATCGGGGACTGCACCAGCGCATAATACTCGGCGCCCTCAACCGGCTGCAGCTTTTTTTCGCTGCCGGTAAAGCTATAGCTTTTACGCGCATCGACCATATCCTCCAACCCTGCGGCTACCCGCCGCTCGACAATCTCCTTTTTGGAAATCCCCGCGGCGGCAATTACATGGTCCCGGTCGCAAACCAGTATGGGGTAATTGGCAATGCGGTGCAGCACCTCCGCGTAGTCATTGGCAAAGGTGCCCAGCTCACCAATGGGCGAATATTTTTTAAAGATAACTTCTCCGTCGTTATCGGTGAAAATCTCCAACGGGTCACCCTCCCGTATTCTCATGGTTCTGCGTATCTCCTTTGGTATCACCACACGGCCAAGGTCATCAATCCGCCTGACAATTCCTGTTGCTTTCATATCTTAATTTCCCTCCGGCACTGTAAAATAGTCACCTGGGTATCTCGTGGTACTATTATCTGCCATCCTGCCTATTTTATCCTGCCGCAAAAGGTAATTTAAAAGGAAAGTTTTGGGTGGGAAATTGCAATAACAAATGAAATGGGTGAATCAGTTTTCCATGGAATCGAACAGCGTCATAACATTTTGATAAAGATTCCTTACACCGTCCGTTTCAATTTCGCGAAGATGATTCCACTGGCTCTCGTCACGGCTGCGGGAACATATCTGAATGGAGAGGCCGCAGCGTGAGAGATGATATTTGGC
>JAVVRO010000029.1:1838-14631 GCA_036654695.1 Angelakisella sp. | reverse complement strand
GCGCTGCGCGGCTGGCAACTGCCGATGTCCACCTGATTGACGAGCAGCTGGCACATGTCAATCACAACTGCTATCAGGTTATGCGTCTGGCCAACAACCTTTCGGAAAAAATTCTGTTTTCCGCGCCGGTACAGGGGCACACCGCGGTGGTGGATTTTTGGGACAGTACCGCCGAGCTGTTGGAGGCTTGCAGCACCCTGCTGCGCAGCAACCGACTCAGCTGTGCTTCCGCCCTGCCGGACAGCGCCGTCTATGTCAACTGCAATTTTGACCGCATTGTAACCGCCCTGATGAACCTGCTGTCCAACAGCTTTTTGTATAGCCAAAACAAGGCCCATGTCAGCGTTACGGGACGCGACATGAGCGACAGTGTTTTGTTGACCGTTTCGGACAATGGACCCGGCATTAGTCCTGCCGTGCAGGAGCGGCTGTTTCAGCCATTTTGCTCGTGGGACTGCCTTGACCAGCAAACAGCCGGGTGCGGGCTGGGGCTGCATCTGGTACGCGCAATTGCCAACGAAATTGGCGGCAAGGTGGCGGTAAACACCGGCGCTTCCGGCACTACGGTGGCCATTTCGTTGCCGCTTTGCCCGCCCCCCGACCAGCCGCCGCGGTTAAGCAGCTCCAGCCTGTCCTATATGCAGGATCGGTTTTCGCCGCTTTACTTTGGCTTGTGCGACATCATCCCGCCGCCGGCACCGTGACCGGCGCTACCCTTACTCAGCCGCACTTGGAGTACCCGCAGCTGCGGCAGGTAACGCAGCCGCCCTCGTGCTCCAGCTCGCTGCCGCATTCGGGGCAAAAGCGGGCAGCTCTGTCGGCGCGCGCCACACTGGCAGTGGGAACCGCCGGGGTTTGCGGCATGGCAGCCAGCCCGACGCCAACCGGGTCGGCTCCGTTTTTCTTTTGTTCTTTCAGGTAGCTGTCTACCTTTTTCACCACCTGCGCAATGGCATCGGGGCAGGAGGTACACTTCATGCCGGGCTGCCGGATGGTGGAGGGACAGCGAATGCCCTTTAGCTGACTCAAAATCTCCTGCGCCGAAATGCCGGAGCGCAGTGCTACCGAGACCAGCCGCGCGGTTGCTTCACTTTGGGAGGGGCAGCCGCCGGCCTTGCCGGTGGAGGTAAACACCTCGCAGATGCCGTGTTCATCGTAGTTGACGGTTACATACAGGTTGCCGCAGCCAATGCGCATGCGCTCGGTCATGCCATAGGTAATCGCCGGGCGCGGGCGGGGAAACAGTTCGGTTTGCAACGGCGCAGTCCCTTCGACGGTGGCTGCGTCTTTTTTGACTGCGCCAATGTTGAGCACCTGCCCCTGACGACTGCCGTCGCGGTAGATGGTCACGCCCTTACAGCCGGAGGTATAGGCAAGCAGATAAACCTGCCGGACATCCTCGATGGTGGCGTCGTGGGTAAAGTTGACCGTTTTGGAAACGGCGTTGTCGGTAAAGTGCTGGAACGCCGCCTGCGTGTTGATGTGGTAGGCGGGGCTGATGTCGTGGGAGCAGACGAACACCCGGCGAATGTCCTCCGGCAGCTCGGTAATGTGTGCCAGACTGCCCTCGGCGACAATACGGCGCATGAGCGCGTCACTGTACAGACCGCGCTCCCGCAGCACCTCCTCCAAAATGGGGTTTGTTTCAATCATTTCGGTGCCGTCCATGATGTTGCGCACATAGGCGTAGGCGAACACCGGCTCCACGCCGGAGCTGCACCCTGCAATGATGGAGAGCGTGCCGGTGGGGGCAATGGTGGTAATGGTGGCGTTGCGCAGTGCCGGGCCGTCCTTGTAAATGCTTTCGGCAAACAGCGGAAACGCCCCCCGCGTTTCGGCCAGCTTTTGGGAGGCCTCCCGTCCCACGCGGGTGACACGCTCCATCAGCTCGCCAGCCAGCGCGACCGCCTCGGGGGTGTTGTAGCCCAACCCAAGCCGCAGCAGCATGTCGGCATAGCCCATTACGCCCAACCCGATTTTTCGGGTGGCACGGGTGGTTTTGGAGATGATTTCCAACGGATAGCGGTTTACCTCAATGACATTGTCCAGAAAGTGTACTGCGTCGGCAATGGTGCAGTCCAGCTTTTGATAGTCAAGGAGGTAGCCGCTCTTATCTTTTTTCAGCATGTTGACCAGATTAATCGAACCCAGATTGCAGGATTCATAGGGCAGCAGCGGCTGCTCCCCGCAGGGATTGGTGCTTTCAATTTCGCCCTGCCCGGGCACTACGTTGTCCCGGTTCAGCCGATCCAGAAAGATAATACCCGGTTCGCCATTGTGCCACGCGGCCTCCACAATTTTGGCAAATACTTCCTTTGCGTCCAGCTGCCCCACGGCCGCCTTGGTTTTAGGGTCAATGAGGTCGTACCGCGCGCCCTGCTCCACCGCCTGCATAAATACCTCGGTGACCCCCACAGAAATGTTAAAGTTTGTAATGTCGGCGTTGTCCTTTTTGCAGTCGATAAATTGTAGAATATCCGGGTGGTCGATGCGCAGAATGCCCATGTTTGCCCCGCGCCGGGTACCGCCCTGCTTGACTGCCTCGGTTGCCATGTTAAAGACCCGCATAAAGCTGACCGGCCCGCTGGCAACACCGCCGGTGGTACGCACGGTACTACCCGTTTGCCGCAGCCGGGAAAAGGAAAAGCCTGTCCCGCCGCCCGACTTGTGGATTAGCGCCGCCTGCTTGACCGCCTCGAAAATTTCCTCCATCGAGTCGCCCACCGGCAACACAAAACAGGCCGACAGCTGGCCAAGGTCGCGTCCGGCGTTCATCAGTGTGGGGGAATTCGGTAAAAAGTCCAGACTACTCATCAACTGGTAAAAGCGCGCGGCCGTACCGGCGATGTCGGCCTTTGGGTCGTAGGTTACGTCAGCCGCCGCAATGGTATCTGCCACGCGGTGCAGCATCTCCTCGACAGTCTCGATGGGCTTGCCCTCGTCATCCTTCTTTAAATAGCGTTTTTCCAGCACGGTCATGCCGTTTTTCCCAATCTTCACTTGACATTACACACTCCTTAAAACAATATACAGTATGTGTGACCCGCCACACGATACTATATATTGTAGCACAACGATAAAAATTTGCAATAACAAAAAGGAAGGTGCCGAAACAAAAATTGTTCCGACACCTATGCGACGCTAAAGTTTCGACATAACAGCTTTTTGGCCTGAAAGATGCGCGCAGCCACCGCCGGCTCACTCATCCCCAGCTGGGCGGCAATCTCCTTATTGCGGTAGCCGTGGCAAAACCGCAGCAGCAGAATAGTACGGTACTTTTCATCCATTGCGCCCAACAGCTGCGCAATCTGCTCCTCGCTTTGGCGGTCAATAACCAATTGCTCTGGAGAGCTGTCGCTGCTTTGCGGGACATTGGCCAAGTCCTCAAAGTAAACGGTCTGCTCCCGCCGGCGCTTGCGGTACTGGTCAATGGCGGTGTTGCGTGCCAGCACAATGACAAAGGCGCGTGCCTTGCCGGAGTGTACCTCACCAATGCGATCCAATTCGTGATACAGCTTTAAAAAGGTCAGCTGCACCGTGTCCTCGGCAGCGCCTTCATCATGCAATATACTGTAGGCAATGCGGTACACCGCCTTTTGATAGGTATCATATACGCTGCGAAACAGGAGCTCCTGCTCGCTAATGGTAGTGTTTTTCAAGTGCGTCACGCCTTTCCCAACTGTACTATCCTGTATTAACTGACCTAATTGTACCACATCATATAGTACAGTTCAAGAGGAAATTGATTAATTTACAAAAATTTTGCAAATACCCTTGCTCTGCTGTGGTATCATGAAGGGGTACTAAAAAATAAGAAATGGAATGATTGCTTTGAAGTTAAAAACTACCTCGTTGCTGCTGGCGGCGGCGCTCTGCCTGTCGATGACTGCCTGCGGCTCCCCGGACATTACCCAACCCAAGCTGGACGACCAGCCCATTACGCTGTTGCAGTTTGCGCCGCACACCGGCCCTACCGCTGTCATGAAAACCAGCAAAGGGGAGATTACCCTTGCCCTGTACCCCGAGCAAGCACCCAAGGCCGTGGAAAACTTTTTGACCCATGCCAAAAAGGGCTACTACGACGGGCTGACCTTTCACCGCGTTCTCAACGATTTTATGATTCAGGGCGGCGACCCCGATGGCACCGGCATGGGTGGCAAGAGCATTTGGGACGCGCCGTTTGAGGACGAATTTTCCGACAATCTGCACAACTTCCGGGGGGCGCTGTCCATGGCAAATTCCGGCACCGACACCAACGGGAGTCAATTCTTTATTGTGCAGGCCAAAACTGCCGACACCACCCAGCTGGCCGAACAGCTCTATTCCAATCTTCTGCTCAACCAAGCCCAGCGCAGGGTAGGGCAAAAGGCCGCAACAGCCAAGGACGAAAAGGAGCTCCGGGACTATATTGACAAGGAAAACAAGGCGTTGCAGGACACCATGGCCAAGGGAGTACCGGAGGACTACAAAAAGCGGTTGGAGCCGGTAGCGGCAAAATACAGCGAAGTGGGCGGTACCCCGCACCTAGACAACAGGCATACGGTGTTTGGGTTTGTGACCTCCGGCATGGAGGTGGTGGACGCCATTGCCGCCGTTGCCGTGGACGCAAACGGCAAGCCCGCCGACCCCGTTACCATCCTGAGCATTACCGTAACGGAATAGGGAACCCCATACCTTAAAAGGGACGAGCATCACCGCTCGTCCCTTTTTTTGGTACTATTCCCCCTGCCGGCCGCATAAAGTGAAGGGTATAGCAATCGAAAAACACCTTGCTTTACCAGATGCTGCAACAGGGAGGAATGAAAAATGAAGCTGACCAACTGGTTACAGGGAAGTACCGCGAGAATGCCAGACAAAAAGACCCTTGCCCGCGGCTTGGCAGCGGTTGCCGGAGCGGCGGCTTTTTTGGTACTGCAACCACTGCTGTGGCCGCTGCTGCAAGGTGTCGTGGGACAGGCTGCTCTGTTTTCCACCGCAATTTCGCTGCCGGAGGGCGCGATGAAAAGCCTGCGGGAGCGGTTTGCAGGCGAGCTGCTGGCACCGCCGAGGGATACTGCGCCGCCGGAAGCTCCCTCCACTTCGCCGCAAGCCCCGTCCGCCGTATCAGAAATACCGCCGGAGCAGCCGCCAGAAAGCGCATCCGTTGCGCCGCCCTCCTCTGCCTTACCACCGTCCTCCTCCTCCCTGCCCGCGGTTCCCATCCCGTCCTTTGCCCTGCCGCCCGACCAAATCCCCAAAGCCTACCGCGCCCCGCTGATTGCCGGCCCCATGCTGGGGGAGGCGAACAACCCGGCCTTTTTGCAGCACAACAATGTTTGGCTGCGCAACTACACCAAGCTGTCACTGGATGCCATTCAAACGGTGCTGGAAACCGACTGCGCCTTGCAGGTCGAGGACAATGGAAAGCCACAGGTACTCCTTTACCACACCCACACCACCGAAAGCTACGAATGGTTTGACAGCAGCTTTTACGATGTGCGGAATAGCTGGCGGGATACCGACAATACTAACAACATGGCGGCGGTGGGCGCGGTACTGGCCGCCGAGCTGGAGCAGCGCGGCATTACCGTCCTCCATGATGACACCCAGCACGACCAGCCCGCCTACAACGGCGCCTACGAACGCAGCCGCAAAACAGTCAGTGACTACCTCAAGCGCTACCCCTCCATTGCTGTGACCATCGACCTGCACCGGGACGGCATTGTCCGCGGCGACAACAGCGTGCTTAAGCCGGTGGTGGAGGTCAAGGGCAAAAAAGCCGCTCAGCTGATGATGATTGCGCCCTGCGATAATGGGTCGGTGGGAGTGCCCCACTGGAAGGAAAATCTTCGTTTTGCCGTGGAACTGCAGTCCAGCATTGAATCCAGCGTGCCTAATCTGTGCCGCCCTATCTTTTTTTGCTACCGCAACTACAACTTGGGGCTGACCCGTGCCTCGCTGCTGTTCGAGCTGGGCACCAACGGCAACACTCTGGAGGAAGCACTGTACACCGCGCAGCTGCTGGCCGACCCCATTGCTGCGGTGGTACGCGGGCACATGACGCAGTAATACCAGCATGGACGACATCGCGGTGGGCACGCCGGCTGCCATGGGCTGCATGGCAAAGGAACCCCTCCTAATTTTCCTGGAAGAACAGTAGAACTGTGCCGCCGCAAAGGAAGTGTCGCCTTGCTAAAGGGAAAATACCTGAACCCCAAGTACGCCAAAAGGCAAAAAAAGCGCCGCCGGTTTGCACTGGCGGCCTGTTCGCTATTGCTGGTGGGCTGCTGCGCTGGTGCCATCTACCGCATTGATGCAACCATTCGCAGTGCCATGCTGCCCAACGCCCCGCCGGTAGCCGCATGGCAGCGACAGCAGTACCGGCAGTACCGCATCTGGTTGTTCGGGCAGGAGCTAAGCCTGTCCACCGACGGGGTTAGCGCGTTTTTGTTGCAGCTAGAACAGCTGCTGCACACCCCGCCGCCCGCCATTCGGTTAAGCTGCCAGCTGTATGCGTGGCTGACCGGTGAGCTGCCCCGCAATGTTCGGGAGGATACCCGCAACCCCTACGGTGCTTAGCGTGTCAAAAAAGAGGTTGACTGCCCTTGTCGCAGTCAACCTCTTTGTGCTATGCCAAGGTAATCGACTGAATGATGACATCCTGATTGGGGCGGTCATTGTAGTCAGTTTTCACCTTGGAAATGTTCTCCACCACATCCAGCCCGGCAAAGGCCTGCCCGAATACGGTGTAACCCCGGTCAAGGAACGGCGCACCGCCAACCTCGGCATATTTGTCCACTGCCGACTCGGGCCAGCCCTTCTTTTTTAGCTGTGCCAGTGCGGCGGCATCCTGCGGCGCACCCTGCACAATGTAAAACTGGCTGCCGATGCTGTTGGGCGCGCTGGACTTTGCCATGCAAAGCGCCCCGCGAAAATGGAACAGCTTGGAGGAGTACTCGTCAGCAATGCCGTGCCCCCAGATGCTTTCGCCGCCCATGCCGGTACCCTCGGGGTCACCGCCCTGAATCATAAAGCCGGGAATAACCCGGTGAAAAATAACGTTGTCGTAGTAGCCGTCCTTGGCATGGGTCAAAAAGTTTTCCACACACTTGGGTGCTTCCTCCGGGAAAAACATCAGGGTAATCTCCCCCATATTGGTATGCAGAGTCGCGGTTTGACCCTTGGGTGCCTCAAATTGCAGCAGTGGTTCCATCATACGGTCAGTTCCTTTCCAATTTTAAAATTTGATCCGCGCCGGAGCGCTCTAGCGCCCAGACCAGCAGCAGTCCCAGTCCGCAGCAGCTTGCCAGCTGTCCCACGGCAATCAGCCCTGCAAAGGGCAGCACCGCCATCGGGGACAAACTACCGGTGGTGACAAAGCTCCACTCGCCGCCAATGACCACGGCGTTTAGCAGCACCGGCGGCAGCGAAGCCAGCACCGGGATGCCGTTCCAGCGGTATCTGCCCAGCCATCTGGTGAGCAGCGCCGCGCATAGGGTGGTGGCTGACCCCAAAAACACATCGGCAAGCCCCAAAAAGTTGGCTCCCGTGGCAGCTCCCACCAGATTGGTCAGCGCACAGCCCAGTGTTACCCCCCAGGTTGCCGCCGGACAAAGCACCGGCAGCACGGTCAGCGCCTCCGAGATGCGGCATTGCACCAGCCCAAAGGTGATGGGGGCAAGCGCCAGCCCCAAAACGACATAGATTGCCGCGACCAGTGCACCCTGCACCAGCCGTTTTAGGTTCACGTTATTCATGGTTCCTTCTTTCGTAGAATGTAAAAGCATCGCTTTTCATTCCTAGTTTTGTTTGGACGCAAAAAAGCGCCGGTCAGGAATTTTCGACTGACCGCCGTCATGGATGACAGCACTGTTATTATACAGACTTTTTGCCTGCTTGGCAACCATTTGGTTTGATTTTTTCACCGGGATAGCATATAATGGGACAATCAGAAGCAAAAGGAAGGTGGCGCAAGCGTGAGAATTATGGCAGTAGACTACGGCGACGCACGCACCGGCGTGGCAGTTTGCGACGAGGGGGAACGGCTGGCCTCACCGGTGGGGGTCATCTGGCAGCGTGACCGGCAAAAGCTACTGGCAGAGCTGGCCAAAACGGCAGCCGACCAGCGCGCCGGCGAGGTGATTGTCGGCAACCCGCTGAACATGAACGGTACCGCCGGCCCACGAAGTGAGCTGTGCGCCGAGTTTGCCGCACTGCTGTCCAAGGCCTGCGGACTGCCGGTGCGCCTGTGGGACGAACGCAGCACCACAGTGACCGCGACCCATTACCTGAACCTGACCGACACCCGCGGGAAAAAGCGCAAGGGCGTGGTGGACGCGGTAGCCGCGACCATCATTTTGGAAGGCTACCTTGCCTACCGCAAAAACCATGCCACACAAGGAGTACCAGATGAAACACTTTGAAACCGAAACCGCCCGCAGGGATATTTTTGCGGGAAAAGTCATTGAAGTAAAGCTCCATGAAATTACACTGGAAAACGGGCAAGCCGCCCAGCGCGAGGTAGTCCACCACCACGGCGGCGCCTGTGTTGCGGCGCTGGATGAAGCGAATAACCTGCTGCTGGTCCGACAGTTCCGCTTTGCCGCCGGCCGCGAGCTGCTGGAGCTGCCTGCCGGAAAGCTGGAGCAGGGGGAGGACCCCTTTGCCGCCGCCTTGCGGGAGCTGGAGGAGGAAACCGGCTACACCACCCAAGCCCTTGCGCCACTGGGCAAGCTACTGCCCACCCCTGCGTACTGTACCGAAGTAATTCACATCTATTGTACCACCCAGCTGGTACCCGGACGGCAGCAGCTGGACAGGGACGAATTTTTGTCGGTGCTGCGGGTGCCCTTTGCCGAAGCGGTGCGCATGGTTGCCGACGGCGAGATTATCGACGCCAAAACGCAGGTGGGCATCCTGCTGCTGCAACAGCGCATGGGGCAATGACACAGCGGCTATAGCATGCGGCCGCGCAGCTGCTCCAAGATTTTTTTCTCTCGGCGGGACACCTGTACCTGTGTCATCTCCAGCTGCTGGGCAACCTGCGTCTGGGTCATTTCACGGTAGTAGCGAAAATAGATTAGCCGCCGGTCGCGTTCGCTGAGCTCCCCCACCAGCTGCTTCAGCGACAGCAGGTCACTCAGGCGCTCCTCCGGTGACTCGCAGGGCAGGTCAAACTGTCCGCCGCCGTCGTCCTCGTCCTGCGTCAGCGACACCGGCGGGGTGGTGGCGGCAATGGCCTCGGCAATGTCCGACACATCGCGATCCATGGCCTGTGCCACTTGGGAAATAGTAGGTTCGTGCCCCATGGCAGCGCTTAGCTGCTCCCGGCAGCGCAGCGCCTTTAGCCCCAGCTCCTTGATGCTGCGACTGACCTTGACCGTACCGCCGTCCCGGAACAGTCGCCGTATTTCCCCCAGAATGACCGGTACCGCATAGGTGGAAAACATGACGCCGCGACTGGTGTCAAAGGCCGCTACCGCCTTGACCAACCCCACACAGCCCGCTTGAAACAGGTCATCATATTCCATGCCGCGACCCTTGAAGCGGTGCGCACAGGCATGCACCAGCCCAAGGTTGTCCTCTGCAATTTTTCCGGGAGTCCGCGCTTCGGTTGTTGCTGCACCTGTCGTGTTACACACCTCCTTTTACCGGTTGCTACTACTGGGATAAGGGGGTTATTCCCGCGTGGAAAGCTGTTTTTCCAGCGTTACCACCGTGCCCTTGCCCACCGACGAGCGCACCCGTACCTTGTCACAAAGTTCCCCCATAACCGCAAACCCCAGCCCGGCACGTTCCCCGCTTTGGCAGGTGGTGTACAGCGGTTCCATGGCGCGGGGAATGTCAGGAATGCCGCAGCCCTTGTCCTGAATTTTGACGCTGATGCGCCCCGCGTCGGTCATTCGCGCGGTTATGTAAATCTCGCCCATGGTATCGCGGTAGCCATGGACAATGGCGTTGGTTACGGCCTCCGACACCGCTGTTTTTAAGTCGCACAGCTCCTCCACCGTGGGGTCCACGCTGGCCGCAAAGGCGG
The DNA here is from genome assembly GCA_036654695.1 of Angelakisella sp. Lineage (GTDB taxonomy): Bacteria > Bacillota > Clostridia > Oscillospirales > Ruminococcaceae > Angelakisella. Next base: position 4,616 of record JAVVRO010000029.1, on the reverse strand, counting down.
TAACTACCATGCGCGCCAGACCCTCGTTAATCGACTTGCTGGGAAAGCTGACCTTCATTTTGTTGACAATTTTCATCCTCGTTCCCCTCCGCTGATTGCAATATCCAGATTTTCAATGCCGGCCAACCGCATGACCTTGCGCAGATGCGTCGGCAGGTTACTAAGCCGCAAAGCACCCTCCAGCTCCTGCATTAACCGAAACCGCCCCAGCACCAGCCCAATGCCGGAGGAATCCATAAACTCCACACCCTTAAAATCGAGAGTGAGCTGCTCCGGCCGATAGGCGCGGGCGCAACGGTCAATCTCCTCCCGCAGGGACTTGGCGGCGTGGTGGTCAATCTCGCCGCTGAGCTTGAAGGTCATGCTCTTTTCCTCTCGTTCTACCTTAACTGGCATCGCAAATCATCCTTTCTGTGGTATAAAAAAACAACCTCATACCCTGTAGGATACGAGGTTGTCCGTAAAAATACTGTCGTAACGTGACCTTTTAAAAAAATATAGCGTTCTTCTTTCCATAGCAATGCGGTTCAGGGGTTAGCAGCTGCTCTGTTAACGTCCGCCGGCGCGCTTCATCCGCCACAGGCTGACCGCCGCAATGCAGAAGGTGACTGCCTCCGCCGCGGTAATGGTTGCCCAAATGCCCATTTCCCCAAAAAGGAGCGGTAGTACCGTGATGAACAGCAGAATGAGCACCACCCCCCGGGCAAAGGAAAGGAGGTTGGCTAACCGCAGCTGCCGCACCGACAAAAAGTAGGTGATGCAAACAATGTTGACCGACCCAAAGAGGAAGGAAAGGGAGTAGATGCCCAAGGCCGCGCCGGTCATGGAGGCAATGGCGGGGTCGGTGGTAAAGATGCCGATAATTTCATCGCCCCAAACCCGCAGAGCGACAAACATCAGGGAGGCCAGCGAAAAGTTAGTCACCAGCCCCAGCCGGAAAAACCGACGCAGACCCGCTTGGTCGCCCGCGCCGCAGCTGTACCCCAGCACCGGCTGAATGCCTTGGGATACCCCAGTAAACAGGCTGGTTAGTATGGTGACAATGTAGGCGATAATGCCGTAGGCCGCTACGCCATCTGCACCAATGGCGGACATAAGGGCATAGTTATAGGCCAGCATGCTGACCGGACAGCAGAGGTTCACCATCAGCTCCGGCGTGCCGGTTTTGATAATTTCCCGCAGCTGCGCCAAAACAGGGCGCGGCAACGCCAGCCGCAGTGTCCCCCTGCCGCGGAAAAAATGCAGCGACAGCAGTACTGCGCTGAACAGCTGCCCCACGCCGGAGGCTACCGCCGCACCTGCCATGCCCGCGTGCAGCACAAAAATTGCCAGATAGTCCAGCGAAACGTTGACCAGCGCCCCGGCTACCATGGCCACAAAGGCAAGGTTGGGGTTGTGGTCGTTGCGTACAAACGCGGCAAGCCCCATGGACAGGCCGTAGGGAACGGCAAAGGCCATGTACCAGCGCAGGTAGTCCACGCAGCTGGGCAAAACCTCCTGACTGGCGCCCATGAGCAGGCAAAGCGGCTGGGGAAACACCACCGCCGCCAAGGTAAAGACCGCGCCCAGCCCCAGCAGCAGCCAAAGGGACTGCCCGAACCACTGCTGTGCCCGGTCGCGCTGCCCGGCACCCAGCGCGTGGGACACCAGTGCCGCGCCGCCAATGGCGGCCATTAGCGTTACCGCAATGAACACCGCAATGAATGGCCAAACTAAATTGATGGCCGCAATGCCGTACGCCCCAATTCCCCGCCCCACAAAGATGCCATCCACCACCACATACAGCGATGAAACCAGCATCCCGGTGACCGACGGTACCAGATAGTGTAAAAACCGCCGTAGGGTGCTGCCCGGGCTAGACATGGGCACGCAGCGCTTCCTCGGCCCGGCGCAGCAGCGGCAGCTTGCCCTCCAACAGGCACCTGTTGTATTCGGCATGACGCGCCAGCGCACCGTCCCCATTGCCGCCCTTGGCCAGCTCTAGCAGCAGCGGCGCAAATGCCGCCATACCATCCTGATAGCCCATTAGAATATGCTCATTGATGCTCTCTCGCGACAAATTCAGCGTCCCGCTGCCCCGTACCATCTCCAAGGGGCTGGAGGGGTAAAGCTCCAAAAACTTGGTGCCCTCGGGGAAGCCGGACAAATCCACCTTGTCGTAATGGCTCAGGTAGAGCACCACCACCAGCTGACAACCCGCCCCGCGCAGTGCCGCGACCGGGATTTTGTCGGCGTTTTTGGCGTGGACATAGGGTGGAGTGACCCCGCCGTCGCAGTAGTGGCAGCCGTCAAAAACAATGGGCGGCACAATCATTGGCAACGAAGCCGATGCCAGCGTCAGCTCAATTATTTCCGCTTCGCTGCGCCCCAGCAGCGAAAAGTACTCCGGTTGCTCGCGCTCCAGATTGTAGGCGCACACCCACAGATAAGGCGGCGCTTTGGTTAATCGCGCAAAGTCCACATACTGCCGCAGCATACGGCGCATTCCGTCGGCCGAAAATGGCTCCAACGAGCTTTGGGACAAAAACTGCGAGAGATTGGTAATTTCCAGTCCTTTATTTTTTAGACCCGCCACCAGCTCGGCTATCTTTTGGGTCAGGGAGCTTTCGCTCATTCCCGCAGCGGCAGAGTCCCGCAAGACAAGGTCCTCGTAGCGCATCCTTTGCCAGACCTCCATCCAGCGCTCCGGGTCGCTGCCTGCCAGCAGCAGTGCGTTAATGGCACCGATGGAGCAGCCGCTGACCGCATAAATCTGCTGGCGCAGCCCCAGCTCGTCCA
>JAVVRO010000029.1:0-1828 GCA_036654695.1 Angelakisella sp. | reverse complement strand
CCTTTGCGCCGCCGCCCGAAAGTACAAGTCCTAGTTTCATCTCCATTCCCATCCTTCCCATCGTGGTGTAAGTAGCCACCGCCTTTTGGTATCTTTCCTCCATGGCGATGGACAATAGCAATGTGCAAGCACACTGCTATCTGCCACCAGTATAGTACAAAAAAATGATTTTTGCAAAATAATTTTTAAAATTCCTCTTGACATTTCCCAAGAACGATGTATTATTGTATTATGCACTTAGTACAACAGTACAACAAGCGAAAGGAGATGCTCGTAACGATGAACTGGAGCTTTGGAAATGACCGGCCTATCTACCTGCAAGTCATGGAGCAGCTAAAGCTGGGAATTATTTCGGGCGAGCTGCCAGCGGGAAGCAGGCTGCCCGCCGTGCGGGAAATGGCCGCCGAGGCAGCGATTAACCCCAATACCATGCAAAAGGCATTGAGCGAGTTGGAGCGCGAGGGGCTGCTGTATGCACAGCGCACCAACGGGCGGTTTGTCACCGAGGACAGCGAGCTGCTAAGGCAGCTGCGGTACCGGCTGGCACGGGACAAGCTGGTAACGCTGATTAGCCAGATGCAACGGCTGGGCTACCCGCGGGAGGAATTGGCAACCATGATACAAAAGATATTTGAGGAGGACAGTGAGAATGGAACAGACAATACCAGTACTGGAGCTTAAGGGTCTGACCAAGGTTTATGCCCACAAGGAGGCGCTCAGCGAGGTATCACTGACGCTGGAGCGTGGGCGAATTGTGGGACTGCTGGGACCCAACGGCAGCGGAAAAACCACGATGATTAAGATAATTGCGGGGCTGTTGACCCCAACCGACGGGGACGTGTTCATTTGCGGGAAGCGCCCGGGAGTAGCCACCAAAGCGCTGGTTTCCTACCTGCCGGACAAAAGCTACCTGAACGACTGGATGAAGGTGTCCGATTTGGTGAAGTTTTTTGCCGAATTTTACGCCGACTTTGATACCAAACGCGCTAATGAGATGCTGGAGCACCTGAACATCAATGCCAAGCAGCAGCTGAAAACCTTGTCCAAGGGCACCAAGGAAAAGGTGCAGCTCATCTTGGTCATGAGCCGTCAGGCACAGCTCTACCTGCTGGACGAACCCATTGGCGGGGTTGACCCTGCCGCCCGCGACTACATTTTGAACACCATCATCACCAACTACAACCCCGAAGCGACGGTGCTCATTTCTACCCACCTGATTGGCGATGTGGAAAAGGTGTTGGATGATGTGATATTTTTAGCCAATGGCCGCATAGCCCTGACCTCCTCGGTGGACAACATCCGCGAGGAAAAAGGCAAGAGCGTTGACGAGCTATTCCGGGAGGTATACAAATGTTAAACAAGCTGTTAAAGTACGAGTTCAAGTCCACCGCCAGAATCTTTTGCCCCATCTACGGCCTGCTGCTGGCCTTTGCACTGCTCAGCCACCTATCGGTGAGCGGACTCATGGAAATGCAGGAATCCTTCCTGAACACGCTGTCGGTGATTGCCATTATGGGCTATGTCGTTGTCATCATCAGCACCATGGTGATTACCTTTGTGGTCATTGTCCAGCGCTTTTTTAAGAACCTGACCGGCGACGAGGGCTACCTGATGCACACCCTGCCGGTAAGCAGCCACCAGCTCATTACTGCCAAGCTAATTTCCTCGGTGGTTTGGGAGATTACCAGCGCACTGATGGTGATGTTGTCTGTTTTCCTTCTGTTTATGCGTCCCGAAGTGCTGCGGCAGATTCCGCAGTTCTTGGGAGATGTTGGCCAAATCCTAGTGGCGGCGGTGGGCGAGGTCGGACTGCTGCGCGTTGTAGGCA